>DASQFD010000043.1:0-33487 GCA_035633255.1 Dermatophilaceae bacterium
TCTGCGGCACCCACAACCTGCTCAAGCTCTACCGCCGTGTCCTTGCCGACCCGTCGGCTGCGCCCTACAGCCGGATAGCGGCCCCGGCCACCGCCTGAACGAGCCCGAACGGGCAGCGCAGTGCCCTCTCAGCGGCTGGCCCGGCTCAAAGTCGAATCAGCGCACAGAAATGGTAGTGAGCTCTCGGTCCTTTCCTGCGTCTACTGGGTGCCCCAGGCGCAGAGGGTGGGCATTCGCGCCGGCACCATGCGTCCGGTCAGTCCCCCGCTCGGGTCGGCGACGAGCGCAAGGTCGCCACCGAGCCAGGTCGGAGCTGTTCCAACGCTGCCGCTCATCGAGCGTCGCTACCTAGGTTTAGCTTGTTCGATCCACTGGCTTCTGTGGTATGCTCCTTTTCAGAGGAGCAGTAAGCCTTCCGAGACGCCCGGAGATGGTCATGAATCGTGCTCAGTTGGACGGCCTCCCGCCGGCTCTCGACGTACCCACCACGGCGGCCCTTTTCGGTATGAGCCGCACGGCGGTCTACGAGCTGGTCCGCACAGGCCAATGGCCGACCCCCGTGTTCCGCTTGGGCAAGCTGATCCGCATCCCGACAGCACCGGTGCTTGAGCTGCTCGGCGTTGCCCCTGGCGAACCGCCCGATGGCCAAGAGTCCGATCGCAACGAGCGGCAGGGACCGACCGCTCTACGCCGAAACGCCTGACCCTTGAGAGGGCACGTCCTCAAGCGAGGGAGCCGCTGGGGCTTCGTCCACGACCTCGAGCCCGACGCGAGCGGCAAGCGACGCCAGAGATGGCGCGGCGGGTTCTCGACGAAGCGGGAGGCGGAGCGGGCGCTGGCCGCCTCCATGACGGAGTCCACACGGTCTCCCACTACGAGCGGCGCAGTGACGCTGGAAACGTACTTCTTCGACGAGTGGCTTCCGTCCCTGCACGACTTGCGACCGAACACCGTCCTCTCATACGAGACGCTCGGACGACGCCACCTGATCCCGATCCTCGGACGCAAGCAGCTCAGGCGTTTGACGCGTAGCGACTGCGAGAGACTCATCTCCCGGCTCCCGGCTCCCGGCTCGCGGCCGGCGAGGCGAGGCCACCGCTCAGCCCGGCGACCATCCGCCGCGTGCATGCGCTGCTGCACGCCTGCCTCAACGCGGCCCTGCGAGACGGCCTGGTCCACGCCAACGCGGCCGCCGGTGTGAGACTCCCCCGCGACCGGCACCGCACCGGCACGACGTGGAGTCCGCAGCAGCTGCAGCGCTTCCTGGACGCGACACTGCTTGACCCCCTGGGGCCCTTGTTCCTTGTCCTCGCCACCACCGGAATGAGACGCGGCGAGGCCGTCGGCCTCTGCTGGTCCCAGGTCGACCTCGCCAACTGCGCCGTGTCCGTGCGGCAGTCCATGCTCAGCGTCCGCTACAAGGTGATCGTCGACGAACCCAAGACAACCCGCAGCTCCCGCACCATCGCCGTGGACCCGATCACGGTCGCCGTTCTCCGGCACGTCCAACAGCGACAGGACGCCCAACGACAGCTACTTGGGTCCGCGTGGCACCCGGGCGACTACGTCTTCACCCGCGAGGACGGATCGCCGTGGCACCCGGAGTACGTCTCGAAGCGCTTCGCAGTCCTGGTCAAGCGCGCCGGACTCCCTCGGATTCGGCTGCACGACCTGCGACACACCCACGCCAGCCTGGCCCTACGCGGAGGCGTTCATCTCAAGGTCATGCAGGAGCGCCTCGGCCACTCCTCCATCAGCGTCACCGCCAACATGTACAGCCACGTCGCCCCGGGTCTGCAGCACGATGCAGCGACTCGCATCGCGGACCTCGCCCTCGGATCTTGGGTGCCTCCGTTAGCAAACCGTTAGCAGAGGCCCTCTTCGCAACGGTGGAGGAGGATGAGCGCCAGGCAAACCCGCAGGTCAGCGGCTTGCTGCGAAGCGCGCCCGAAGGGATTCGAACCCCCAACCTTCTGATCCGTAGTCAGATGCTCTATCCGTTGAGCTACGGGCGCCGGTCGCGCTGAGCGCAACGATCGGCAAGAGTACCCGGTGGCCGCTCCGCATCGGTAGTCGCCCGGCCGCGGCGGGCCGTCACCACACCACCTTCACCGCACCAGAGCAGGCCATCCGCATGGGCCCCTGTGAGGTGTCTCATACGCCGCCCTTCCGGCCGGTGTGGATGCCCCCCGGCAACCCCTCTACCGTTGCACGGTCACACCTTTCGCCGCTGATCGGCCGGCATCGCCGTCGGACGCTCGGCATCGAGGGGTCCGTGCCCGCTCCGCCCGGTGTCGTCGACGACACGGGCGGGGGTACCGTGGAACCACATCATTCAGTTCAGTCGGCGGGTGCGCCCCGACAGGCGACCCGGCCTCTGAGAACGAAGGCCGGGGTGCGCCCGGGCGGAAGGACGACACGCCACATGACCATAGAAGCCGCGAACATAACGGGCACCAGTCACCCCGGGCTGCAGGCCTGGGTCGACGAGGTCGCCGCGATGACCACCCCCGACTCCGTGGTCTGGGTCGACGGGTCCGACGACGAGCGCGAGCGGATCAACGCCAAGCTCGTCGGGGCCGGGACCTTCGTGAAGCTCAGCGAGGAGAAGAAGCCCAACTCCTACCTCGCCTTCTCCGACCCCACCGACGTCGCCCGCGTCGAGGACCAGACGTTCATCTGCTCCGAGGAGGAGGAGGACGCCGGGTTCACCAACAACTGGAAGTCGCCGGCCGAGATGAAGGCCGTCATGACCGAGCTCTACTCGGGGTGCATGAAGGGCCGGACGATGTACGTCATCCCCTTCGTCATGGGCCACATCGAGGCCGACGTCCCGATGTACGGCATCGAGATCACCGACTCCGAGTACGTCGTCGTGTCCATGGCCATCATGGCCCGTGTCGGCGCCCCGGTGCTCAAGGCCTTCGAGGAGCAGGGCGCGGACTTCGTCAAGGGACTGCACTCCGTCGGCGCCCCGCTCCAGCCGGGCGAGGCCGACGTGAAGTGGCCGTGCAACTCCACCAAGTACATCGCCCACTTCCCCGAGACCCGCGAGATCTGGTCCTTCGGCTCCGGCTACGGCGGCAACGCCCTGCTCGGCAAGAAGTGCTACGCCCTGCGCATCGCGTCCGCGATGGCCCGGGACGACGGCTGGATGGCCGAGCACATGCTCATCCTCAAGCTGGTCTCCCCGGAGGGAAAGGTCCACTACATCGCGGGCGCCTTCCCGAGCCAGTGCGGCAAGACCAACCTCGCCATGATCGACCCCACCCTCGAGGGCTGGACGGCGGAGATGGTCGGCGACGACATCGCCTGGATGCGCTTCGGTCCGGACGGTCGCCTGTATGCCGTCAACCCCGAGTTCGGTCTGTTCGGCGTCGCCCCGGGCACCGCTGAGCACACCAACCCCAACGCCATGCGGACGATCGAGAAGGGCAACTCGATCTTCACCAACGTCGCCCTCACCGACGACGGCGACGTGTGGTGGGAGGGCATGAGCAAGGAGCCGCCGGCGCACCTGACCGACTGGAAGGGCAACGACTGGACGCCCGAGAGCGGGGTCGTCTCCAGCCACCCGAACAGCCGCTTCACCACCCCCGCCAAGCAGTGCCCGATGATCGCGCCGGAGTACGACGAGCCCAACGGCGTCCCCATCGACGCCATTCTCTTCGGCGGCCGCCGCAAGACCACCGTGCCGCTGGTCTACGAGAGCCGCAACTGGACCCACGGCGTGTTCGTCGGCGCGACCCTGTCCTCGGAGACGACGGCCGCGGCGACCGGCGCGGTCGGTGTCGTCCGCCGCGACCCGATGGCGATGCTGCCCTTCATCGGCTACGACGCCGGCAGCTACGTCAACCACTGGCTGGAGATCGGCAAGCAGGCCGACGAGTCCAAGCTGCCGCGGATCTACCAGGTCAACTGGTTCCGCCGCGACGACGAGGAAGGGTCGTTCCTGTGGCCGGGCTTCGGTGACAACGCCCGGGTGCTGAAGTGGGTCGTCGAGCGCCTCGACGGCAAGGCCGAGGCCGTCGAGACCCCGGTCGGACTCGTTCCCGCCCCCGGCGCCCTGGACACCACCGGCCTGGACATGACCGACGAGCAGGTCACCAAGGCGCTCGCGGTCAAGCTCGAGGACTGGGAGAAGGAGCTTCCGCTCATCGAGGAGTGGTTCGCGAAGTTCGGCGACGGGCTCCCCTCACAGCTGCAGGACGAGCTGAACACGCTCAAGACCCGCATGGAGGAGGCGCGCGCGGCCGCCGACGGCTGACCCTGGGCGTCGACCCGAGGGGGGTCGACATCCATCCCCGGAGGGGGCCCGGACCGCACGGTCCGGGCCCCCTCTCGCGGCACCGGCGCCCGGTGCGCGGCGACGTCGGTACGCTCGGCCCGTGCCCACCGACACGGCCACCAGCGGTCACGTGACCCTGCGCTTCCTCGCCGCCCCGACCGACGCCGGCCAGGGCGGCACGGTGAGCGGCGGGCGAATCCTGGAGTGGATCGACAAGGCCGGCTTCGCCTGCGCCGCGGGCTGGTCGGGGCGGTACTGCGTCACCGCCTACGTCGGCAACGTCGACTTCCACCGCCCCGTCCACATCGGTGACCTCGTCGAGGTGAGCGCCCAGCTGGTCCTGACCGGCCGCAGCAGCATGACGATCGTCGTCGACGTCGCATCGGGCAACCCGCGCCGCGGCGGCACCAGCCACGCGTTCGGCTGCCGCATCGTCTTCGTCGCCCTCGACGACGACAGCCGCTCCACCGAGGTCCCGCCCTGGCGCCCGGAGAGCGCCGTGCTGCGCGCGGCCCAGGAGGAGGCCACTCGGCGGATGGCGCTGCGCCAGAGGGTGATCGAGCTGGTCGCCGCCCTCGACTGGGAGTCCGAGAGCGACGCGCACGTCACCACCTTGCGCTTCCTCGCCGGCCCGACCGACGTGAACTGGGGCGGCAAGGTCCACGGCGGGATCCTGATGCGGTGGATCGACGAGACGGCGTTCGCCTGCGCCTCGGGCTGGAGCCGCAGCTACGCCATCTCCCGCTTCTCGGGCGGGGTGAGCTTCCTGAAGCCGGTGCGGATCGGTGACCTCGTCGAGATCGACGCCCGCCTCGTGCACACCGGGCGCACCAGCATGCACATCGCCGTCCGGGCCCGGTCGGGCAGCCCCCGCGACGGGCGGCTGGAGCTGGCCGCCCAGTGCCTCACCGTGTTCGTCGCCATCGACGACGGCGGCCGCCCAGAACCCGTTCCGGTGTGGGCACCGCGGGTGGCGGGCGACGTGGAGGCCGAGCAGCGCGCCCTGGAGTTCAAGTCCCTCCGCGCCAACCCGGCGCTGCTCGCGCGTCAGGAGCGCCACGAGCGCTAGGGGCGGGCGGCTGGACCGCCATCCCTGCCCTCACAGGAGGGACACAGCCGAGTCATGGCGGGCCGGTGGCCCGGAGCGGTTCACTGGTCGCATGGCCACCACGTCGCGCCCCACGGCCCAGCCGAGGCTCACCCGCCCCGACGGCTCTCCCGTCCGGGTGCTCGTCGTCGACGACGAGAGCAACCTCACCGAGCTGCTGTCGATGGCGCTGCGCTACGAGGGGTGGGAGGTGCGCGCCGCCGCGTCGGGTCACGCCGCCGTGCGGGCGGCGCGGGAGTTCCACCCCGACGCGGTCGTGCTCGACATGATGCTGCCCGACTTCGACGGCCTCGAGGTGCTCCGCCGGATGCGCGGTGACGACCCCAACGTCCCCGTGCTCTTCCTCACCGCCAGGGACGCCGTGGAGGACCGGGTCGCCGGCCTGACCGCCGGAGGTGACGACTACGTCACCAAGCCGTTCTCCCTCGAGGAGGTGGTCGCGCGGCTGCGGGCCCTGATGCGGCGCACCGCGGTCATGGCCGACGAGTGGGACTCGCTCCTCGTCGTCGGCGACCTCACCCTCGACGAGGACAGCCACGAGGTGTCCCGCGGTGGCGAGCAGGTCGCACTGACGGCGACCGAGTTCGAGCTGCTGCGCTACCTCATGCGCAACCCGAAGCGGGTGCTGTCCAAGGCCCAGATCCTCGACCGGGTGTGGAACTACGACTTCGGTGGCCAGGCGAACGTCGTCGAGCTCTACATCTCCTACCTGCGCAAGAAGATCGACGCGGGGCGGGCACCCATGATCCACACCATGCGCGGCGTGGGATACGTGCTCAAGCCCGCGGAACCGGCCGGATGAGGCTGCCCCGACCAGCGCGGCCGTCCGCTTGGACGCTGCGCACGAAGCTCGTCGCCTCGGTGGTGGCGCTCTTCCTCGGCGTCATGCTCCTCACCGGCGCCCTGACCGTCCTCGCGAGCCGGGCCTACCTCACCGCCGCGCTCGACCGCGACCTCGTCCAGACCGTCCAGCGCCTCGAGGGCGGTCGCCGCGACGTCGACGGCGACGGTCCGGGCGGCGGGCCGCCCCCCGGCAGCGGCAACCGGATGCTGCAGGTGTGGTTTCGTGACGGGCAGGTCGTCCGGCTGGAGAACGGGCTCGAGCTCAACTACGTCGTGGACCAGACCAACACCCTGGTCCAGCTGAGCCAGCGCCAGCTCGACGAGCTGCTCGAGGCGGAGCTGAGCGGCACCCCCGAGACGGTCGACCTCGGCGGCCGGGTCGGCAGCTATCGGCTGGTCGCCGCCTCCACGGACTCCTCGGCGGTCGTCGTGGTGGGGCTGCCCACCACCGGGGTGGACGCGATCGTCGGCCGGATCGTCGCCCTGGTCGCGGGAGGCACCCTGCTCGGCCTCGTCGCCGTCGGCCTGGGCGGCACCTACCTCGTGCGCCGCACCCTGGAGCCGCTCACCCGGGTGGCGGCGACGGCCGGCAAGGTGTCGACGCTGCGCCTGGACAGCGGGACGGTCGACCTGCACCAGCGGGTGCCCGCGGTGGACACCGACCCCCGGACCGAGGTCGGCCAGGTCGGCCTTGCGCTGAACCACCTGCTCGACAACGTCGAGGGGGCGCTGCAGGCTCGGCAGGAGAGCGAGACCCGGGTGCGTCAGTTCGTCGCCGACGCCTCCCACGAGCTGCGCACGCCGCTCGCCTCGATCCGGGGCTACGCGGAACTCTCGCGCCGGGTGCCGGACCCGGTGCCCCCCACGGTGTCGCACGCCCTCGGACGGGTGGAGTCCGAGGCGCTGCGGATGCAGGGGCTCGTGGAGGACCTGCTGCTGCTCGCTCGGCTCGACTCCGGCCGGCCGCTGGAGCGCGACCTGGTCGACCTGTCCCTGCTCGCCGTCGACGTGGTCGGCGACGCGCACGCCGCGGCGCCGGACCACCGCTGGGAGCTCGACCTGCCGGACGAGCCGGTCGAGGTGCCGGGTGACCGGGCCCGCCTGCACCAGGTCCTGGCCAACCTGCTCGCCAACGCGCGCGCCCACACCCCCCCGGGGACGCGCGTGGTCACGAGCGTGCGCCCGGAGGGCGACCACGTGCGGCTCAGCGTCCACGACGACGGGCCCGGCATCCCCACCGGACTTCAGCCGCAGGTGTTCGAGCGCTTCACCCGCGGTGACGACTCGCGGTCACGGGGCACCGGGTCCACCGGCCTGGGCCTGTCCATCGTCGCGGCCGTCGGCCAGGCGCACGGCGGGCGGGTCGAGCTCACCAGCGGGCCGGGCAACACCACCGTCTCCGTGCTCCTCCCTGCCCACCCGGTGTACCCGGCGACCCGGCAGCAGGTCACGGAACCGCCCGCCGGTGAGCTCCTCGAGGGGGACGCCGGTGCGGGACGAGGAAGGGCCCGCGCGGGTGGCGCGGACCCTTCGTCGGTCAGCGGAGGCGGAGGGATTTGAACCCTCGATGGGGTTGTAGCCCCAAACCCGCTTAGCAGGCGGGCGCCATAGACCGGACTAGGCGACGCCTCCGTGCAGCGCCGACAGGCTATCCGCCGACGCCGCCCCGGAGCAAAGCCGCGGGCGCCTGCCGCCCGTCACCCGCGTGACCACCCTCCCGGGTCAGGAGACCCGGGAGCAGATGTCCTCGTCGGCGGTGCGGACGTCGATGGAGGAGGGCGACGGCGAGGCCGATCCCGCGACGGCGAAGCCGACCCTGCCGACCTCGGGGCCGACCCTGCCGACGGCGGCCCGCTCGGACGCGCCGGCGAGGTCATCGGGCGGTCGTCGCGGAGCGCGGCCCAGATCGACCCGGCGCCCCGGGTCCACCGGACGCGGTTGTGGTCGGCGGGGTACTGCTCGGTCGGGACGGTGACGAACCGGATGCGCTCGGTGCCGAGGTCCCGCACGCTGCCGGCGAGGTCACGCATCGTCCCGGAGTCGAAGCCCGGGTCGGTGGTCAGCGAGCCGGTCGCCGCGGTGAGGAAGCGGTAGAGCCTGTCCGGCCGCAGCAGCAGCGAGGACGACGTGGCCTGCTGGGCGACCGAGGAGAGGAAGGCCTGCTGGCGCTGGATCCGGCCCAGGTCCGAGCCGTCCCCGACGGTCTTGCGCACCCGCACGTAGCCGAGCGCCGCCTTCCCGTCGAGCCGGTGCCGGCCCGCCGCCAGGTGCAGGCCGCTGTCCTCGTCGTCGATCCGCTCCGAGGTGCACACCGGCACCCCGCCCAGCGCGTCGACCATGTCCGTGAACCCGCGGAAGTCCACGACCGCGAAGTGGTCGACGAAGACCCCGGTGTTGCCCTCGAAGGTCGAGATGGTGCAGCCGACGCCGCCCTCGGTGAAGTTGTGGTTCCACTGCCGGACCACCCACTGCGCCCGCGGCACGTCCGGGTCGCAGCCCGGTGGCGCCGGGACCATCGAGTCCCGGGGGACGGACACCACCGTGACGTCGGTGCGGTCGGCGGAGAGGTGGACGAGCAGGGTGGTGTCGGAGTGGGCCCCGCCCTCGACGGTGTCGGTGCCGCACTCGGTGGTGCCGATGCCCTTGCGCGTGTCCGAACCCAGCAGGAGGACGTTGAGCGGCCCGGCATGCCCCTCGCCGCCGGGCGCATCGCCGGTGACCGTCGGGGTGGGCCGGTCGCGGCCCAGCGCGGCGCTGACGTCGACACGGTGGATGTTGCCGGTCAGCCGGGCGAAGGCCACCCCGCTCGCGGTCGCGGCGACGGCGAGCACGACCACGGCCACGGCGGTCGCGCGGCGGAGCAGCGGGTGCCGCCGCGGCGAGCGGTGCCGTGCCCGGTGCCGCCCCGGGCGCGGCCGCACGGGGCCCGTGGCATCCGTTCCCCACATGGGCCGCTCCCCCCGGTGCTCGAGGTCCACCGCCGGACCGGTGGGCACGGTGGCTGGGTCGTGACCCCCCATTACACCCGAGGACGATGCCGGGTGGGGCCCCGGTGCCCTGCGGGCCCGGACAGGCCGGACCTCGCGGGGCTGGCCGACCCTGCCCCTGTCCGCGCCGCGGGGAAGGATGGACCCATGAGATCCCGCTCGGTCATCGCCGCCGCGCTCGCCCTCCTCCTCGTCGCCGCCGCGGCGGGCGGGGGCTGGTGGTGGTGGCAGCGGGAGGAGCGCGCCCGCGACGCGGGCGCGCAGCGGGCCGTGACGGCATACGCCGCCGCCTGGACGGCCAAGGACGTCGGTGCGGTGCCGTTCGCCGACCCGGCGGCGCGCGCGGACTTCCCCGCGGCGACCGCGGGCCTGGGGGACGCACCGGTGGCCGTCCGCGCCGGTGACGTCGAGCGGAACGGCGGCACCGCGACCAGCACCCTGGACGTCACCTGGACGCTGCCCGGCTCCACGGCCTGGCGGTATGCCGTGCCGGTCACCGTGCAGGACCGGTCCGGGACCTGGGTGGTCGCCGCGCCGCGCGAGGGGTCGTACTGGCATCCCGACATCAAGGTCGGCGACACGATGACCGCCGAGCGGGTCTCCGGGACGCGCGGGGACCTGCTCGACCGGGGTGGCGCGGCGCTGATGCCGACGGCCGCGGTCTATCCCGTGCAGCTCGACCCGACCCGCGCCACCCCCGCGGCGGCCAAGGGCCTGGAGGAGATCACCGGGGAGCCGGCCGGGTCGCTCGTCGCCAAGCTCCAGGCGGCGCAGAAGGCGGGGTCCAAGGCACCGATCCCGGTCATCACCTACCGGGAGGCCGACTTCGCGGCGCGGCGGGACCGGCTGGACGCCCTCACCGGTGTCATCTACCCCCGGACCGAGCAGCCACTGGGGCCGACGCGGACCTTCGGGCAGCCGCTGCTGGGGTCGTTCGGCGAGGTGACCGAGGAGGTCGTCACGGCGAGCGACGGCCGGTACGCCGACGGCGACCGGGCCGGGCTCTCCGGCCTGCAGGGTCAGTACGACGCGACCCTCGCCGGCACCCCCGGGGTGCGGGTGGTCTCGAGCACGGCCAAGGTGCTCTTCGAGAAGGCGGCCACGGACGGCACCGACGTGCGGACGTCGCTGGACCGGACGGTGCAGGAGGCGGCCGAGTCGGCGCTCACCGCGACGGGCACGACGCCCTCGGCGCTGGTCGCCCTCGATGTGCGGAGCGGGCAGGTGCTGGCGGTGGCGAACAGCCCGAGCAGCGGCTTCGACCGGGCGGTGACCGGCCGGTACGCCCCCGGGTCGGCGTTCAAGGTCACCACGTCCTACGCCTACCTCACCCGCGGCATCACCTCACCGGAGGCCAGCGTGCCGTGCCCCCCGACGGTCGTGGTCGACGGGCGGTCCTTCCGCAACTACGAGGGCGAGGCGCTGGGGGCGCAGACGTTCGGGACCGACTTCGCGAAGTCGTGCAACACCGCCTTCATCGGGTTGGCCGGGCAGCTCGGCGACGACGACCTCACCGTGGCCGGGGCGGCGCTGGGCATCGGGGCGGACTGGGCCCGGACCCTCGGGGTGGACGACGCCTTCGTCGGCAGCGTGCCGCGCAACAACGGCGAGACGGACAAGGCGGCCGCGGCGATCGGACAGGGGCGGGTGGAGGTGTCGCCGATGGCGCTCGCCGTGATGGCGGGGTCGGTGGCACGCGGGTCCTACGTGCCGCCGGTGCTCGTGCAGCCCGACGGGCAGGGGGAGCCGCAGCCCACCGCGCTCGACACCGGCGCGGCCGCCGACATCCGGTCCATGATGCGCGAGGTCGTCACCGACGGAACGGCGCCGGTGCTCAAGGACACCCCCGGCGGCCCGGTCAGCGGCAAGACCGGGACCGCGGAGTTCGGCGACCGCACCCCACCGCAGACGCGGGCGTGGTTCACCGGATTCCAGGGGGCCGTCGCCTTCGCGGTGCTCGTCGAGGAGGGCAAGAGCGGCGGCAGCGTCGCCGCCCCCGTGGCGAAACGGTTCCTGTCCGCGCTCTCCGGCTGACCGGCTCGCGCTGTGCCGGAAGGCATACCGGTGTCGGGTTGACCGCCCGCTCCCGGCGGCGTATCCCTGAGGGGAGAGGAGGCACAGGCGGTGGAGCTGACCGGACGCACGGCGCTCGCGCTGCTCCCGCTCCTCCTCCTCATCCTCGGGGTCGTCGTCGTCGCACTGGTCGACCTCGTGCGCGCCCCCACCGTGCGCTACCTGCCCAAGGCCGCCTGGGCGCTCGTCATCGTCGTGGTCAGCGCACCGCTCGGCGCCGTGGCGTAGCTCCTGCTCGGAAGGAGCCGAGATGGACGACCTCCTCACCCCGGTGCCGCGCCCGCAGCCGCCGATCGAGGTGGAGAGCGCCTCACCGGCACCGGGTCGCGGTCCCACTGACGGCGTCCCCACCGACGTCGACCTCGCGCTGGCGACGCGGGGCCTGACCCGCGACTACGGCGGCACCGGCCTCTTCGACGTCGACGTGCAGGTGCCGCGGGGCAGTGTCTACGGTCTGGTCGGCCCCAACGGCGCGGGCAAGACCACGCTGATCTCCATCCTCACCGGGATGCGGCACGCCGACTCGGGGACGGTGCACCTGGGTGTCCCCCGTTCGGCCGTCGGGGTGTGCCCGGACGTGCCGGAGTTCGACGGGTGGCTCACCGCCGCGGAGGTGGTCCTGCTCGCCGCGACGCTGTCCGGCGCGGCGACCGGACCGGGCGCGGTCGACCGGGCCCTCGCCCTGACCGGCCTGTCGGACTCCGCCGACCGCCGGGTGGCGGGCTTCTCGCGAGGGATGACCCAGCGGCTCGGCCTCGCGTGCGCCGTGGTCGCCGACTCCCAGCTCGTCATCCTCGACGAGCCCACCTCGGCGCTCGACCCGGCGGGGCGGGCCGACGTGCTCGACCTGGTGGCGGCCATGCGCGGCCGCGCCACGGTCATCTTCTCCAGCCACATCCTCGGCGACGTCCAGCGGATCGCCGACCACGTCGGGGTGCTGCGCGCCGGGCACCTGCTTTACCAGGGGCCGACGCAGCGGCTCGTCGACACCTACCTGCGGCCGTCCTGGCTGATCCGACTGGGTGGGGACGTGCCGGCGGTCGAGCGCGAGCTGCGGGACCAGCCCTGGGTGCTGCGTGTCGACCGGCCGGGCGAGGGTGCCCTGCGCGTCGACGCGACCACGCTCGAAGCCGGCGAGCGCGGCATACCGGCGGTGCTGGCGGCGTGCGGGGCGCGCCTGGTCGCGTGCGAGCCGCTGGCCGCGGACCTCGAGTCGGCCTTCCTGGCGCTGACCGAAGGCGGTGCGTGATGACCGCCCCGACCACCCTCCCCCTGGGCGGCCCCCCGGCACCGGCACCGGGCCCGGCACCGGCACCGGGCTCGGGCCTGGGCTCGGGTCCGGCCCTGGGCTCGGGCCAGGCCGGCGCCGGCCTGGGTCCGTGGCGACTGGAGTGGCTGCGGCTGGTCCGCACGCCGCGACTGCTCGCGCTGGCCGTCGTCTACCTGTTCTTCGGGCTGTTGGGGCCGGTGATCGCGCGGTACATGGCGGCG
This sequence comes from Dermatophilaceae bacterium, assembly GCA_035633255.1. Taxonomy (GTDB): domain Bacteria; phylum Actinomycetota; class Actinomycetes; order Actinomycetales; family Dermatophilaceae; genus DASQFD01. The sequence goes on from DASQFD010000043.1 coordinate 12,791, forward strand.
ATCCTCGAGCGCACCGGGTCGGGCAACCTCACGATCTCCGCCTCGGAGCCGCAGCCCGTGGACGGCCTCTACAACTTCGTCGGCCAGGTCAGCCAGACCGGCGTGATCGTCGTCGCCGTGGTGGCGGCCGGCGCGTTGGCCTTCGACGCACGGCGCGGCGTCTCGGTCTTCCTCCGGAGCCGCACCCAGCAGATGGCGCGGCTGGTGCTCCCCCGGTATGCCGTGAGCACCCTCGCCGCGGCCGCGGCCTACACCCTCGGCACGGCCGCCGCGTGGTACGAGACCAGCCTGCTCCTCGGCCCGCTGCCGGCCCTGCCGATGGCCCAGGGGTGGCTGTGCGGGGTGGTCTACCTGGCGTTCGTGGTCGCGGTCGTCGCCGCCGCGGCGGCGCTGGCCCGGTCGGTGCTCGGCACGGTGGGCATCTCGGTGGCCGTGCTCATGCTCATGCCGATCGCCGGCAGCATCACGGCGGTGCACCCCTGGCTGCCCAGCTCGCTGGCCAGCGCCCCGGTCGCCCTGATCGGCCCGGCCGGCCTCGGCGACTACGCCCGCACGCTCGTGGTCGCGGCGCTCGTCTCCGTCGCGCTCGTCGCCTTCGCCGTGCGACGCCTGCAGCACCGCGAGATCTAGGCGCCGGCTCGGGGCGGCATGCCGGCTCGGGCACGATGCCGGCTCGGGCACGATGCCGACCCGGACGCGACGAAGCCCCTCCCCGGTCGGGGAGGGGCTTCGTCGACGTCTGGGGTGGAGGATCCGGGTGGTCAGGACCGCTCGGATGCTCCGGTCGAGCAGTGTCGGTCGGTCAGATCGGGCGGACCTGGTCGGCCTGCGGGCCCTTCGGACCCTGCGTCACCTCGAACTCGACCCGCTGTGCCTCGTCCAGGCTGCGGTAGCCCTGGGTGTCGATGGCGGAGTAGTGGACGAACACGTCCGGGCCCCCGCCGTCCTGAGCGATGAAGCCGAAGCCCTTCTCGGCGTTGAACCACTTCACGGTGCCCTGTGCCATGTGGGAGTAACTCTTTCTGTGTGACGCACTCGACCGCCACACCGCGCGACGGCCGTGGATGCCTTCAGGAACCCCCCGGGAGCGGGACGTCGTCCCGGACTCCCGACACATCGAGACCGGCCTGCTGGCGAGCCAGGTGGGCTTACGTCGACCTGCGGAGAACTGCTGTCGTGCAACCGGCACGAACCTAGCACGTCGGCCCCGCCCGCCGAAGGGTCTGATAAAGACCCGCAGACGGGCGGCGGAGGACCGGGAGGCCCGCTCGACCGGGCGGTCACATGACGCACCTGCCGGGTGCCCGACCGGTCCGCGGCGGGCCGCCGCGGCGGCCCGCCTCGTCGACGCACCGCCGTGCGCGCGGCGCGTTCTGCTGGGCGGAGGGCGTGGGATTCGAACCCACGATGACGTTGCCGCCATAGCGGTTTTCAAGACCGCCGCACTAGGCCTCTATGCGAGCCCTCCATGCCGACCGGCGGCCCGCCGCAGCGAGCGCGCGGTGGCGGGCACCCGGCATACCCGCTGCATCGGCGACCACAAGGGTATGCCGACCGGCCCCCCGGGCCGGACCGCCCGACGCGCAGCCGGTTCGGGGCGGCCGCTCGCGGGTAGGGTCGCTGCAACGAAAGGAGTTGCCATGGGCAAGATCAGCTTCCTCGCCGGCATGGGCGCGGGCTACATCCTCGGGGCGCGCGCCGGGCGGCAGCGCTATGCGCAGATCAAGTCGGCGTCGAACAAGGTGTGGCAGAGCAAACCGGTGCAGAGCCAGGTCTCGACCGTCAAGGAGACCGCGAAGACCAAGGCCGGGCCGGCGGTCAGCGACAAGGTCACCTCGGCGGCCAAGGCGACCAGCGAGAAGCTGCGGTCGTCGAAGATCACCCCGGGCGGGACGGGCGAGTCCACGTCCACGGCCGACGCCTACCGGAGCGCGTCTCCGGCTGCCGCCTCCCCGGGGTCGGACGCGTGGGCCCAGGCCACCCGCAGCGGCGGCGGCACGACCAACGGCTCCGCCTCCGGCAGCGACACGGACCCGTCCGCGCAGATCTGAGCGGATCCCGCGCGATCTGAGCGGCTCCAGCGCGCCCCGTCCGTTCGCGGCGGGGCGCGCTCGTCGTGTCGCGCGGGTCAGGCGGTGCGCCGCCGCGCCCACGAGGCGGCGGCTCGCGCGCGAGCCAGCAACGCGTCGACCGTCTCGCTCGTGGCCTCCCCTGACGGCTGGTCGACGAGCGCCATGGCCTGGGTGAGCGCCACGACGCAGCGCCACGGGGGAGCGGGCAGCGGCTGCGCACCACCGCCCCGCAGGTAGGACGCCAGGAACGTCGAGCGGGACCGGGCGAGGGAGCGCGGCCGCGGGTCGAGCGCGTCCAGCGCGGCCAGTGCGCAGGTCACGTCCCAGGCGGGGTGGCCGAGGCCGGAGGACGCCTGCAGGACGTAGCGCGAGCCGGCCGGCCGGGTCAGGAACGTCCGCACGGTGGAGACGTCCAGCCGCCCGTGCACGAGGGTACGGGGCCGCCAGGACCGGTCGACCGCGCCGAGGCACGCCCGCACGACCGGCTCCTCCAGCACCGCGCGAAGGCGCTCCTCCTCGCCGCGCGTGCCGGGACCCGCCCCCCCTCCGGCCCCGTCACGCACGGCGAGCAGCCGGGCCCATGGCCGCGGCGCGAGAGGTATGCCGTCCGGCCGCCCGTCCCGGTCCACGTGGCCATCCCGGTCGCCATCCCGGTCCCGGTCGCCGTCCCCTGCCCGTCCCCGTCCCCGGCCCCATCCCCGTGCAGGCGGGCGAGACAGCTGCCCAGGTCGGCGGCGGCGCGGTCGAGATCGGCCCCCCGGCCCTCGAGCGCGACCAGCCGTCGCCTCGCCGGACGCCAGGGCCGGGCGGCTGCGTGGTCCAGGGTGACGCCCCCGGCTCGGTCAGGCATGCCTGGTCTCCCTTCCGCCGCCGGCCGGTCCGGCCGGTCGCCCAGGAGGAGGGGTCCGGGCGCCGGCTGATACACCGGCTTGCGGTGGCGTGGGTCACACGAGTCTGCGACCGTGTCCGCAGGGGCACACGCCGACGAGGGCCGGGTGCCTGCCTGACGGCCGTGTATCACCGGGCCGGCTGAGCGCTCCTGACGCATGGAGCACCAGGCAGACCGTCGCGCGATACCGCCGGCGGCGGACGGCGAAGCACAGGAGACGCGCATGGACGACCAGAACCGCGTTCCCGAGTCAGACCCCGGATCAGGCGCGGAGCAGGAGGCGCCGTCGGGTCCCGAGCCGGCGGGCGCCCCGCCCCCGCCCCGACACAACTTCCCCATCTTCGGGGTGCCGGCGACGGCCTTCCGGAGGTTCAACGCCGTGGTCCTCGCCCCGGACAGCGCCGACCTCGTCGGCGACGAGTCTCCGCCGCACCCGACCGTCTACCGGGCGGACTGGCTCCTCCTCCCGGGCCTCCCCGGTCGCTCCCTCGACACCGGCCCCCTGGAGCTGCTCCAGCGCATCGGGACCGAGATGGGCTTCACGCCGGAGGTCAGGGACACAGGGACGACTGACCTCGCGAACGGGTTGGAGTACGGCGAGCGTCTGGATGCGGTCGCCCGCACTCCGGTCCGCCTGGTGCCGGACGCCGGCCGGGTCGGTCCCCCACTCGACGCCTGGGCGGTGCTCCAGCGTGCGCGTGCGGACCGCCGTGGTCGGGGCGACACCGGTGAGTCGGACCAGGGCAAGGACCGGACGGCACCCTCCGGCGCCGAGGAGCGCAGGCGTCATGACCCGGCGGACGTCAGAGCCTGGAGCCTGTGCCACGTACTCATGGCGACCGGCTACGGCTCCGGCGTGGGCTACGGCTCCGGCGTCGGCTACGGCTCCGGCGTCGGCTACGGCTCCGGCGTCGGCTACGGCTCCGGCGTCGGCTACGGCTCCGGCGTGGGCTACGGCTCCGGGGTCGGCTACCCCTCGGGGGTCGGGTATCCCTCGGGCGTGGGCATCCCGGGCACCGCCGACGGCCGCATCCCCGTCATGTTCGCGATGGACCCGCCTCCACCGACCGGGCGGCGGTCACCGGTCATCGCCATCCTCGACACCGGGTTGGGCCACCACCCGTGGTTCGACGGGTCACCACTGGTGGACCGTGACCCCGAGGTCAACGGCGAGAGGATCGGCCTGCGGTTCGCGCCCGCGGACGACCCCGAGGGCACGGGGGTCACCCTCGACAGGGTCAATGGAGTGCTCGACCCGATGGCCGGACACGGCACCTTCATCGCCGGCGTTCTCCGTCAGCACTGCCCCGACAGCAGGCTCGTCATCGTGCCGGTGATGTGGGGCGACGGGGCCGCTGACGAGATCGACCTCATCCACGCCCTCGAGCTGCTCCTGCTGTGGCACTGGGCGCGCGTCGACGGCAAGGAGAAGGGCGACCCGCTCGACGTGGTGAGCCTCTCCCTCGGGTACTACCACGAGACCCCCGGAGCGGTCGTGGACGAGGAGGGCCTGTTCGCCGCGATCCGTGCGCTCTCCGAGGCCGGCGTCGCGGTCGTCGCCGCGGCCGGGAACGGCGCGACGACCCTTCCCTTCTGGCCCGCTGCCCTGGCGGGGCTCCCGCAACCCAGTGTCCCGATCACGAGCGTGGGTGCCCACAACCCCCACGACAGCACGGTGGCGACCTTCTCGAACACCGGCGACTGGGTGAGTACCTACCGCTGCGGTGTCGCGGTCGTCAGCACCATGCCGACGACCTTCGCAGGCTCGCTGCGTGGCTCGATGGCCGTGCCCGCCGGCGTCAACCCCGCGCGCGCCACCCCTGACCCCGACAACTACTCCTGCGGGTTCGGCGTGTGGAGCGGCAGCTCCTTCGCGGCACCCGCCTGCGCGGGACAGGTCGCCCACGTCCTGGGTGACGCAGAGGAGGCGGCCGACCTCGAAGCCCGCCGGAAGCTCGTGGCGAGCGCGGTACGGACGATCGTCGCGGACGGCTCGTGATGCAGGCGGGGGCCGGGGCTGACAGCCTGGCGGTCCGGGCCGCGAACGCCTTCCGGGAGTACCGGGACGGTGACCCCTCCGGCATGTCGACCCTGGTCAGCGACGTGACGCCCCTGCTGTGGGCGGTGGCCCGGCAGCAGGGGCTACCGCGGCAGGCGGCGGAGGACGTGGTCCAGAACACCTGGCTCAAGCTCGTCGAGCACGCCTCGGCGATCGCCGACCCGCAGTCGGTGCTCAAGTGGCTCATCACCACGACCAAACGGGCCTCCTGGTCCTCGTCCTCGCGAAGCCACCGGGAGGAACCGGCGCCACACGAGGACGTGCGCGACACCGAGCGCGACGACCTCTCACCGTCGCCGGAGGCCAGCGTGCTGGCAGACCTGGACCACCGCCTGATGTGGGAGCACTTCTCCAGCCTTCCCGAGCGTTGCCGCAGCCTGCTGCGGGTCATCGCCTTCGCCGAGCGCCCGGACTACGCGGCCGTGGCGCAGACGCTGGGTATGCCGGTCGGCAGCATCGGCCCCACCCGGGGTCGTTGCCTGGCCAAGCTGCGAATGGCCCTGCTCGCCGACCCCCGATGGGAGATGTCCTCATGAACGCCACCCCGGACCCCGAGCTCGTGTGTGCCTCCGGCGAGCTCGACGCCCTCGACGCCCGGCTCCTCGACGACCTGCGCGGCGTGCACACCGCCCTCGACCCGGTGCCCGCGGACCTGGTCGACCGGGTGACGTTCGCGATGTCGGTCGCGGCGCTGGAGGCGCAGGTCGCCGAGCTGGTGTCCACCGCCTCTCTCGAGACGGTGCGGGCGGCCGACTACGACCGGGCCCACACGGTGACGTTCACGGCCGACGAGCTCAGCGTCATGGTCAGCATCGAGTACGGCCCGTCGACCCGGGCGGACATCGCGGGCTGGGTGAACCAGCCGGACGTCGAGGTTGAGCTGCGCGAGCGTGGCCGGACCCGCAGTACCGTGGTCGACGACGAGGGTCGGTTCACCTTCGCCGGTGTGGAACGGGGCCTGGTCAGCTTCGTCCTCCGGCGCTGGGGCGAGCCCTCAGCGCCACCGATCATCACGCCGGAGACGGAGCTGTAGAGGGGACTGCGCATCAACGATCCGCTCGCGAGAGCCGAGGCCCACATCGCCGCAGCGCGGCAGGCGAACGAGGTGTGGGACTTCGACGCTGCGGCGGAGGCCTTGGCGTCGGCGCTCGGCGCGCTGGACGGCGCCAGCGGGGCGGACGCCGACCGGCTGCGGGTCCGTGCCCTCATCACCGGTTCATGGACCCAGCTGGAGATCCACGGGCAACGGGCGGCTCTTGCCATGCTGCACGGGGCGCGAGCGCGGGCCACCGAGCTGGGCGACCGCCACCTCGTCGCCCTCAGCCGTGTGCAGGAGGGCGTCATCCGCATCCGCGGCGGCGACTGGGGCGCCTCCCTGGCGGCGCTCGACGCGGTCCGGGAGAACGAGGACGCGCTGACCCCGCCCCAGCGGTGCGCCTTCCTCATCAACCGCGGCATGGCGCACCTCGGGCTCGGCCACAGTGCGGACGCGGAACGGGACCTCACCGTGGCGGCCGAGGTCGCGGCGGCTCACGGACTGAGCGAGCAGGAGTTCAAGGCCCGGCACGACCTGGCCTGCGTCGCGTTCGTCGACGGCGACCTGCCCCGGGCCCTGAGGCTGATGCGGGCTGCGGACGGCATGGCCGCGGCCGTCCCGCGGGAGCGGGCCCGACTCGACTACGCCGACGTGCTGATCGAGGCCGGCCTGGTGGACCGCGCCCGGGAGGCGCTCGACGACGCCCTCGGTTCCGCGCGGGCCGCCGGGCACCGGCCCGAGGAGGGCGACATCAGCGCCCGCCTGGCCCGGTGCGACCTCCTGGTCGACGAGCTCGACGGCGCTCGCCGGCACATCCGCGACGCCATGACGGCATACCGGAGCCGTCAGCTGGACGAGCTGCTCAGGGACGCCGCGCTGATCAGCGCCACCATCGACGTCGCGGCCGGGGAGCGGCTCGAGTCGGTCGTCGCCGAGCTCGCCCGGCGCAACGACAGCTCCCCTCCGGCGAGCAGTGAGGACCGGGCGGCGATGCGGCTGGAGGCCGAGGCACACCTGCTGTTGGGGGACGTGGCGGCGGCGGAGCGGCGGCTGACCGCGCTTCCCCGCACCACCCGGGACTCCCTGGCCGCCCGGCTGCAGGACACGCTCGTGCGCGCCCGGCTCGACCAGGCGCGGGGCCGTCACGGGGAGGCGGAACGACGGATCACCATCGGCAACCGACTGTTGGCTGCCTACCAGTTCCAGTCATCGAGCCTCGACGTGCGAGCTGCCCTGGCCCTGCACGGCGGGCGACTGGCCGCCTTCGACATCCAGTGCAGGCTCACGGCGCGCGATCCCGACGCCATCCTGACGAGCGTCGAGCGGTGGCGGGCGATCTCGCACCGGACCCACCCCGTCACCACGGCGAGCGACCCGGAGCTCACGACGATGACGCAGGAGCTGCGACGGCTGCGACGGCTGCGGCAGCTCGCGCCAGATGGCGACGACCGGGCGGCGGCAGCCGCCCGGACGCGCATGTCCCACCTCGAGGACTCGGTGGCCGAGCGTGAGTGGAGCCTGACGGTCCGGGCGAGTGCTCCCGGTGTGGCGCTGCCGATCGTCGACGCCGAGGAGGTGCGAGCGGCAGCGGCGGCGCGGGCGGTCACCGTGGTGGAGTTCTTCGAGTCCGGCCTCGACCTGCTGTCGATCGTCCTCCACGAGGGGCGGTTGGAGGTGGTCCGCGTCGGGGCGCTGCCCGACATTGCCGGCCGGGTGACGCGGCTCCGCCGGGACCTGCGGGCCCGGGCCCTGGTTCGGGCCGGATCGCCCATGGAGCAGGTGCTCGCACGTGCGACCGCCTCCTCCCTCGCGGCGCTGGACGCCACGCTGAACCCGACGAGGCGGAACAGCAGCCGAGTCGTCGTGGTCCCGTCGGGCAGCCTGTCGACCGTGCCGTGGAGCCTGCTGCCCAGCCTGCACGGCCGCCCGGTGACGGTGGCACCCTCGTTGACGCGGTGGGTTCGTGGGCCCTCCCGCAAGGCGGTCGCCGCCTGGCGCGATCCCGTCGCGGCCTTCTACGGCCCCGGCCTGTCCCACACCGAGCCGGAGATCCGGGCGATCCGCGCGTACTGGTCCGGCGCTGCCGAGGATCGGCACCTGGGCCCGGCGTCGAGCGAGGAGGTCCTCGAGGCACTGGGGCGCGCCCGGGTCGTCCACCTCGCCGCGCACGGAAGCCACGAGCCGCAGAGCCCGCTGTTCTCCTCGGTCCAGATGAGTGACGGCCCTGTGTTCGCCCACGAGTTCCCGCGTCAGGTGACAGCCGAGCACGTGGCGCTGGCCGCCTGCGATGTCGGCCAGTTCTCCACCCGGCCCGGGGACGAGCCGCTGGGTCTGACGGTCGCCCTGATGGCGCTGGGTGCGAGGAGCGTGCTGGCGGCGGTGGCACCGGTTGCCGACGCGGTGGCGGCGGACGCCATGGTCGACTACCACCGCCTGCTCGTGACCGGGATGGACGCGGCGGCGGCATGGGCCTGCGTGGTGGAGGCCCGCCCCGCCGCAGGCGTCTTCTGCGTCTACGGCTCCGACTGGAGCGCCGAGCCGCAGCTCAGATGAAGAGGGCGGGGTCGCTGAAGAGGGCCTCGTAGGGGTCCTCCCCCGCGTCCGGGAACCGCACCCGAGCCGGTATGCCGGTGGCGACCGCGCCAGCCGGCACGTCCTTGACGACCACGGAGTTGGCGCCGATCTGGACGTCGTCGCCGATCTGGATCGGGCCGAGGACGCGCGCCCCCGCGCCGATGGTCACGCGGTCACCCACCGTGGGGTGGCGCTTGACCTTGGCGAGCAACCGGCCGCCGAGCGTGACGCCGTGGTACAGCATGACGTCGTCGCCGACCTCGGCGGTCTCCCCGATGACGACCCCCATGCCGTGGTCGATGAAGAAGCGGCGGCCGATCCGGGCACCCGGGTGGATCTCGACACCGGTGATCGAGCGCGTGACGGTCATGAGGAGGCGGGCCAGCGGCTTCGTGCCCGGGCGCAGCCACAGCAGGTGCGCCAGGCGGTAGGCCCAGATGGCGTGCAGCCCGGGGCTGTTGAGCAGCACGTCGGCCCGCGACGCCGCGGCGGGGTCCCGGGTCACGGCGGCGTCGAGGTCCTCGCGGACCGCGGCGCGCACGACGGCCAGGCGCCGGCGCAGCGGGACTCCGTCGGCCGCCCGCACCGAGGGGGGCCGGTCGTGGTCGTCGACGAGCAGGGCCATGTCAGTCGACGAGACCTTCGAAGAGCACCGTGGACAGGTAGCGCTCGCCGAAGCTCGGGATGATGACGACGATCGTCCTCCCCGCGTTCTCCGGGCGCTCGGCGACCTGCGCGGCGGCGGCCAACGCGGCCCCCGACGAGATGCCGACGAGCAGCCCCTCCTCGCGGGCGGCCCGGCGGGCCCACTCCACGGAGGTGGCGGCGTCGACGTCGATGACCTCGTCGTAGATCTCGGTGTCGAGGATCTCCGGCACGAAGTTCGCGCCGATGCCCTGTATCTTGTGCGGGCCAGGCTGGCCGCCGTTGAGGATCGGCGACTCCAACGGCTCGACCGCGATCATCTGCACGCTCGGCTTGCGGGACTTCAGCACCTGGCCGATGCCGGTGATCGTGCCACCGGTGCCGATCCCGGCCACCACGATGTCGACCGCGCCGTCGGTGTCCTTCCAGATCTCCTCGGCCGTGGTGCGGCGGTGGATCTCCGGGTTGGCCGCGTTGGCGAACTGGCGCGCGAGCACCGCCCCCTCGCGCTCGGCGACGATCTGCTCGGCCTTGGCGACCGCGCCCTTCATGCCCTCCGAGCCCGGGGTGAGCACCAGCTCGGCGCCGTAGCCGCGCAGCAGGGCCCGCCGCTCCTTGGACATCGTCTCGGGCATCGCCAGCACGACGGGATAGCCGCGGGCGGCGCCGACCATCGCGAGGGCGATCCCGGTGTTGCCGGAGGTGGCCTCGACGACGGTGCCGCCCGGCTTCAGCTCACCGCTCGCCTCCGCGGCGTCGATGATCGCCACCCCGATGCGGTCCTTGACCGAGCTCGCCGGGTTGTAGAACTCCAGCTTGGCGGCCACGGTCGCGTCGCCCTCGATGATCCGGTTCAGCCGGACCAGGGGGGTGTTGCCGACGGCCTGGGTGATGTCGTCGAGGATGGGCATGGGTCGCCTCTCGCGCGTAGGTGTCTTTGCGTGGGTGTCTGCGGGGGGTCCCGCTGGGTGTCTGCGGTGGGGGTCTGCGTGGGTGTGTAGGGAAGGCGCGGGCGCCCGCTGTCCTGCTGGAAGTCTAACGCCGTGGCGTTATGGGTATTCCAACGCACCGTTATCCGAGACCGGCCGGGCGCGGGCTGCGGCACCTGGGCGCGCGGGGTGCGCGGGAGCCGCGTCACACCGAGGTATGCGCTCGCTTAGCGGTGGCTAGACTCCGGACGAGCGCACCCTGCCCCTCGGATGGAGCACCAGATGACCGCCGTCCTCGTGATCGGACTCCTCATGACCGCCGTCGCGCTGGCGTTCGCGGCGCGGCGGGTGTGGTGGATCTTCCGGCTGATCACCAGTGGCCAGCCGGCCCCGGACCGGGTCGAGAACGTGACTCGGCGGACCGGCGCCGCGGTGAAGTCCCAGCTGGTCGAGGTCCTCGGTCAGCGCAAGCTGCTCAAGTGGACCATCCCCGGCGCGGCCCACTTCTTCGTGTTCTGGGCCTTCCTCATCCTCGCGACGGTCTACTTGGAGGCCTACGGCTCGCTGTTCGTCGAGGGCTTCGCCATCCCGGTTGTGGGCACGTGGAGCGTGCTCGGGTTCCTCCAGGACTTCATCGCGGTCATGGCACTGCTCGGCATCGTCGTGTTCGCCCTGATCCGGATCAAGAACTCGCCCCAGCGGCTGGGCCGACGCTCGCGCTTCCAGGGCTCCCACCTGGGCGGGGCTTGGTTCACCCTGTTCATGATCTTCAACGTCATCTGGACGATGCTGCTGTTCCGCGGTGCCGGCGTCGCCACGGGGAACTTCCCCTACGGCCCGGCCGCGTTCGCGTCGCACGCCGTCGGCCGGCTCCTCGAGCCGCTCAGCGAGTCCACCGCCACCATGCTGGAGCACGTCGGGCTGCTGCTGCACATCGGCGTCATGCTCGTCTTCCTCATCTTCGTGCTGCACTCCAAGCACCTGCACATCTTCGTGGCCCCGCTCAACGTGATGTTCGGCCGGCGACCGGTTGCCCTCGGCGCGGTGAAGGACCTCACCGTCAAGGGTGAGCCCTTCTCCATGGAGGCCGTCGAGGAGCTCGACGAGGGCGTCTCCCTCGGCGTCGGCGCGGTGCAGGACTTCACGTGGAAGGGCCTGCTCGACTTCACGACCTGCACCGAGTGCGGCCGCTGCCAGAGCCAGTGCCCGGCGTGGAACACCGAGAAGCCGCTCTCGCCCAAGCTGCTCATCATGGGGCTGCGAGACCACGCCAACGCCAAGGCGCCCTACCTGCAGGCGCTGGCCAAGGTCGGCGGCGACCGCGAGAAGGTGCCGGCCGGCGTCACGGCCGTGCCGGCATACCACGGCCACCCCGCACCGGAGGGTCTGTCCTGGGACGACGTGCCGCTCATCGGCGACACCGGGTACGACGGCGACTCGCTCGCGGCCTACGCCGCGACCGGTCCGGGCGCGGTCATCGACACCGACGTCCTGTGGTCGTGCACGACCTGCGGCGCCTGCGTCGAGCAGTGCCCCGTCGACATCGAGCACGTCGACCACATCGTCGACATGCGCCGCTACCAGACGCTCATCGAGTCGGCCTTCCCCAGCGAGCTCGGTGGCCTGTTCCGCAACATGGAGAGCAAGGGCAACCCGTGGGGCCTGGGCGCCAAGGCGCGGCTGGACTGGGCCAAGAACCTCTCCTTCGAGGTCCCGGTGCTCGGCAAGGACGTCGAGTCGGCGAGCGAGGTCGACTACCTCTTCTGGGTCGGCTGCGCCGGCGCCTACGAGGACCGGGCGAAGAAGACGACCAAGGCGGTGGCGGAGCTGCTCCACCTGGCGGACGTCAAGTTCGCCGTCCTCGGCGACGGGGAGACCTGCACCGGCGACTCGGCACGCCGCGCGGGCAACGAGCTGCTCTACCAGACCCTGGCCGCACAGAACATCGAGACCCTCGACGGCGTCGGCGCCACCAAGATCGTCGTGACCTGCGCGCACTGCTTCAACACCATCAAGAACGAGTACGCGCAGCAGGGCGCCCACTACGAGGTGGTGCACCACACCCAGCTGCTCAACCGCCTCGTGCGTGACCGCCGGCTGGTCCCCGTGACGCCCCCCGCCGGACCGGTCATGTCCTCGGCGAAGGACCCCGCCTCCACCGGGACGTCGGTGACCTACCACGACCCGTGCTACCTCGGCCGGCATAACCAAGTCTACTCGCCGCCGCGTGAGCTGCTCGGCGCGCTCCCCGGGGTGGAGCTGCGGGAGATGCCGCGCACCAAGGAGATGTCCTTCTGCTGCGGCGCCGGCGGCGCGCGCATGTGGATGGAGGAGAACCTCGGCACCCGGGTCAACGTCAACCGCACCGAGGAGGCCATCGCCACCGGCGCCGAGCGGATCGCCATCGGGTGCCCGTTCTGCCGGGTCATGCTCTCCGACGGGCTGACCGCGAGCCAGGCCGAGGGTGCCGCGCAGGAGGTCGAGGTCGTCGACGTCGCCCAGATGCTGCTGGCGGCCGTGCGCAACGGCAGTGACCGGTATGCCGGTCAGCCGGCTCCCGCTGCCGTGCCGGCTCCCGCTCCGGCCGGGGTCGGGGCCGAGGCGACATCCGCCACGGAGGCCGCCACGGGCACCGCGCCCGTCGCCGCCGCTGCCGCGACGGCGGGCGTGGCGGCAGCGTCCGGTGCCGGGGCCGCCGAGGTCGCCGAGAGGGCGGACGAGGCCCGGGTCGAGGCGGTCACCGAGCCGGCCGGGGCGGACCCCTGGGACGCACCGACGGCAGCAACACCGGCAGCAGCACCGGGCGCGGCGGCAGCCGAGGCGGACCCTTGGGACGCACCAGCGGCAGCAGCACCGACGGCGCCAGCACCGGCCGCGGCGGCAGCCGAGGCGGACCCGTGGGACGCACCAGCGGCAGCACCGGCCGCGGCGACTGCACCGGCCGCGGCGGCAGCCGAGGCGGACCCGTGGGACGCACCAGCGGCAGCAGCGGCACCCGCCGCAGCACCGGCCGCGGCGGCGGATCCTGACCCCTGGGACGCACCGGCAGCGGCACCCGCCGCTCCGCCGGCACCCGAGGTGGCGTCGGCGCCCACGGCAGCAGCCGAACCGGACCCGTGGGACGAGCCCGCCCCCGCAGGGGGTGGCTCGGAGATCGTCAAGCACGTGGATGATTTCGTCAAGCAGGTTGACGAGTCCGACAGCACCCCCTCGTCCCCCGAGCCCGCGGCCGCGCCACCTGCGGCCGCGGCACCTGCGACTGCGGCGGCGGGCGAGCCGGACCCGTGGGACGAGCCTGACCCGTGGGACGCGGCACCGACCGCGACGACCGCCGAGGCCCCGGCAGAGGCCCCGGCCGCGACCCCGGAAGGGGCGCCCGCCGAGGCCCCGGCCGCGACCGGCGCGTCGGCATCGGTGTCCACCAACGGTGACTCGCCGGACGCCGCGAGCGCTCCTCCGGCACCCGCCGCACCGGCACCCGCCGCACCGGCACCCGCCGCACCAGCACCCGCCGCACCAGCACCGGCCGCACCAGCACCGGCCGGACCGGCGGCGACCGCCACCGGTGACCCGTCACTGCTTGACGAGCCCGACCCCTGGGACTGACGCCACCGCCGGGCGCGCCGGCGGCACCGAGGTGCCTCAGCCGAGGTTGTTCTCGGTGAGGAACTGCTCCGCGACTGCCTTCGGGTCCTTCTTGTCGATGTCGGTCAGCTTCAGCAGTGACGAGAGCTTCTCCGTCGTCAGGGCGCCCGACACCGCGTCGAGAGGAGCCCGCACCTGGTCGGCGACGTCGCGCCGCACGAGCGGGACGATGTTCTGCGAGCCGAACACCCTCTTGGTGTCCTCGAGCGTGACGAAGCCGTTCGCGGCGATGGCCGGGTCGGTGCTGAAGATGTTCGCCGCGTCGATCTGACCGTTCTTCAGCGCCTGGATCAGCGCCTGACCCTTGAGCGGCCGGAACGTCTGGAAGGTCACGCCGTAGGTCTTCTCCAGCCCCGGGATGCCCTGCGCTCGGGTCTTGAACTCCGGGGGGGCGCCGAGCGCGAGGGTGCCGGCGACCGGCGCCAGGTCCTCGATCGTCTTCAGGCTCTTCGCCTGGGCGGTCTCCTTGCTGACGTTGATCGAGTCGTTGTCCTCGGCGGCCGACTTGGCGAGCAGCGCGAAGTCGGAGGGGATCAGCGTCTGGAGCGTCGTGTACACCTCCTCGGCGTCGGTCTTGGTGAAGTTCGGGTCGTAGTAGAGCGCGAGCGCTCCGGTGTACTCCGGCAGCACCTGCACCGAGCCGTCCTGCAGCGCCTTGAGGTAGATCTCGCGCGACCCGATGTTGGTCTTCGTCGAGGCGTTGACCCCCTTGGCGCGCAGGGCCCCGGCGTAGATCTCCGCCAGGAGCACCGACTCGGAGAAGTCCGCCGAGCCCACGACGACGTCCTTGCCGGCGGCCGAGGAGCCCGACGTGGTCGGCGTCGCCGACGAGGTCGACAGCGGGTCGGAGGAGCCACCGCAGGCGGTGAGGGCAAGCAGTCCCGCCGTCGCGAGGGTGACGGTGGCGGTGGTGCGCTTCATGCGAGGTCCCTTTCGGTGGGTGGCAACTCGGTCATTGTGCTGGGTCTTCAGCCGCTCGTCGCGAGGTCGACGTCGGCGGGCCGCGTGTCCCGGTCCCCCGCCGCCCCGCCGGCCCGCCCCTCGGCCCCTCCCTCGGCCCGTCCCCCGGCCCCTCCCTCGGCCGGTCCCCCGGCCCGCCGCGAGCGGCGCCCCCCGGCACGTCCGCTGACACCGGGCGAGACGGCATACCGCTGCCCGACGGCGAAGAGGCTGTCGGCGACGATCGCGAGGAGGGCGACCAGGACGGCACCCCCCGCCGTCTGCGGGAGGTCGCGGACCGCCAGCCCGTCGATGAGGAACCGTCCCAGCCCCCCCAGGCCCACGTAGGCCGCGATGGTCGCCGTCGCCACCACCTGCAGCACCGCGGACCGCACCCCGGAGAAGAGCAGCGGTAGGGCGCACGGCAGCTCCACCTGTCGCAGCACCTGGCCGCCGGTCATCCCCATCCCGGCCGCGGCGTCGCGGACCGCCGGGTCGACGGCCTCGATGCCGGCGTAGGTGCCGGCCAGGATGGGCGGGACCGCGAGCAGCACCAGCACGAGGATGCTCGGGACGACGAACGCCAGGTCGCCGGAGATGCGCGGGCCCACCCACAGGGTCACGGCGAAGAGCAGCCCCAGCGTGGGGACGGCTCGCGCCGCGTTCGCCGCCGCGACGAGCCAGCGGGCCCGGCCGGTGTGGCCGACCCACAGCCCCAGTGGCACGGCCACCACGGTGGCGAGGGCGATGACCAGCGCGCTGTACCAGACGTGCTCCCACAGCCGGGCCCCGATGCCGTCCGGCCCCGCCCACGACGCGCCGGACGTCAGCCACTGCCAGATCGAGGTGGTCATGCGCGCGCCGCCCGGACCCGCACCCACGGCGTGAGCAGCCGCTCGACCCCTTGGATGAGCACGTCGAACCCGACCGCGAGCACCACGCAGGCCACGATCCCGGTGAGCAGCTCGGCCGGGATGACGCGGTTGAAGCCGTCGGTGAGGAGGTTGCCGAGCTGGGCGACGCCGACCAGGGAGGCGACGCTGACGATGCTGACGTTGCTGACCGCGGCGACGCGCAGGCCGGAGGCGATCACCGGCACGGCGATCGGCAGCTCGACGCCGACGAACCGCCGCAGCCCCCGGTAGCCCATCGCGGTCGCGGCGTTGGCGACGTCGGTCGGCACGGCGCCCAGGCCGTCGGCGACGGTCCGCACGAGCAGGGCGACGGTGTAGACGGTCATCGCGACGACGACGTTGACGGGGTCGAGAATCCGGGTGCCGAGCAGGATCGGCATGAGGATGAACAGGGCGAGGCTGGGGATGGTGTAGAGCAGCCCCGACGCGGTGATCAGGACCGGGTATGCCGGTGCCCACCGGCGCGCCGTCCACCCCAGCGGGAGCGCGAGCGCCAGTCCGAGCAGGAGCGGCAGACCCGCGAGGTAGACGTGCTGACCGGCGAGGGTCAGCACGGTGGGCCAGTTGTCGGCGAGCCAGGTCACCCGGCGCCGCCCGCGGTCCCGGAGCCCGTGGCCTTGTCGTCGCCCGTCGTCGCGCCGGGCTCGGCGCGCACCGGGCGGTCCGTCTCCTCGATGAGGGCGAGGACCTCGCGGGCGAGGACCGTCCCGCAGAGCGCGCCGGAGTCGTCGACGATGACGCCGCGGCGGCTGGGGGCGGACAGCGCCGCGTCGAGGGCGGCGCGCAGCGAGTCCGAGGCCCGGGCGAGGGTGCCGCCCCGGTGGAGGTGGGCGTCGGTGACGGGTCCGTCGATGCGGGCCGGCTCCACCCAGCCCAGCGGGCGGTTGGCGCGGTCCACGACCAGGGCCCAGCTGCCGGCATACCCGGTCGTCGGCTCCCCGATGAGCAGGGTGCGCTCCGGCTTGAGCGGCATCGGCGGCGCGCTCTGGAACTGGAGGGCGCGGTAGCCGCGGTCCCGGCCGACGAAGTCCGCGACGAAGTCGTCGCCCGGGTGGGCGAGCAGGTATGCCGGGTCGGCCACCTGCGCGAGCCGGCCCCCGACCCGGAGCACGGCCACCTGGTCGCCGAGCTTGATCGCCTCGTCGATGTCGTGGGTGACGAAGAGGATGGTCTTGCCCAGCTCGCCCTGGAGGCGGAGGAACTCCACCTGCAGCTGCTCGCGGACCACGGGGTCGACGGCGCTGAACGGCTCGTCCATGAGCATGACCGGTGGGTCGGCGGCGAGGGCGCGGGCGACGCCCACCCGCTGCTGCTGGCCGCCTGAGAGCTGGCTGGGGTAGCGGTCGCCGAGCTCGGGAGCCAGACCGACCCGCTCGAGGAGCTCACCGGAGCGCTGGCGGGTGCGGCGGCGGTCCCAGCCGAGCAGGCACGGGACGGTGCCGATGTTGTCCAGGACGGTGCGGTGGGGGAAGAGGCCGGCGTGCTGGATGACGTAGCCGATGCCGCGGCGCAGCTCCGACGGGCGCATCCGGGCGGTGTCCTGGCCGTCCAGGGTGATGGTGCCGCGGGTGGGCTCGATCATCCGGTTGACCATCCGCAGGGACGTGGTCTTGCCGCAGCCGGACGGCCCCACCAGCACGGTGATCCGGCCGGCCGGGGCGGTGAGGCTGAGGTCGTCGACGGCGACGGTGCCGTCGGGGTACTGCTTGGTGACGCCGTCGAAACGGATCATCGTCCCTCTCCCGGGGCGGCGGCAGTGACCCAACCTAACCCGCCGCGGCCGGACGTGCACGGACCTCGGGGTCACGAGTCGGGCACCGGCCCCGCACAATGACCGGGTGGGCGAGGCGGTGAGGGCTCGATGAGCGGCGCGGCGCTGCTCGCCCGCGACTCTCGCCGGGGTCGCGGTGCGCTGGCGGCGGTGACGCTCGGGTCCGGCGTCGCCATCCTCGACGGGTCGGTCGTCAACGTCGCGCTCAAGACCATCGGGGCGGATCTGGGGGCGGGGCTGTCGGCCCTGCAGTGGGTCGTCAACGGCTACCTCCTGGCGCTCGCGTCGCTCGTCCTCGTCGGCGGGGCGCTGAGCGACCGGTGGGGCCGACGGCGGGTCTACCTCGTGGGGATGGCGTGGTTCCTGGTGGGGTCGGTGCTGTGCGCGGTGGCCCAGACGCCGGGGCAGCTCGTGGCGATGCGCGTCCTGCAGGGGGTCGGGGCCGCCCTACTGACCCCGGGGGCGCTCGCGATCATCGAGGCGTCCTTCCGGCCGCAGGACCGGGCCCCGGCGATCGGCACGTGGGCCGGGCTGTCGGGGGTGGCGGCGGCGATCGGGCCGTTCGTCGGGGGGTGGCTCGTCGACCACGGCGGGTGGCGGTGGATCTTCGCGATCAACGTGCCGCTCTGCCTGGCCGTCATCGCGCTGTCGCTGTGGGCGGTGCCGGAGAGCCGGGGCCGGGTGGCCGGGCGGTTCGACATAGCCGGGGCGCTGCTGACGGTGCTGGCGCTGGCTGCGCTGACCTTCGCGCTGACCGCTGCGGCCGAGGTCCCGCCGGGGGTGCTGGTCGCGGAGCTCGGGGTCGCGGTGGCCGCGTCGGGGGGCTTCGTGGTGGTGGAGCGGCGCAGCCCGTCACCGCTCGTGCCGTTGGGCATCTTCCGCTCGCGGGTCTTCTCGGCCGCGAACGGCATGACCCTGCTGGTCTACGGCGCGCTCGGTGCGGTGACGTTCTTCCTCGTGCTGCAGCTCCAGGTGTCGGCCGGGTGGTCGGCGCTGGCGGCCGGGGTGTCCTCCCTGCCGATCACGGTGGCGCTGATGCTGCTGTCGTCGCGGGCCGCCGCGCTCGCCGCCAGGATCGGGCCGCGGGTGCCGATGACCGTCGGCCCGCTGGGCTGCGCCGTGGGGGTGCTCCTGCTGCTCGGGGTGGGGCCCGGCTCCGGGTGGGGGGCGGTGCTGCCGGGGATGGTCGTCTTCGCCCTCGGGCTGGCCCTGCTGGTGTCGCCGCTGACGGCGGCGGTGCTCGCGGCGGCGCCGAACCACCTCGCGGGCGTGGCGAGCGGGGTCAACAACGCGGTGGCCCGGGCCGGGTCGCTGCTGGCGGTGGCCGCCCTTCCACCGCTGGTGGGGATGACGGGCACGGACTACCTCGACCCGGGCGTCATGACGAGCGCGTACCGGGGGGCGATGGTGCTCTGCGCGGTGCTCCTCACGCTCGGCGGGGTGGTCAGCTGGGTCGGCCTCGAGGGCCGAGCGCCGCGGGATCCGCTGGACGGCGACGGCGCACCTGCAGCGGGAGCGGTCAGGCGGGTGGGCTGACGGACTCGGCGAGCCAGACGGCATACCGGTCGCTGGCGGCGACCACGGGCACGGCCAACACCTCGGGGACGTCGTAGGGGTGCTCGCGCTCGGCCAGCGCCATGAGCGCGGGTGCGGCGGCGGCGCTCGTCTTGGCGAGGAGCAGCACCTCGTCGGCCGTCTCGACGGCGCCCTCCCAGCGGTAGGTGGAGGTGAGGCCGGGCAGCACCTGGACGCACGCGGCGAGCCGGGCCTCGACGAGGAGCCGGGCGAGGCGGTCGGCGGTGTCGCGGTCGGGCGCCGAGACGCGCACTTCGACGATCCCGACCGGCGACACCGGGCCGGGTGGTGGAGCGGGCGGCGGGGCGGGCGGCGGGGCGGGCGGCGGCTTCTCTGCCACGCTCAGACCTCGGTGCGGGAGAAGTTCTGGAAGGAGCGGCTGGCGGTGGGGCCGCGCTGCCCCTGGTAGTGGGAGCCGTAGGCCGCGGAGCCGTAAGGGTTCTCGGCCGGGGAGGAGAGCCGGAAGAAGGCGAGCTGGCCGATCTTCATGCCGGGCCAGAGGATGATGGGCAGGGTCGCGACGTTGGAGAGCTCGAGGGTGACGTGCCCGGAGAAGCCGGGGTCGACGAAGCCGGCGGTCGCGTGGGTGAGCAGCCCGAGCCGGCCCAGGCTGGACTTGCCCTCGACGCGGGCCGCGAGGTCGTCGGGCAGCGTGACCGTCTCGTAGGTGCTGCCCAGGACGAACTCGCCGGGGTGCAGCACGAAGCCCTCCGCCGGCTCGACCTCGAGGAGCCGGGTGAGGTCGGGCTGTTCCTTGGCGGGGTCGATCACGGGGTAGCGGTGGTTGTCGAAGAGTCGGACGTACCTGTCGAGGCGCACGTCGATGCTGCTCGGCTGGATCATGGCGGGATCCCAGGGGTCGAGGACGACCCGGCCCGCCTCGGTCTCGGCGCGGATGTCGCGGTCGCTCAGCAGCACGAGCCGAGACTAACGGCCGCTGACCGGCGGGGGTCTCGCGGCGCCGGTCGAGGGGCCGCGCAGGTCGGTTAGACTCCTGCCGCACCGCTGGTCGGGGGGTCCTCGTCCGCTCCACGCCTCGCGCCGATGTAGCTCAATGGTAGAGCGCCAGCTTCCCAAGCTGGACACGCGGGTTCGATTCCCGTCATCGGCTCCAGTCATCGCCGCAGGTCAGACGCCCTTTCGCTACTGCGGTAGCGCCCGAACGCACATGCCCAGAACCGGCCGTGCCCACTACGTGCCCAAACCCGCCCTTAGGGACTCCACCGTTCTTTGGTCTCAGCCGAGATCAAGGCGTCCAGTTGGTCTGCGATGTGGCGGTCTCGCGCCACGGTGCGGTGCTGGTAGATCAGCGCGGCACGCATGCTGCTGTGGCCCATGCGGCCCATCAGCTCCCGAGTGCTCGCCCCGGTCGTGGCGGCGAGGTGGTTTCCAGTGTGGCGGAGGTCGTGGAAGTGGAAGGTGGCAGGCACGCCGGCTTGCTCCTTCGCCCGTCGCCAGTGGTGCGTCCAGTGACCACGACGCGGAGAAGCGCCCTTCTCGCCCACGAAGACGCGTCCTTCGGGACCGGGCTCGGCGTAGTGCTCTAGGTGGTACGCGAGGTCGCCGACGAGGGACTGAGGCAGCGCGACCAGGCGGCGACCTGCCGCGCTCTTCGTCTCCTTGACGACGAGCTTGGCGTCCACCTCGGC
>DASQFD010000044.1:0-60685 GCA_035633255.1 Dermatophilaceae bacterium
AGGCGATCAGACCGTCCGGCGTGAAGGGTCCACGTTCCCGGCCCGGCAGTCTCGCCCAGCCCACCGAAGACCGTCCGTGGCGCGCGGCGCAGAGCCTCGAATGATCAAGCCGCACGTGGCAGTGAAATGGATAACCCACTAGGCAAGTTCGTCACCGCGACCGGGTGACGCCCACCACCCCGCCGCCCGGCGCGTGCCGGCGGCTGGCAGCATCGAGCCGGCCCCACGGCATACCCGCCGTGCCGGGGTACCGACGCGCGCGAGGAGAGGCATGCTGACGACGCCGTTCACGACCACCTTCGGGGTGGAGCACCCGATCGTCCAGGGCGGCATGCAGTGGGTGGGCACGGCCGAGCTCGTTGCGGCGGTCGCGAACGCCGGCGCGCTGGGGTTCCTCACGGCCCTGACCCAGCCGAGCCCCGAGGCGCTGCACGCCGAGGTGCTGCGGTGCCGGGAGCTGACCGACCGTCCGTTCGGGGTCAACCTGACCATCCTGCCGACGATCACTCCGGTGCCCTACGACGAGTACCGCTCGGCGGCGGTCGAGGCCGGCGTGCGCATCGTCGAGACGGCGGGCTCCTCGCCCGAGCCGCACCTGCCCTACTTCCGCGAGCACGGCGTCCGGGTCATCCACAAGTGCACCAGCGTCCGCCACGCCGTCAAGGCGCAGGCGCTCGGCGTCGACGCGATCAGCATCGACGGGTTCGAGTGCGCCGGCCACCCCGGGGAGGACGACATCCCGGGCCTGGTGCTCATCCCGGCGGCCCGCGAGCGCGTCACCATCCCGATGATCGCCTCCGGTGGCTTCGCCGACGCGCGCGGCCTCGTCGCGGCGCTCGCCCTCGGCGCCGACGGGGTCAACATGGGCACCCGCTTCCTCTGCACGCGGGAGGCGCCGGTGCACGAGAACGTCAAGCGGCGCATCGTCGAGGCCACCGAGCTCGACACCGACCTGGTCTTCCGCCCGCTGCGCAACACCGCCCGGGTGGCGCGGAACTCCGTCAGCCGCGAGGCGGTCCGGATCCTCGACGAGGGCGGGGCGTTCGAGGACGTCCGCCCGCTCGTCTCCGGGGCGCGCGGCCGGGGGGTCTTCGAGACCGGCGACCTCGAGGCGGGGATCTGGAGCTCCGGCATGGTGCAGGGCCTCATCCACGACATCCCCGCCGCGGGCGAGCTCGTCGCGAGGATCGTGCGCGAGGCGGAGGAGCTCATCACCGGGCGGCTGGCCGGTCTGGTCGCAGCCGCCCAGCCGGCGGGGGCGCCGGCATGAGCGACACCGTCGTCGTGGACGTCACGGGACCGGTCGGCCGGGTCGCCCTGGACAACCCGGCCCGGCTCAACGCCGTCGACGCGCCGATGCTGGACGCGCTCGCGGAGGCGGTGCGGGCGCTCGACGCGCGCCCGGACGTGCGCGTCGTCGTCCTGGCCGGCGCCGGCCGGGGGTTCTGCTCCGGCGCCGACCTGCGGGCCGGTGGCGCCGACGGCGGGAAGGTCGACGACTCCACCCTGTATGCCGCGGGGGCGGCCGTGCGCGCCATCGTCGCCTCGCAGACCCCGGTCGTCGCCGTGGTCGGCGGTGTGGCCGCCGGGGTCGGCTGCTCGATCGCGCTCGCGGCCGACTACGTGCTCGCGGGCGAGTCGGCCTCCTTCGTCCTGGCCTTCGGGCGGATCGGGCTGATGCCGGACGGCGGCGCCACCGCCCTCGTCGCCGCCGCGGTGGGCCGCGCCCGGGCCCTGCGGATGGCGCTGAGCACCGAGGCGGTGGGCGGCGTCGACGCCGCGGCGTGGGGGCTGGTGGCGGAGTGCGTTCCGGACGACCGGCTGCAGTCCCGCGCCGAGGAGCTGTGTGGCTTCCTGGCCGCGCTGGCCCCCGGCGCCACGGCCGCGACCCTGACCGCCGTCAACGCCGCCGCGCTCGACCTCGACTCCGCGCTCGCCCGGGAGGAGGAGGGCCAGAGCGCCCTGCTGCGTACCGCCGACGCCCGTGAGGGTGTCGCGGCCTTCACCGAGAAGCGGCGGCCGCACTTCGGAGGCGCCTGAGCCGCGCGACGGCACCGCCGGGTCGAGGTGATGTCCGACCCGGTGGGGGTGGCGGATCACCTCGACCGATGCCGAGAGCGGGCGCGGCTTAGAGTGAGCCGGTGAGCGACGAGCCCGGCCCGCGGACCTTGCGCGCGGAGGACTGGTCGGTCCCCCATCTGCTGGACGCCAAGGCGGGCCGCCGCGTCAGCGTGGTGGTCCCGGCCCGCGACGAGGAGAAGACGGTCGGCGGAGTCGTCGCCACGGTCCGCGAGGCGTGGGTGGAGCGCACCGGCCTCGTCGACGAGCTCGTCGTGATCGACTCGGACTCCGTCGACGGCACCGCGGTGGCGGCCCGGGACGCCGGGGCCAGCGTGCACTCCGCCTCCGCGGTGCGCCCCGACCTCGGTCGCGCCGAGGGCAAGGGCGAGGCCCTGTGGAAGTCGCTGCTCGTCACCACCGGCGACGTCCTGGTCTTCCTCGACGCCGACGTCACCTCGCGCGCCGCGCACTACGTCCCCGGCCTGCTCGGGCCGCTCCTGACCGACCCGGGCACCGCCCTGGTGAAGTCGGTCTACGAGCGGCCTCTCCTGCAGGCCCAGTCCGAGGCCGAGAACGAGAGCGGCGGCCGGGTCACCGAGCTCGTCGCCCGCCCGCTGCTCGCGCTGCACCGCCCCGCCCTCGCCGGGCTGGTGCAGCCGCTCTCCGGCGAGTGGGCGGTGCGCCGCGACGTCGTCGAGGCGCTGCCCCTCCCGGTCGGCTACGGCGTGGAGATCGCGGTGCTCATCGACACCGCGGACCGGCACGGGGTCCGCTCGGTCGCCCAGGTCGACCTCGGCCGCCGCATCCACCGGCACCACCACCACCACACGCTCGGCGCCATGGCGCTGCAGGTCATGGCGGCCGTGGAGCGGCGGGTGCTGCGCCCGACCGACCTCGAACGGGACGTCACGCTGCGCCAGTTCGAGCGGCACGGCGACACCTTCCGTCCCGTCGAGCGACGAGTGCCGGTCTGGGAGCGCCCGCCCGTCGCCGAGGTCAGCGGGTATGCCGTGCCGCCCCCGAGCCGCCCCGCCGACAGCGTCGGGCGGGGCACGTGAGGCTCCGGCTGGGAGGGCGCGAGTTCGACGACCGGGCCCGCCTGGTCATGGCGATCGTCAACCGCACGCCGGACTCGTTCTACGACAAGGGACTCACCTGGGCCGAGGACGCCGCCCTCGAGCGCGTCCGGCAGGTGGTCGAGGCGGGCGCCGACCTCGTCGACATCGGCGGCATCAAGGCCGCCCCGGGGGCCGACGTCGGCGTCGACGAGGAGAAGCGCCGGGTGGTCGCCTTCGTCGAGAGGGTCCGGGGCGAGCACCCCGACCTCCTGATCAGCGTCGACACCTGGCGGGCCGAGGTGGGTCGCGCCGTGCTGCAGGCGGGGGCCGACGTCCTCAACGACGCCTGGGGCGGGGCCGACCCCCACCTCGTCGAGGTCGCCGCCGAGCACGGCGCCTCCGTGGTCCTCACCCACACCGGCGGGGTCACCCCGCGCACCCGGCCGCACCGCATCGAGTACGACGACGTCGTCGCGGACGTGCTCGCCTCCCTCACCGCCCAGGCCGAGCGGGCCGAGGCGGCCGGGCTGCCCGCTGAGCGGGTCGTCGTCGACCCGGCGCACGACTTCGGCAAGAACACCTGGCACTCCATCGAGGTGACCCGTCGCCTCGACGAGGTCGTGGCCCTCGACCGGCCCGTGCTGGTGTCCTTGTCCAACAAGGACTTCGTGGGGGAGTCCCTCGACCTGCCCGTCGGCGAGCGGCTGACCGGCACGCTGGCCGCCACGGCCGTCGCGGCGTGGCACGGCGCGCACGTCTACCGGGTCCACGAGGTCGGCCCGACCCGTCAGGTGCTCGACATGGTTGCGGTCATCCGGGGCGACCTGCCGCCGGCGCGCACCACCCGGGGGCTCGCGTGATCACCGGCGTCGCCGTCGTGCCGGCCGCCCCGCTCCTGCTGCCGGAGTACGTCGGCCGACACGACCCCGGCGCCGCGCTGCGCGACCGGTGCACGTCCGCCGTCCACGAGGCGGTGGCCGGCGCCGAGCGCGTCGTCGTGGTCACCGGCACGGATCGGCCCACCCACACGACCCGCCCGCCGCTGGGGGAGCGAGTGGCGCGCCTGCTGCTCGCGGACGGCCCGCCCGACGACGTCGTTCTCGTGCCGACCGACGCCGACCCCGAGGTATGCCGTGCCGCCGGCGAGCGCCTCGCGGCCGGATCCACGCCCACGGCCCTCGTCGTGGCCGCCGACGGCAGCGCCCGCCGGGGCGAGAAGGCGCCGGGGCACCTCGACGAGCGCGCGTTCGCCGTCGACGAGGCGGTCACCGCGGCGCTGGCCGCACCCGATCTCCGCCGGCTGCTCGACCTCGACCCGGCCCTCTGTGCCGACGTGCTCTTCGGCGGGCGCGCCGCCCTGCAGGTGCTGGGAGGTGCGCTGGCGACGGGCGCCGGCGGGCCGGCATACCGGACCGTCTCGCTGCACACGGAGGACCCGTTCGGGGTCCGCTACGTCGTCGCGGTGCTGCGGGTGCTCGGCCCGCACGGACAGGAGCAGTGACGTGGACACCGACCTGGGGCTGCTGCTGGTCCGGCTCGCGCTGGGGCCGATGCTGCTCGCGCACGGGTGGAACAAGCTGTTCGGCGCCGGCGGGCTGGAGGGCACGACCCGCTGGTTCGCCGCGCTGGGGCTCCGGCCGCCGGCGCTGCACGCACGGCTCGCGGCGACGACGGAGATCGGCGCGGGCGTCCTGATGACGTTGGGGCTGCTCAACGGGCTGACGGCCGCGGCGTTCGTCGGGCTGATGACGGTGGCGGCGCTGACCGACCACCGGGGCAAGGGCTACTTCGTGTTCAAGGGCGGCTGGGAGTACGTGCTGCTCGTCGCGATGGTCGCGGTCGGGCTGGCCGCCACCGGGCCGGGGGAGTGGTCGCTGGACGCGCTCCTCGGCCTCGACCTCGCAGGGGTGTGGTGGGCGCTCGGCGCGGCGGCTCTCGGGCTGGTGTCCGGGGTGGCCCTGCTCGCCGTGGCCCGCCGCCCGCCGCCCGCAGCGGGCGCCTCGGGCTAGGGCAGCCGTGGTGCCCCGGGCCGGGGGCAGGCGTGGCACCTCGGACCGTGGGCAGGCTCGGCGCGACGGCGTGGGCAGGCCCGGCGGCCCTGCAGGTGGTGTCGGCGGGTCGTCAAGGTGCTTGATGATTTCGTCAAGCGCCTTGACGGTCCGGGGGACCACTCTCGGTGTCCCCGGCGTCCCCTGTGTGCGCGCCGTGCGCGCTCTCCGGGCCGTCCTCGGTGTCCGCACCGTGCGCGCCGCCGGACGGGGCGGGCCGGCGGCTCAGCCGCACGCCGGTGACCGCGTGGCCGGCGACGGCGAGCACCTCGAGCCGCCAGCCGCCCACCTCGACGACGTCCCCCGCCGCCGTGGGCACCCGGCCGAGCCGGGAGACCACCAGGCCGGCGACGGTGGTGAAGTCCCGCGACGGCGCCACCCCGAGGTCGACGCGGATGTCGGGCAGATCGTGCAGGGGGTAGGTGCCGGGCAGCACCATGCTGCCGTCGGTGCCGCGCTCGACCGTGAGCAGGTCCCGGTCGGTCTCGTCGTAGATCTCCCCGACCACCTCCTCCAGCAGGTCCTCGAGGGTGACGATGCCGTCGACCGAGCCGTACTCGTCGAGCACCACCGCGAGGTGCTGTCGCTCCGCCCGCATCTGCCGCAGCGCCTCGGAGACCGACAGGGTGTCCGGCACCAGCAGCGGCTCGGCCGCGACGGTGCGCACCCTGGCCTCACCCCCACGCAGGAGTGCCGACCAGTGGGCGATGCCCACGACGTCGTCGAGGTTGCGGCGCCCGGTCACCGGCGCGCGCGAGTGGCCGACGGCGGCCAGTGCCGCCAGCGCCTCGTCCGCACGGAGCGTGGCGGGCACGGCGAAGACCGCCCCCCGTGGGACGAGCACCTCGCGCAGCGTGCGGCCGGTGATGTCCAGTGCGCCGGTGATGATCTCCCGCTGCGCGGCGTCGAGGAGGGTGTGGGCGAGCACGAGGTCGCGCAGCTCCGCCGGGCTGATGTCCTCCTCGGCGGCCTGCGGCGCCCCCCCGAGGAGGCGGACCACCGCGTTGGTCGACACCGCGAGCAGGGCGACCGCGGGGCGGGACAGCCGCGAGATCAGGTCGATCGGCCCGGCGACGGCGAGGGCCCAGGGGAGCGCGCGCTGGCGGGCCAGCCGCTTCGGCGCCAGCTCGCCGAGCACCAGGGTGACGAAGGTGAGCACGAGGGTGATGCCGCCGATGGCGACCGGCCGGGCCCACGAGCCGAGGCGCTCGAGGACGGGGACGAGCGGGTCGGCGAGCGAGGCGGCCGCGGTGGCGGAGGCCAGGAAGCCGGCGAGGGTGATGCCGATCTGGATCGTCGCCAGGTAGCGGTTGGGGTCCCGGGCGAGGGAGGCGAGCCGGGCGGCCCGCGCGCTCCCGGAGCGCTCCAGCTGGCGCAGCTGCCCCTCGCGCAGGGAGATGAGCGCCATCTCGCTGCCGGAGAAGAGCGCGTTGACCAGCACGAGGACGGCGACGAGGCCCAGGTCGAGCCAGATCACGGGGCACCGTCCGGGGCGGCCCGCGGCTCGGGATGTCGGCCGGGCGAGCGGGAGGCGGAGTGCGGGGCGGCGTCCACCCGCTCAGTCTGCCGCCCGCGACGGGACGCGACTCCCACCCCGGCCGACGCCCGCAGCCCCACCCGGTGGGATGCTGGCGGCACCGCGGGGTCGCGAGCCCGTGCTCGGAGCACGCCGCCGGGTCCTCGGCAGCGCAGGGACGGCAGTAGAAACCGAGAGAGGGGAGCCCACCATGTCGGGCGAGAAGGTCGAGTTCGAGGTCGTCGAGGTGCCGTCGGAGACCGTGGCGCAGGTGCGTCACGTCCTGCCGATGTCCGACCTGCGGCAGTTCTTCGACGAGAACCTGCCCAAGGTCGTCGAGGACGTCTCGGTGGCGGGGGGCCGGATCGCGGGGCCGCCGTACGGCTGGTACCACGGGGAGCCCGGGGAGAGCGTCGACGTCGCGGTCGGCTTCCCCGTGGCCGGCGACGTGCACACCCCCGAGGGTGGGGTGACGGTGACCGAGCGGCCGGGCGGGCGGTGCGTCGTCGGCGTGCACGTCGGGCCGTACGACACGCTGCAGGAGACGTATGCCGTGCTGATGCCGTGGATGGCCGAGCGCGGCCTGGTGCCCCGCGAGGACATGTGGGAGGAGTACGTCAGCGAGCCGACCGGCGACTCCTCGACGTGGCGGACGCGGATCGTGGTCCCGCTCGCCGGCGGCTGACCGGCCGCCGCAGGACCGGGGCGGCGAGCGCGCGGCGCGCATCCGGCATACGGTGTCGGGACCGGGCGGTGCCGCACCGCGCGAGAAGGGGGCCACGGTGAGGGTCGCGCTACAGGTGACGTGCCTGAACGACGCGCTGTTCCCGGAGACGGGGCGGGCGGTGGTCACGCTGCTCGAGCGGCTCGGCGTGACCGTGGAGTTCCCGGCGGGCCAGACGTGCTGCGCGCAGCCGATGGTCAACACCGGCTACCTCGACGAGGCCGTCCCGGTGGTGGAGAACTTCGTCGACGCCTTCGCCGGCTACGACGCGGTGGTCACGCCGTCCGGGTCCTGCGCCGCGTCGGTCCGCCACCAGCACGGGATCGTGGCGAGGCGGTCGGGGAGCGTGGCGCTGCAGGAGGCCGTGGCGACCCTGGCCCCCCGCACCTACGAGCTGACCGAGTTCCTCGTCGACGTGCTCGGTGTCGAGGACGTCGGGGCCTACTTCCCGCACGCGGTCACCTACCACCCGACCTGCCACTCGGTGCGGATGGCGCACGTGGGCGACCGGCCGGTGCGGCTGCTCCAGGCGGTGCGCGGGCTGCGCCTGCTCGACCTGCCGCAGGCGGAGGAGTGCTGCGGCTTCGGCGGCACCTTCGCGGTCAAGAACGCCGACACCTCCGTGGCCATGGGCGGCGACAAGGCCCGCCACGTGCGCGACAGCGGCGCGGAGGTGCTGGTCGCCGGTGACAACTCCTGCCTCATGCACATCGGGGGCCTGCTGACCCGACAACGCAGCGGGATGCGGGTGATGCACCTGGCCGAGGTGCTGGCGGCCACCGACGCCACCGCCGGAAGGAGCCCGTCGTGAGCGCCACCTTCGTCGGTATGCCGCGCTTCCCCGTCGCCGCGCGCGCCGCCCTCGGCGACAGCCAGCTCCGGGCCAACCTCGCCCACGCGACCGGCACCATCCGGGCCAAGCGCGCCGGGGTCGTCGGCGAGCTGCCCGACTGGGAGGAGCTCCGCAAGGCCGGTGCGGCGATCAAGGACGCCACCCTCGCCCGGCTCGGCGAGCACCTGGTCGAGCTCGAGGCGGCGCTGACCGAGCGCGGGGCGGTGGTGCACTGGGCGCGGGACGCCGAGGACGCCTGCCGGGTGGTCGCCGAGGTCGCCACGTCGCACGGCGTCGACGAGGTCGTCAAGGTCAAGTCGATGGCCACCCAGGAGATCGGGCTCAACGAGCACTTGGCCGCCGAGGGCATCGCCGCGTGGGAGACCGACCTCGCCGAGCTCATCGTCCAGCTGGGCGACGACCTCCCGAGCCACATCCTCGTCCCGGCCATCCACCGGAACCGCGCGGAGATCCGGGAGATCTTCCGGACCAGGATGGGCGGGGTCGGCCGGCCGGCGCCCGAGGACCTGCCGGACGACCCGGCGGCGCTCGCCGGGGCGGCGCGGCTGCACCTGCGGGAGAAGTTCCTCGGGGCGAAGGTCGCGGTCTCCGGCGCCAACTTCGCCGTCGCCGAGACCGGCACCCTCGTCGTGGTCGAGAGCGAGGGCAACGGCCGGATGTGCCTGACCCTGCCCGAGGTGCTCGTCTCCGTGGTGGGGATCGAGAAGGTCGTGCCGACCTTCTCCGACCTCGAGGTGTTCCTCCAGCTGCTGCCGCGCTCCTCGACCGGGGAGCGGATGAACCCCTACACCTCCATGTGGACCGGGGTCACCCCCGGTGACGGGCCGCAGGAGGTGCACGTGGTCCTCGTCGACAACGGCCGGACCCGCGCGCTCGCGGACGAGACGGGCCGGCAGGCGCTGCGCTGCATCCGCTGCTCGGCCTGCCTGAACGTGTGCCCGGTCTACGAGCGGGTCGGCGGCCACGCCTACGGCTCGGTCTACCCCGGGCCGATCGGCGCCATCCTCAACCCGCTGCTCAAGGGGGTGGGCACCGACCCGCAGACCGACTCCCTGCCCTATGCCTCGAGTCTGTGTGGGGCCTGCTACGAGGTGTGCCCGGTCAAGATCGACATCCCGTCGGTGCTGGTGGACCTGCGGGCGCAGGTCGTGGACGCGCACCGCGGCTCCCGGGTCCCCAAGGCGGAGGCGCTCGCGATGCGCGCCGCGTCCGGCGTGCTCTCCCGCCCGGGTGCGATGCGCGCGGCCGAGCGGGTGTCGGGAGCCGGCAGCACGGCATACCGGTGGGTGGTCGGGCGGCGCGGTGGCGACGGGGCGAGCCTGCCCCGCCTGCCCGGGGTGGGCAGCCGCTGGACCGACGCGCGGGACGCGCCGACGCCGGCGACCCAGTCGTTCCGGGAGTGGTGGGCCGAGCGTGAGGAGGGACGGCGATGAGCGCACGCGATGACGTCCTGGCGGCGGTCGCGGCCGCGACGTCGGGAGGCGCCGGTGAGGTCGGGGCCATCCCGCGGGACTACCGGCGGCGGCTGGGGCCGGCCGACCTGGGCGTCTTCGTGGAGCGGGTCGAGGACTACCGCGCCACGGTGACCCGGTGCCGGCCGGAGGAGCTCGCGGAGACGGTGCGCCGGGTGCTCGGCAGCGCCGGCCGCGTCGTCGTGCCGGACGGGCTGGGCGTCGACGTCCCCGGTGGTGAGCGGGACACGGGGCTCAGCTCGGTGGAGCTCGACCGGGTCGACGCCGTCGTGACCGAGTCGTCCGTCGCGGTCGCCGAGACCGGCACGATCGTCCTCGAGCACGGCCCCGGTCAGGGGCGCCGGGCGCTCTCCCTCGTGCCCGACCACCACGTGTGCATCGTGCGGACCGACCAGGTGGTCGAGGACGTGCCGGCGGCGCTGGAGCGGCTGGACCCGCTCCGCCCGCAGACCTGGATCAGCGGGCCGAGCGCCACCAGCGACATCGAGCTCAGCCGGGTGGAGGGCGTCCACGGACCGCGGCGGCTGGACGTCGTGCTCGTGGAGACCCAGGGCTGAGGCGGGGCAGCCGACCGGGCGACGACGCGCCGACCCTCGGCGCTGGTCGCCCGGCACGGAACCGCGGGCGCCCCGCGGCGCGCCCGCACTGGCCCGGCGCTCTGCGCCCGCCGGGGTCGCCCGCCGTGGCATCGTGGCGCTGTCCGACCGCGCGCCCGCCGGTCTCCCCGCACCGACCAGGAGGACCCCCATGCGCCCCGACGACCTGCCCGACGCCGAGGGGATCGTCGACCTGCGTGAGGTGGCCGAGCGGCTCATCGCCGAGGCCCGCACCGACGACAAGGGTCGGTCCTCGGTGACCGCCGTCCACGGCGACCGGCTCCGGACCACCGTCATCGCCCTCAACGCCGGGACCGGCATGGGGGAGCACAACTCCCCGGCCGCGGCCACCCTCCAGGTCGTCGCCGGCAGGGTGCGGGTGTATGCCGGTGAGCGGGCCTGGGAGGTCAGCCACGGCCAGCTGATGGACGTCCCCGACGAGCGTCACGGCGTCGACGCCCTCGAGGACTCGGTCCTCCTCCTGACGGTGGCCATCGGCTGAGGCCGCTGCCCGGCGGGACACCCACGCGGACGCCCCGCCCGTCGACTCTCGGCGTCTCCGACAGGGCGGTCGCCAGCGCGGAGAAGGTCCTCGGCCGCGCCGGCCCGTGGCGGGCGGCGGTCATGGGTGGGGCACGCTCCTGAAGGTGCCGCACGGGCGTGCGGTGGTTCGACGCGCCCACCGCGTCGGGGCCGACAGCGGCGCCGACCCCGCGGCTAGGCCCGCGAAGAGGAGTGCGCGGGGCGGACCGGCGGCGTCTGGTGACCCCGGTGGCCATCTGGGGCCGGCGGGGCCGCATGGCCCGACGGGACGTCGTGGGCCCCATGGACGATGTCGCGGAGGTAGAGGATGGCCATGCGCGCGGCCGCGTCCAGGAACGCCTCGTCCACCTCCGGCTGGCTCCCCGCGTGGTCGAGCAGGGGCACCACGGCGTAGCTGAGGACGCGGGCCGAGCGCCGGGCCTGCTCCGAGGACAGGCCCGGCGCCAGGTCCGCCAGCAGCGAGGCGAGCTGGGCGGCGGCCCGCTCCGAGCTCTGCTCGTCGAGACGACGCAGCTCGGGGACCGCGGTCATGGCCGTGCGCAGCGCCAGCCCGCCGGCGTCCCGACGACGCAGGTCCGCCGCGGCGCGCAGGGCGGAACGCAGGACGTCCTCCCAGTCCTCGCGGCTGGCTCTCCTGACCAGCTCATGGAGCAGCTCCACGCGGTACTGCTCCTGGCGCTCGAAGAGCTCGTGGATGATGGCGTACTTGTCCGGGAAGTAGGCGTACACCGAGGGGACGGTCACCCCCGCCTTCACGGCGATGGCGTTGGTGCTGACGCCGTCCCACCCGACCTCCTGCAGGAGCGCCGCGGTCGCCGCGAGGATGCGCTCGTAGGTCGCCCGCGAGCGGGCCTGCGTCGGCCGGCGGCGACGGGCGCTGACGTCCCGACCACCGCGATCCACCTGTGCTCCTCGCTCCCGGGAGCGCTGGGGCCCCGCGTCCATTAGGTTCAGAACCTACCGGCCGGCCCGGGGCCCGCGGGGCGAAGTCGCCGACCCAGTTGGGCCGGCGCCGGTCCACGGACCGCGCGGACAGCCGGTCGACGGACGCGCGGCAGGGGAGGCCACGGCCGCCGCGGGTGGGCGTGGCGTCGTGGTGCCATGATCGCCGCATGGTCTCCGACGACCTGGCCGCACTGGTGCGCTGGGAGGACTCCGGCGGCACGTTCGAGGTGCGAGCGCGCCGGGCCGGCTGGGTCGAGGTCGCCCTGCTCACCTGCGCCCGGGACGAGGAGATGGGCCGGCTGCGCTCCAGCGAGCCGGACCTCACGGCATACCTGGACGCGACCGAGCAAGGAGGGCGCGGATCGCGGTGACCCGCCGGTTCCGCAGTTCCTGCCTCTCGGCGCCACGGAAAGCCTCGGTCATGAGCAGCAGAACTTGAAGACCCGTGCGCGCGGAGGTCGTGGTGCGCTAAGAAGAGCCATGGCTGCGGCGACGTCGCCGCTGGCCGGTGGAAGGGAGCCCACCCGTGGTCGAGACAGGCAAGCTGGGGCAGGACGAGCAGAGGCTGGCTGAGCTCGGCTACAAACAAGAGCTGTCCCGCAGCTGGTCGGGGTTCAGCAACTTCGCCATCTCGTTCTCCATCATCTCCATCCTCGCCGGCTGCTTCACGACCTTCGGCCAGGCGTGGAACAACGGGGGCCCGATCGCGATCTCGATCGGTTGGCCGCTGATCTCGGCGTTCATCCTCGTCATCGGCTTCTGTCTCGCCGAGCTCGTGTCCGCCTTCCCCACCTCGGGTGGCATCTATTGGTGGGCCACCAAGCTGGGATCACCGCGGGCGGGCTTCTACACCGGGTGGCTCAACCTCATCGGGCTCGTCGCCGTGACGGCGTCGGTGGCCTACGGGTGCGCGACGTTCTTCGACCTGACGTTCAGCACGTTCAGCTCGTCCTGGGCCGACGGCTACTCCCTCGGGCGGGTGTTCCTGCTCTTCGTGCTGGTGCTCGTCCTCGTCACCCTGCTCAACGTCTTCCGGGCCCACCTCATGGCGATCCTCAACAACATCTCCGTGTGGTGGCATGTCTTCGGAGCGCTCGCGGTGGTCCTGATCCTCGTGTTCCTGCCCGAGAAGCACGCGAGCGCCGACTTCGTCTTCACCGAGCGGATCAACAACTCCGGCTTCTCCGACGGCAGTGCCTCCAGCATCGGCTTCTGGTTCTACGTGCTGCCACTGGGGTTCCTCCTGACGCAGTACACGATCACCGGCTTCGACGCCTCCGCCCACCTGTCCGAGGAGACGCACGGCGCCGACTCCAGCGCCGCCAAGGGCGTGTGGAAGTCCATCTTCTACAGCGCGATCGGGGGCTGGATCCTCCTGCTCGCCTTCCTCTTCGCCGTTCAGGACCCGGCGGGGGTCACCGAGGGCGGCGGCGGCGTGGCGGTGATCTTCTCGCAGGCCCTCTCCTCGGGCTGGGCGGGCACGGTGCTGCTCATTGCCAGCATCGGGCAGTTCTTCTGCGCCATGGCGTGCCTGACCAGCTGCTCGCGGATGCTGTTCGCGTTCAGCCGCGACGGGGCGGTGCCCGGCTCGGCGTCGTGGACCAAGCTGACCGCCAAGCGGGTGCCCCGCAACGCCGTGCTCGTCTCCGCCCTGGTCGCCATGCTCATCACCCTGCCGGCCCTCGCCGAGGTCAACGTCGGGACGCCGGAGGAGCCGATCATCGTCCCGGTGGCGTTCTACGCCGTCGTCTCGGTCACGGTCATCGGCCTCTACCTGGCGTTCCTCATCCCCATCTGGCTGCGCTGGCGGATGGGTGACCGGTTCCAGCCCGGCCCGTGGACCCTGGGCCGGAAGTACAAATGGATGGCTCCGGTCGCGATCGTCGAGATCGTGGTCATCAGCGTGTACTTCATCATGCCGACGCTTCCCCGGGGCGTCCCCGGCAACGCCGAGTTCTCCTGGAAGTACGTCAACTACGCCCCGATCCTCACCGGGGGGACGCTGCTGGCCCTGACGATCTGGTGGTACGTCTCGGCGCGCCACTGGTTCGTCGGACCGAAGCACACGATCGACCTGCCCCCCGGGGTCGGCTCCGCCGAGGAGCTCGAGCTGGAGCAGCACGACCAGGGCTTCCTGCCCGGGCCGCACGGGGTCCGGCACCCTGACGACCGTGAACCGAGGGCCTGACGCCGCCGGCCCGCAAACACGAGATCGAGGACGGACAACATGCTCATCGCACGGGTCGTGGGATCGGCGGTGGCGACGGCCAAGGACGCCACCCTCACCGGCAGGAAGCTGCTGCTGGTCAGGGAGGCGGACCAGACCGGTGCCGAGCAGGGCCCGGTGTTCGTCGCGGTGGACGGTGCCGGCGCCGGCACGGGCGAGCTGGTGCTCGTGGCGCGCGGCAGCGCCGGCCGGCACTCCAGCACCACGGCTGCCGACCAACCCGTGGACGCCCTCGTGGTCGGCATCCTCGACTCCATGGACGTCGGCGGCACGGTCACCTTCCGGAAGAGCTGACGCGCGACCCATGCCCGCCCTCGGCCGCGACGTCCTCTCCGTCGGCATCGACGTCGGGACGACCACCACCTCGGTGGTCTTCTCGCACCTCGTGCTGCGCGACGTCGCGCGCCCGGGACAGGTGCCCCGCATCCAGGTGGACGAGAAGTCGATCGTGCACCGCGGACCGGTGCACCCCACCCCGTTGACCGCTCCGGACCAGATCGACGCCGAGGGGCTGGCCGAGCTCGTCCGCACGGACTACGCGGGGGCCGGCGTCACCCCCGACCGGATCGAGACCGGCGCCGTCATCGTGACCGGCGAGGCGGCCCGGGCGCGCAACGCCGAGGCCATCCTGCGCGCACTCTCCGGGCAGGCGGGTGACTTCGTCGTGTCCGTGGCGGGCCCCAACGCCGAGGCCCAGATCGCGGGCCGCGGCGCCGGCGTCGCACGGTGGTCGGTGGACAACTACGAGCAGGTCACCAGCGTCGACATCGGTGGCGGCACCTCCAACGCCGCCGTGTTCAACCTCGGGCGGCACGTGTCGTCCTCGGCCGTCGCGGTGGGCGGCCGCCAGGTGGAGGTGGAGCCGGACGGCACCGTGCGCCGCCTCCCGCCGCCGGGCCGCGCGATCGCGGCAGCCGCCGGGGTGCCCCTTCAGGAGGGCTCCGTCGCCCCGATGGAGGTTCTTCGCCGCTTCTGCGACGTCATGGCCGACCTCGTCGTCGACCTCGCCGAGGGCACACGCGTCGACGTCCCCGGTGTTCAGCTCACCCCGCCCTTGCGGGACACCGAGCGCTCCACGTCGGTCTTCCTCACCGGCGGCGTCGGGGCCTGCTACTACGCCCGGCCGCCGGTGGGCACCATGGCGGAGGTGACGGCATACGGCGACGTGGGTCCGCTGCTCGCCGACTGCCTGCACCGCAACGAGCGCCTGAGAAGGCACGTCGTCCGGGAGCCGCCCGAGACGCTCGCCGCGACGGTGCTCGGCGCCGCCGGTCAGACGGTGACGCTGTCCGGCTCGACCATCTGGACGGACCGCCGGCTCCTGCCGCTGACCAACCTGCCGGTGCTGCGCCCTGCCCTGCCGGGCCGTGGCGGCGGACCCTCGTTCGCCGAGGCCGTGCAGGACGCGCTCGAGCGCTGGGACCTGCCGGCCGACACCGCGGCCGCCATCGTCGTGGACCTCCCGTCCGGGCTCGGCTTCGGCGGGCTCGCCGAGGTCGCCGGGGAGATGGCCGCCTACCACGACGTCGCCGGCCCGGACCGGCCGCTGGTCCTGGTCATGGAGCAGGACTACGCACAAGTGCTGGGGCAGACCATCCAGGCGGCCCGGCCGGGACTTCCCCTGGTCGTCCTCGACCAGGTCGGGCTGGGGGAGGGCGACTACCTCGACATCGGCGAGCCGGTCCTCGACGGTCGCGCGGTGCCGCTGTCCATCAAGACGCTGGTGTTCTATGACTGAGCCGCGTCCCCGCAGTCCCGGCGTCGCCCGTCCACCCGCCGCCGGACCGCTCACCGCCCGAGGCGGTGCGCCGTGATCCTCGCCTGCACGCTGTTCGGGACGCGTTACGAGTTCCGGGACGTCAAGGAGCTGCTCGCCAAGGCCAACGAGGAGAAGTCCGGGGACCGCCTGGCCGGCATCGCCGCGGAGTCCGCGGCCGAGCGGATGGCTGCCAAGCACGTCCTCGCCGAGGTCACCCTCGAGACGCTGCGCGCCAACCCCGCGGTGCCGTACGAGGAGGACGAGGTCACCCGGGTCATCGACGACGGCGTCCACGAGGCGGTCTACGTGGATGTCAAGGGCTGGACGGTCGGCGAGCTTCGCGAGTGGCTGCTCGCCGACACCACCACGGCGGAGATGATCACCCGGGTCGGCAACGCGCTGACCTCGGAGATGGTCGCCGCGGTCGCCAAGCTGATGAGCAACCTCGACCTCATGCTGGCGGCGAAGAAGATCCGGGTGGTCAAGCACTGCACGAACACCATCGGTATGCCGGGAACGCTCGGCTCCCGCTGCCAGCCGAACCACCCGACCGACTCGGTCGAGGGCATCCGCGCCGAGATCTACGAGGGCCTCTCCTTCGGGTCCGGCGACAGCGTCATCGGCATCAACCCCTCCGACGACAGCCTCGGCAGCGTGGCGCGCCTGCTCGAGATGACCTACGAGGTCATCACCCGCTGGCAGATCCCGACGCAGAACTGCGTCCTCGCGCACGTGTCCACCCAGATGGAGGCCATGCGGGCCGGGGCGCCGGTCGGGCTGGTGTTCCAGAGCATCGCCGGCTCCCAGACGGGCAACGAGTCCTTCGGGGTCAGCGTGGGGATGCTCGACGAGGCGCAGGCGCTCGCCAGGCGGCACGGCGTCGCGACCGGACCCAACTACCTCTACTTCGAGACCGGCCAGGGGGCCGAGCTCTCCGCCGACGCCCACCACGGTGCCGACCAGGTGGTCATGGAGGCGCGCTGCTACGGCCTGGCGCGGCGCTACGACCCGTTCCAGCTCAACACCGTCATCGGGTTCATCGGACCGGAGTACCTCTATGACGCGGGCCAGATCGCACGCGCCGGGCTCGAGGACCACTTCATGGGCAAGCTGCACGGCATCTCGATGGGCGCCGACGTCTGCTACACCAACCACGCCCGCTCGGACCAGAACGAGCTGGAGAACCTCGCCGTCCTGCTCGGCGCCGCCGGGGTCAACTACGTCATGGGCGTCCCCATGGGTGACGACTCGATGCTCTCCTACCAGTCGACGAGCTTCCACGACGCGCCGAGCCTGCGGCAGCTGCTGGACCTCCGGCCGCTGCCGGAGTTCGAGGCGTGGATGGAGGACCTCGGGCTGCTCGAGGCCGGCCGGCTCACCGAGAGGGCGGGCGACGCCTCCTTCTTCCTGGGGCGCAGGTGAGCCCCGTGGCGGAGGACGGCGGTGCGGTGAGCCCGGCCGAGGTGCGGGCGATCGTCACGGAGGTGCTCGCGGAGCTCCGGGGTGCGCCGGTGACTCCGGCCACCCCCCCACGGTCCGTGGTGACACCGTCCGCAGTGACGCCGTCCGCAGTGACGCCGTCCGCGGACGTCGACCTGCCCGACCCCACCGCGCCCGAGCGACGCCGCCGGGTCGGCGTCGACGACCCGGCCAACCCGACGGGCCTGGAGAACCTCGTGGCCTCGACGACCGCCCGCATCGGCGTGGGGCGCGCCGGCCCGCGTCCGCGGACCTCCTCGCTGCTCCTCTTCCGGGCCGACCACGCCGTCACCCAGGACGCCATCTTCGGCGAGGTTCCCCAGGCCCTCCTCGACGAGCTCGGGATGTTCGCCGTCCAGACGCGGGTCACCTCGAGCGAGGAGTACCTGCTGCGGCCGGACCTCGGCCGGCTCCTCTCCGAGGAGGCGCGGGCCGAGGTCGACCGGCGCTGCACGAAGAAGCCGCAGGTCCAGCTGGTCGTGGGGGACGGCCTCTCCTGGGCCGCCGTGGCGAACAACCTGCCCCAGATCTACCCCGTCCTCGAGCAGGGCCTCAGGAGCGCCGGCCTCACCGTCGGAACGCCCTTCTTCGTGCGCTACTGCCGGGTGGGGGTCATGAACGACGTGGGTGACCTCGTCGGCGCGGACGTCGTCGTGCTGCTCATCGGCGAGCGGCCCGGCCTGGGGGTCGCCGACGCGCTGTCGGTGTACTCCGGCTGGCGGCCCACCGCCGGGAAGACCGACGCCCACCGCGACGTCGTGTGCATGATCACCGAGAACGGCGGGACCAACCCCCTGGAGGCGGGGGCCTTCGTCGTGGAGCACGTCCGCACCGTCCTGGCACAGCAGGCCAGCGGGGTCGAGCTGCGGCGGCAGCTGAGCGGGAGCCGCTGATGGCTCTCCTCGACCCGATCCGTCCGACCATCCTCGCCACCCGGGTGATCGAGAACGTCGAGCGCGGATATGCCGAGCGCATCGGGTTGCGGTCCGACCAGCGCAGCCTGGCCCTGGTGACCTGCGACATCGACGACTGCCTCTACGCCTCCCTGGACGAGGCCACCAAGAGGGCCGATGTCGAGGTCGTCTACGCCCACTCGTTCTATGCCGGGTCGGCCCATGCCTCGGGTCCGCTCTCCGGCGAGATCATCGGCATGCTCGCCGCCCCCGACCCCGCCGAGGCGCGGGCCGGGCTGGAGGCGTGCGTGGACTACGCCGAGCGGGTCGCGCACTTCGAGTCGGCCAACGAGGACGGCTCGCTGGCGTTCTTCGCCCACCCGATCTCCCGCACCGGCTCCTACCTCAGCGCCGAGGCGGGCGTCGCGCAGGGCACCCCGCTCGCCTACCTCATCGCCCCGCCGCTGGAGGCGACCTACGCGCTCGACCGCGCGCTCAAGACCGCCGAGGTCGAGCTGCGGGTCTGGTTCGCCCCACCCTCGGAGACCAACTTCTCCGGCGGCTACCTCGTCGGTGACCAGAGCGCGGTCGTGGCGGCGTGCGCGGCCTTCCGCGAGGGTGTCCTCGAGGTCGCCCGGACGCCGAGGGAGGTGTGAGGTCGTGACCGAGATCGACGCCGACCTGCGCTCGGTGCAGGAGGCCCGCGACCTCGCCGTCACCTGCCGCGCCGCCCAGCGGGAGTTCGCGACGGCGAGCCAGGAGCAGGTCGACCGGGCCTGCGCGGCGATGGCCGAGGCCGTGCACCGCGACGCCGCGCGCCTCGGGCGGATGGCCTGCGAGGAGACCGGCTACGGCGTGCCGGCGCACAAGCAGGTCAAGGTGGAGTTCGCCTCGCGCGCCGTGTGGGAGTCCATCCGTGACATCCCCACGGTGGGCGTGCTGCGCCGTGACCCGGAGCGGCGCACCGTCGAGATCGGGTGGCCGGTGGGGGTCGTGGTGGCCCTGACGCCCTCGACCAACCCGAGCTCCACGGCCGTCTTCAAGGTGCTGGTGTCGGTCAAGGCGCGCAACGGCATCGTGGTCGCGCCACACCCGGCGGCCGCAGAGTGCACCTACGAGGCCGTGCGCCTCATGGCCGAGGCCGGGGAGCGAGCCGGTATGCCGGCTGGCCTGGTCGCGTGCCTGCGTCGGGTCACCCTGCCCGGCACCCAGGAGCTGATGCGCCACCACGCGACCTCGCTCATCCTCGCCACCGGCGGCACGCCGATGGTCCGTGCCGCCCACAGCACCGGCAAGCCCGCCATCGGGGTCGGGCCCGGCAACGTGCCCGTCTACGTCGACCGCAGCGCCGACGTGGCGGCCGCGGCGAGCGCCATCGTGAACAGCAAGGCCTTCGACTCCTCGGTCATCTGCGCCACCGAGCAGTCGGTGGTGGCCGACCGGCCGGTCGCCGAGACGTTGCGGGCCGAGATGCGGCGGCAGGGCGCGCACTGGGTGAGCGCGGCGGAGAAGCGGGCGCTGGAGCGGGTGCTGTTCACCCCGGGCGGCGGCATGGACCCCGTCGCGGTGGGCCGGACCCCGCAGCAGCTCGCGACGCTGGCCGGGTTCGCCGTGCCCGCGTCCGCCCGGATCCTCGTCGCCGACCTCGAGGCGGTGGGACGGGTCGAGCCGCTCAGCGGCGAGAAGCTCACGACCGTGCTGGGGTTCTACGTCGAGGACGGGTGGCGGGCCGGTTGCGAGCGCTGCGTGGAGCTGCTCCACTTCGGCGGCGACGGGCACTCGCTGGTCATCCACGCCACCGACGAGGACGTCGTCCTCGCGTTCGGCATCGAGAAGCCGGCGTTCCGCATCCTCGTCAACACGTGGGGGACGCTCGGCGCGATCGGCGCCACCACCGGTGTCATGCCGTCGATGACGCTGGCTCCCGGGGGGATCGGTGGCTCCGTGGTCAGCGACAACATCACGGTGCACCACCTGCTCAACGTCAAGCGGGTCGCCTACCCGCTGCGCGAGCCACCGGCGGCTGCGCGCGCGCTGGCCCCGGGGGTCGTGGCGGGACCCGTGGCGTTCGGCGGACCCTCGGCCACCGAGTCGCGGTCAGCGGACCCGGAGGTCGACCGGATCGTGCGCCGGGTGCTCCGCGAGCTCGGGGGTGCGCCGTGACGCTCCCGCCGCGTAGCACGATGGGGGCACCGGCCCGCCCCCCGCCCGGCGCCCGCGCCTCGGCCCGCCCGTGGCCCCGACCCGCAGACCACGCACCAACGACAAAGGAGACCCCGGTGCCAGACCCCCAGATGATCGCGCTCGGCATGGTCGAGACGCGAGGACTCGTCGGCAGCATCGAGGCGGCCGACGCCATGGTGAAGGCCGCCAACGTCACGCTCATCGGCAAGGTGGTGATCGGCGGCGGCTACGTGACGGTGATGGTGCGTGGCGACGTCGGCGCGGTGAAGGCCGCCACCGACGCCGGTGCCGCCGCCGCCTCGCGCGTCGGCGAGCTGGTCAGCGTGCACGTCATCCCGAGGCCGCACGGCGACGTCGAGTACATCCTCCCGTCGGACAACCCCGAGGTCTCGGGCGCCGAGTGAGGGTGCTCCGCGACTCGGCACCGGCCGGGACGCGGAGCCGTGGCCACGCCGCACCTGTGGTGTCGGCGTGACACGGCGACGGGTCGTCACGGCCGACGACGTGCTCCGTGCTGCGCGCTCCGGCGCCACGGAGCTCGTCGTCGCGCCCGCGGACCGGGTCACGCCGCTGGCCCGGGACGTCGCGCACGAGCGACGGGTAGCCCTCGTCGCCGACGGCGCGCAGACCGTCGGGAGGAACGGGCGCCGGGCTGCGCCCTCCGTTCCTCCGCCGCCTCCGCCGTCGCGCCTGGTCCACGTGGCCGGGGCGGGCACCGTCGGGCTGGAGCCGTTCCCCTTCCCCGGCCCCGCGCCGGAGATGGACGTGCGCACCCATGACGTCGTGACCGGCGCCGACGGGTTCCCCATGGCCGCTGGGGTGATGAGCCTGCGCGAGGGGTCCTTCCCCTGGACCCTCGACTACGACGAGGTGGAGTACGTCCTGGAGGGTGAGCTGCACGTCACCCGTGGCAGCCAGCGGGTGGTCGGCCGCCCCGGTGACGTCATCGCCGTCCCGCGCGGCTCGTCCATCACCTTCGGCACCCCCTCGTGGACGCGCTTCCTCTACGTCACCCACCCCGCCGACTGGGCAGGCCCCCGGTGACCCCGGCGCCCTCCTCCGTCGACGCGCAGATGGCGGCGTTCGAGGGAGCGCTCACCGCCACCGTCGCGGACCCGCCACCCACCGGGCTGAAGGTCGGCGTGGACCTCGGCACGGCATACACGGTGGTCGTCGTCCTCGATGACGCGGACCGCCCGCTCGCGGCCGTCGCCGAGTTCGCGGACGTCGTCCGCGACGGCGTGGTGACCGACTTCGTCGGTGCCATCGACCTGGTCCGGCGGCTCAAGCGGGACGTCGAGCAGCGGACCGGTCTGGTCCTGACCGCCGCGCACGGCGCCTTCCCGCCCGGGGTGCCGCGCGCTGAGGTGCGGGCCGTCGCACACGTCATCGAGGCGGCGGAGATGGAGTGCACCGGGCTCGTCGACGAGCCGACCGCCGCCAACGCGGTGCTCGGGCTGCGTGAGGGTGTGGTCGTCGACGTGGGGGGCGGCACGACCGGCATCGCGGTGGTGCGTGACGGCGACGTGGTGCACACCGCGGACGAGGCCACCGGCGGCACCCACTTCACGCTCGTCGTCGCCGGTGCGCACGGGATGCCGTTCGAGCAGGCCGAGCGCCTCAAGACCGACCCGGCCGAGCAGGGCCGGCTCCTCCCCGTCCTGCGGCCGGTCATGGAGAAGGTCGCTACGATCGTGGCGCGCCACACCGCGGGGTATGCCGTGCCGGTCGTGCACCTGGTGGGTGGCCCGGCCGCCTTCCCGGGCTTCGGGGACGTCGTCGCGGAGGTCACCGGAATCCCGACCGTCGTCCCCGCCTCCCCGCTGTTCGTCACCCCGCTCGGGATCGCCCGGTCCGCACCGGTGCGCGCCGTGAGCCCCGCCTGAACGAGAGGAGTGCGTCGTGGCCGAGTCGTTCGAGCTGCGGGCCTACAGCTACCTGGACCGGATGCAGCCGCAGTTCGCGTCGTTCGTGGGCACGGTCACCCAGGGTGACCTGCCGGTGGAGGGGATGGCCGCGCTCTACGTCGAGATGGCACCGGGCAACCACGTCTTCCGGGTGGTCGACGTGGCCGTCAAGGCGACCCGGGCCCGACCGGGGGCGCAGATCGTGGAGCGGCAGTTCGGGATGTTCGAGCTGCACTCGGACAGCCAGGCCGAGGTGCTGCAGGCGGGCGAGGCGGTCCTCGGCGAGCTCGGCCTGCAGGTGGCGGAGCGCCTTCGTCCCACGATCGCGTCGCTCCAGGTGATCACCAACGTCAGCCCGTACCAGAGCCAGCTGCTCAACCGCTTCACCCGCGGCATGATGCTCGTCGCCGGGCAGACCATGCTGGTGCTCGAGTGCACGCCCGCGGCGTACATCAACTACGCA
Source organism: Dermatophilaceae bacterium (assembly GCA_035633255.1). Lineage (GTDB taxonomy): Bacteria > Actinomycetota > Actinomycetes > Actinomycetales > Dermatophilaceae > DASQFD01. The sequence continues at coordinate 22,729 of DASQFD010000044.1, forward strand.
GCGAACGAAGCCGAGAAGGCCGCCTCGGTCAACCTCATGCACGTCGCGTCGGTCGGCGTCTACGGGCGGCTGTGGATGGCCGGCACCGAGGCCGACGTGGTCACCGCCCGCGACGCCGCGGTCGCCGCCCTGGAGGGCATCGATGGCCGGTCCTGAGCCCACGCCGCTGCGCCGCCGCTTCGTCACCCGCGTCGACGTCGAGGCCGCGCACCGCGCTGGTGAGGCGGTCACGCTGGCGCCCCTCGACGTCATCACCCACGAGGCGGCTCAACGGGCCGCGGACCTCGGCGTGACGGTCTCGCGCCCGGAGCGCGCCGCCCCGCCGGCGGCGACCGCGCCGCGTCCGCGTGCGCCGGGGGGCGGGAGGTTGCCGGACGACGGCGGCCTGCTGCGCGAGGCGGTCCGGGCGGCCGTCGTCGCCGAGCTCGGCGCCGAGCCGCCCGGACTCGACGCCGCCATCGACACGGTGCTGGGCCGGCGTTCGGGGTGATCCGCGGTTCACCGGCACGTGGTCTCGTCGCGGGCCACCGGCATACCGGCGGGTATGCCGGTGGGGACGTTGCTCACGCCGGGCGGCGGCGGGTGCGCGGGCAGCGTTAGGTTAGGCACGGCCGCGGGAGGAGCGGTCGCCGGGGCGCGCGCACGCGCGCCCCCGAACACGAAAGGCGTCGACGATGACGGCACTGCTGATGACAGGCTTCCCCGGGTTCCTCGGGTCGGCACTGCTACCGAGGCTCCTCGCACGGCGCAAGGGCGTGCAGGCGCTGTGCCTGGTGCAGGAGCACTGGATGCCGTTGGCCGCGGAGCGGGTCGCCGAGATCGAGGCGGCGCACCCGCACACCGCGGGGCGGATCTCGCTCGTGACGGGCGACATCACGACCGCGGGGCTCGGCATCGAGTACGGCGACCGGGGCCGCGTGGCCGACGTGACGGAGGTCTGGCACCTCGCCGCGGTGTACGACCTGGCCGTCCCGGAGCCGGTGGCCCGTCGGGTCAACGTCGAGGGCACCGCCCACGTCATCGAGTTCTGCCTGGGGCGGGAGAAGTTCACCCGGCTGCAGTACGTCAGCACCTGCTACGTCAGCGGTGACTACGCCGGCGAGTTCCCCGAGGACGACCTGGATCTCGGCCAGGGGTTCCTCAACCACTACGAGTCCACGAAGTTCGAGGCCGAGGTGCTGGTGCGCCGCGCCGTTCGTGCCGGCCTGCCCGCCACGATCTACCGGCCGGGCATCGTCGTGGGCGACTCGCGGACCGGTGAGACGCAGAAGTACGACGGGCCGTACATGTACGTCACCTACATGAGCCGCCTGCCGTGGGTCGCGGTGATCCCCGGCGTGGGGGACTTCGACACGGTGCGGGCCGGGCTCGTGCCACGCGACTACGTCATCGCGGCCATGGACGTGCTGTCGGTGAAGAAGGCGTCCAAGGGCAAGACCTACGCCCTGACCGACCCCAACCCCCCGACGACGAAGGAGGTGGTCGACACCTTCGCGCACTACCTGAAGCGGCGGGCGATCACCGTCCCGGTGCCCTCGAGCCTGACCAAGCTGCTCATCGACAGGGTGCCCGGCCTGGAGAGCCTGCTCGGGCTCCCCGCGGAGGCGCTGGACTACCTCAGCACTCGCACCACGTACTCCACCACCAACGCCGTCACCGACCTGGCCGGCACCGGCGTGGAGTGCCCACCCTTCACCACGTACGCCGAGCGCCTGCTCGACTACATGGTCGCCCACCCCGAGCACGGCGCCAAGGCGATGACGTGACCGGCGCGACCCCGCGTTCCTGTCCCCCGAGGAGATCCCGATGAGCCCGCAGAAGCCGGTCGTCGTCGTCAACGTCAGCCTGGCTGGCGCCGAGCGAGACTACGAGGAGCACGTGACGTTCCTCGACCGTGAGTTCCACCTGCTCCGGCGCGGCACCTACGGCAACGTCGGGGAGGCTCGCGAGCTGGTGCGCAAGTGGGCCGACGAGGCCGACGCCATCGCCGTCACCGGGCTGCGGGAGGCGCGGGCCGCCGGGCTCTACGACGGTGACCTGGCGGCCGTGGAGCGCGTCAAGAGTGCCACGCGGCTGGTTCCGGTCACCGACGGCCAGGCCCTGGCGGACGTGCTTCAGGAGTGGGCGGTGCGGCAGGTCGACGCCCTCATGCCCGGCTACTGGACCAACGCCAAGACCGTGGTGCTGGGCGGCCAGAACCACAGTGGCGCCATCCGGATCCTGCGCGAGTACACCGAGAACTTCTCCTTCGCCGACCCGGCCCTCCGCCTCGACCTCCCCAACCGGGTGGCCTCCAACGCGGTGCTGGGCATGGCCTCCGACCTGGCCCTCTGGCCGGTGCGCCGGTTGCCGAAGTCGCTCACGGCGCGGGTCAACGCGCCCGGACGCGGGATCGCGTCGTTGCTCACCCGGCGTGAGGTCGCCGAGAGCCACGTGATCGTCGCGACCTTCGAGGAGCTGGAGGCGTTCGGGGTCGACAGCCTGGGCGGCAAGAGCGTCGTGACGTCCGCCATCTCCGAGGAGCGGCTGGGCGACCTGGGCGACCTCGACGTCGACATGGTGCTCGACACCACCCCGCAGCCGTTCGACTTCACCATCAACGCCGCGATCCTCGAGGCGATGATGCTGGCGGCCTCGAGCAGCCCGCTGGGACGGCTCACCAACGACGACCTCCTCGACATGGTGGTGTCGGCCGGCCTGGAGCCGAGGCTGCTCTACCCGAACGGGTGGCGGCGGCGCAGCCGCTTCGCCTTCGTGATCCACCCGCTCTCGCAGAGCTACCTCACCAAGGTGGAGCCGCTGCGCACCATCGAGAAGCACTCGCCCAGCCAGGTCATGGACGCCGTGGAGAAGGTCATGGCCTACATGCCGCCCTTCACCTACAGCAAGGTGACCGGTGTCGTCTCGCCGACGGGCGCGGAGGCCGAGGGCTGGCTGATCAGCGTCGGCGGCACGCCGAAGGAGCTCATGGCGCACAGCCCGGAGTTCACCTACGCGCGGCTGCTGGCGGCGGCGGACCAGGCGAAGAAGATGGGCGCCCAGGTCATGGGGCTGGGTGCCTTCACCAAGGTGGTGGGTGACGCCGGCGTCACCGTGGCCAAGCAGGCGTCGCTGCCGATCACCACCGGCAACAGCTACAGCGCCTCGGGGGCGTTGTGGGCGGCACACGACGCGCTCGAGCGGCTCGGTCTCGCCGACCGCGACACCAGTGGCCGGATCGCCGGGAAGGCCATGGTCGTCGGCGCCACCGGCGCCATCGGCTCGGTGTGCGCGCGGCTGCTCGCGCTCGCCAGCGACGACCTGTACCTGATCTCCCCGGAGACCGGGAAGCTGCTGGCGCTCAAGGGCGACATCGAGAAGGAGAACCCCCGCGCGTCGATCCACATCGCCGCCACCCCGGGCGACTTCCTGCCGGACATGGACGTGATCGTCACGGCGACCTCGGGCGCCGGGAAGAAGGTCCTGGACATCATGGCCGTCAAGCCCGGCTGCGTCATCACCGACGTGGCCAGGCCGCTCGACCTCTCGGCCGAGGACGTGGGCAAGCGTCCCGACGTGCTCGTGATCGAGTCCGGTGAGATCGAGCTGCCGGGGGACCTCGACATGAAGAACATCGGCCTCCCGCACGGCGTGGCCTACGCGTGTCTGGCGGAGACGGTGGTGCTGGCTCTCGAGGGGCGCTTCGAGACCTACACCGTCGGTCGCAACATCGAGTGGGAGAAGGTCAAGGAGATCTACTCCCTGGGGCTCAAGCACGGCATGCGTCTGTCGGCCATCGCCGGGGTCAACGGCGTCTACACCGACGAGGACATCGCCCGCGTCCGCGACCTGGCCCTGACACGCCGCGCCGAGATGCAGGCCGCCGCCGGCTGAGCGGTGGTGGTTCCCCTGTCGGGTGGCGACCCGCCGCCGGCTGAACCGCCCGGCCACACCGCGCCGGCACCCGCGGGTCGGTGGCCGATGTCGGGCGCAGCCGTCACACTGCTCCAGTGACCTCCACGACGACTGCCGACGTCGCTTCCCCCTCCGACGACGCCGGGGCGGTGCCCACCCGACCCTGGTCGGACTACGCCGCCTACCTCTTCGACCTCGACGGCGTGGTGACCCGCACCGCCGTCGTCCACGCCACGGCGTGGAAGAGGCTTTTCGACGGCTACCTGCAGGAGCGCGCCAGCCGCGACGGAGGCGGCGCTCCCCGGCCGTTCGACATCGACGCCGACTACCGGCAGTACGTCGACGGGCGCCCGCGCTACGACGGCGTGGCGACCTTCCTGGCCTCGCGCGGGATCAGCCTCGAGCGGGGCACCCCCGACGACGGCCCGGACGTCGAGACCTGCGCCGGCCTCGGCAACCGCAAGGACGCCTACTTCACCGAGGTGGTGGAGAGCCAGGGCGTCGACGTGTTCTCGGACGCCGTCGAGGTCCTCGAGGCCGTTCGGGCCGCGGGGATCCCCACGGCGGTGGTGTCGGCGAGCGCGAACTGCGAGGCCCTGTTGCGCCGGGTGGGGCTGCTGGACCGGTTCGACGTGCGCGTCAGCGGGGTCGAGGCGGCGCAGTGGGGCCTCGCGGGCAAGCCGCGACCGGACACCTTCCTCAAGGCGGCCGACCTGCTCGGCGTCCGGCCGGCTGACGCGGTCGTGCTCGAGGACGCGATCTCCGGCGTGCTGGCGGGCCGCGCCGGGCACTTCGGGCTGGTGGTGGGCGTCGACCGCATCGGCCAGCCGGAGGACCTGGCCGAGAACGGCGCGGACATCGTGCTCAGCGACCTGCGCGACCTGCTCCGCGTGGTGCCGGTGCGACCCGAGGCGCCGGCACTGGTGCACCCGGAGGTGCCGACCCCGGACCTCCTGGTCGAGGCGGTGGTCCTGGTCCTCCCGGTCGAGGAGAGCCCCGACGGCACGCAGCAGCCGACCGCGGCCGAGGGTCAGGACGAGCACCCCAGCCTCGACGAGCTCGTGTCCGGCCTGCGGGCCCACGGCGTCGACGTCGTCGTGACGAACGCCGTGGAGAGTGGAAGCCCCGGCTCCGTCGTCGCCGAGCTCGCAGAGCGCCAGCGGCAGCGCGGTGTGGGGTCGGGACTGCTGCTCGTCACCGGAGCGGCCGACGGGCTGGAGCTGCCCCCCGTGGCGGCGCGGGCGCGGGTGGTGGCGGGAGGGCTCGCCGCCACCACCGCCGTCCTGCGTGACCAGCTGGAGCGCCGCGTCGCCGGCCGCGTGCCGAGCATCGACGAGGACCCGGCGTGGACCATCACCGTCTCCGGTGACGCCCTCGCCGTCCGTCGGCCGCACCGTGCGCTGCTCACGGTGTCCGACAGCCAGTTCGGCACCCGGGGATCACGCGAGGAGGACGGCCCCGGAACGCACCCCAAGGTCCTCGCCGCCGGCGTCTACGACGACGTCTCGGACCCTCCCACCCTCCTGGAGGGCCCGAGCTGGACCGGCCTGCACGTCCTGCGCCACCTCGAGCAGGGCGAGGACCGGCGCACGCTGGACCTGCGCACCGGCGTCCTGTCCCGGCACCAGCCGGCCTACCCGGTGCCCCTGCGCACGGTGCGCTTCGCGACGCTCGCCCGGCCCGGTGGCGTGGTGCTCCGGGCGGAGGGGTCGGGGGAGTGGCTCCGGGCCGGGGCGGCGCTGCGCCCGCCGGCGACCGACGGGTCCTTCCTCCGACGCCAGGAGGGCGCCACGACCACCGCCGAGACACGGACCGGGAAGGGGGGTGCCATCGCGGCCGCCGCGCACCAGGAGATGCACGTGGCGGGCGACCGCCACGTCGTCGAGCGCATCGGCTGCCTGCGCGGTGACCGGGAAGGCGCCTCCCGGCTCGAGGAGGCGGTGCACGGCCTGGGGGAGATGCGGGAGGCCGGCTTCGACGCCCTCCTGGCCGAGCAGCGGGAGGCGTGGGCGCGGCGTTGGGACGAGACCCTGGTCTGCATCGACGGCGACCCGGCGATGGAGCTGGCGGTCCGGTTCTCCCTCTTCCACCTCATGGGGTCGGCGCCGACCGAGGACGAGGCTGCGGTGGGCGCCCGCGGCATCACCGGGCCCGACTACAAGGGCCACGTCTTCTGGGACACCGACGTCTTCATGCTCCCCTTCTTCGCGGCCACCGCTCCGTCCGCGGCCCGCGCCATGCTGGAGTACCGCATCCGGCGGCTGGGACCGGCATACGAGGCGGCTGCCCGGGAGGGCCGCACCGGGGCGAGGTTCGCCTGGGAGTCCGCCCGCACCGGCGCCGACGTAACCCCGCGCGAAATCCACCCGCTGGACGGGCCGGTCATCCCCATCCACACCGGCACCCACGAGGACCACATCGTCGCCGACGTGGCGTGGGCGGCCGTGCAGTATGCCGCGTGGACCGGTGACGAGGACTTCCTCCGCGGGCCCGGGCGGCCCCTGGTGCTGGACACCGCACGCTACTGGGCGTCCCGCGTGCGGGTGGACGCCGAGGGCCGGGCCCACATCGACAACGTGATCGGGCCGGACGAGTACCACGAGCTGGTCGACGACAACGTCTTCACCAACGTCATGGCCCGGTGGAACCTGCGCCGGGCCGCCGAGCTCGCCGAGGAGGTCGGTGGGGTCGGCCCCGACGAGGTGGCGCGGTGGCGGGGAGTGGCTGACGCCCTCGTGGACAACTACGACCCGGAGACCCGGCTGTACGAGCAGTTCGTCGGCTACCACGGGCTCGAGCCCCTCATCATCACGCAGATGGCCCAGACGCCGATCGCGGCCGACATGGTGCTCGGCCGGCCGCGGATCCAGCAGTCGCAGGTCGTCAAGCAGCCGGACGTCCTGATGCTCCATCACCTCGTCCCCGAGGAGACGGTGCCAGGGTCGCTGCACCCGAACATGGAGTTCTACGAGCCGCGCACGGCCCACGGCAGCTCGCTCTCGCCGGCCATCCACGCGGGGCTGCTCGCGCGGGAGGAGCGCTGGGAGGACTCCCTGCGGCTGTTCACGATGGCGTGCCGGCTGGACCTGGACAACCTCAACCACACGACCGCCGGAGGTCTGCACATGGCGACCTTCGGCGGGGTGTGGCAGGCGCTGGTATTCGGCTACCTCGGGATGCGGCCCGAGGGGCGGGCGCTGCGGGTCGACCCGCGGGTGCCCCCCACGTGGGAGCGGCTGCGCCTGCGGTTGCGCTTCCGCGGGGTGCGGCTGCACGTCGAGGCGGGGCCTGAATCCATGCGCCTGTGGGCCGAGGGTGAGGTCCCTGTCGTGGTGCCGGGGTCGGAGGGGACGTCGGTGGTCGGCGTCGAGGGTGCCGACTGGGTGCGGGAGGGGGACGGCTGGCGCGCGCGCTGAGCGAGCAGGGACGCCGAGCGGACGCCGAGCGGAGGCTGAGCGGAGGCTCAGGCGGAGGCTGAGCGGACGCCGAGCTCCGGTGGCGGCCGGTCAGCCAGCGACCGGGGTGACGTCCAGCGAGACCAGCAGCTCGAGCACCCGCCGCCGGATCTCGTCGCGGATGGGCCGAACCGTCTCGACCCCCTGGCCGGCGGGGTCGTCGAGCTGCCAGTCCTCGTAGCGCTTGCCCGGGTAGATCGGGCAGGCGTCGCCGCACCCCATCGTCACCACCACGTCAGAGCCCTGGACCGCCTCGGGCGTGAGGACCTTGGGCACCGAGGCGGAGAGGTCGATGCCCTCCTCGGCCATGGCCGCCACGGCTGAGGGGTTGACCCGCTCGGCGGGCGCCGAGCCGGCGGACCGCACCTCGACGGCGCCGCCGGAGAGGTGCTCGAGCCAGGCGGCCGCCATCTGGGAGCGGCCCGCGTTGTGGACGCAGACGAAGAGAACGGACGGGAGGTCGGACACGGCTTCTCGCTCCTCGGGACGTGGACGGGTGGGGCGGGGGAGCTGACGGGTCGGGCGAGGCAGCGCACGGGTGACGGGGGAGCTGACGGGTCGGCGCGGGCGGTCAGAGGCCGAGCTCGCGCAGCAGGACGGTCACGCGCGCCTGGATGTCGTCGCGGATCTCCCGCACGACGGGCATCGGCTGGTCGGCGGGGTCGGCGACGGTCCAGTCCAGGTAGCGCTTGCCGGGGTAGATGGGGCAGGCGTCGCCACACCCCATGGTGACGATGACGTCGGCGGCGCGGGTCACACTGTCGGTCAGCGGCTTGGGGTACGCCTCCGTGAGCGAGACGCCCCGCTCCGCGAGGGCCTGCACCGCAGCGGGGTTGACCTGGCCGGACGGTGCCGAGCCGGCCGAGCGGACGTGGACCCGGCCGCCGGACAGGTGCTCGGCGAGGGCCGCGGCCATCTGCGAGCGCCCGGCGTTGTGGACGCAGACGAACAGGATCTCCGGGACCGGCTTGTCGATCCGACCCTCCGCCTGGGCGGCCGCGTGCAGCTGCTCCCGGGCGTAGCGGGCGGCCAGCACCGGCAGGAAGTCGGGCACCCGCGCGGTCGGCTCGAGCGTCAGGCGAGCCTCCTCGACGGCTCTTGAGACGGCCTCCCTGGAGAAGACGCCCGCGTAGCTGTAGGCGAGGTCGTCGACGATGCGCGCGTAGTCGTGTCGCCACCCGGCGGTGGTCGAGGACGGTGTGGGTTCGTTCGGCATGACGGGCTCCGGCTGGGCGAGGTGGCGAGGGGGGGAGGACGGGAACGCTTCAGCCGCTGTCGGTCGGGCGGGCCGGGACGGGGATCGCCGGAGCGGGGAACCGGTCCCGCAACCGGAGGCTGACGTAGACCAGGGCGACCAGCACGGGGACCTCGATGAGCGGTCCGACCACCCCGGCGAGGGCCTGCCCGGAGGTCACGCCGAAGGTCGCGATGGCGACGGCGATCGCGAGCTCGAAGTTGTTGCCGGCGGCCGTGAAGGCGAGCGTCGTGGTGCGCGCGTAGGTCATGCCGAGCGCCCGCCCCAGGGCGTAGCCGCCACCCCACATGAGGGCGAAGTAGACCAGCAGCGGCAGCGCGATGCGGGCGACGTCCCATGGTTGCGTGGTGACCTGCTCCCCCTGCAGGGCGAAGAGGACGACGATCGTGAACAACAGCCCATAGAGGGCCCACGGCCCCACCCGGGGCAGGAAGCGCGTCTCGTACCAGGTCCGGCCCGCGACGCGCTCGCCGACCGTGCGGGAGAGGTACCCCGCGACGAGCGGGATGCCGAGGAAGACCAGGACCGACTTGGCGATCTGCCACGGCGACACGTCCAGGCTCGCCTGGTCCAGCCCCAGCCACCCGGGGAGCACCGTGAGGTAGAACCAGCCGAGCAGGGCGAAGGCGAAGACCTGGAAGATCGAGTTCAGGGCCACCAGGACGGCCGCGGCCTCCCGGTCACCGCAGGCCAGGTCGTTCCAGATGATGACCATCGCGATGCAGCGCGCGAGCCCGACGATGATCAGCCCGGTGCGGTACTCCGGGAGGTCGGGGAGCAGCAGCCACGCGAGGGCGAACATCAGCGCCGGGCCCAGCACCCAGTTGAGCACCAGCGAGGCGCCCAGCATCCGCCGGTCCGAGGTGACCGAGTCCAGCCGGTCGTAGCGCACCTTGGCGAGCACCGGGTACATCATCACCAGCAGCCCGAGAGCGATGGGCAGCGAGACGCCGTCCACCGTGACGGTCCCGAGCGCGTCCCCGAGCCCCGGCACCGCGCGCCCGAGCAGCAGCCCGACCACCATGGCGATCCCGATCCACAGTGGAAGGAACCGGTCCAGGCGGGAGAGCTGCGCGACGACCGGCCGTTCCGTCACCTCGCCGGGCGTGGTCACCGGGCCGGCTTTCGAGCGCGCACGACGGCCGAGTGCATGCCGGGGGCGACCTCGGAGGTGAACTCGACGCAGACGTCGGTGAAGCCGGCGGCCGTGAGGCCCTCGACGTACTCGGCGCGCGAGAGGGCGCCGGCGAAGCACCCGACGAAGGAGCCACGCTCGGCCCGGTCGGCGGGGCTGAGCTCGTCCTGCGACACGACGTCGGAGACGCCGATGCGTCCACCGGGTGCCAGCACGCGGAACATCTCGGCCAGGACGGCGGGCTTGTCGGTCGAGAGGTTCACCACGCAGTTGGAGATGACGACGTCGACGGCCTCGTCCGGCAGCGGCAGGTCCTCGATGGTGCCGGCGAGGAACTCGACGTTGTCGACCCCCGCCTTCGCGGCGTTGGCCCGGGCCAGCTCCAGCATCTCCTCGGTCATGTCCACGCCGTGGACGAAGCCGGTCGGCCCGACCCGCCGCGCGGAGAGCAGCACGTCGATGCCGCCGCCGGAGCCGAGGTCGAGCACCCGCTCGCCCGGCGCGAGCTCGGCGACCGCCGCGGGGTCGCCACAGCCGAGGCTCGCCGCCACCGCGGCGACCGGCAGGGCCTGCCGGTCCGGCACGGCATACCGGGCCGGCCCGAAGCGCTCGTCGAGCGTCACGACGCGGGCCTCCCCACCACAGCAGTCGCCACCGCCGCAGGGGTCCGCGTCCGGGTCGGCGGGGGCCACGTCGAGCGCGACCGGAGGGCCCGGCGCGGAGGTGACCGCGACCGCCGCCTCGGCGTAGTGGCGACGCACCTGCTCCCGCAGCTCCGACCCGGGTGGTTGCACGACCTGCTCCTCACATCGACGCGGTTCGATGTGTCCAGCCTGCTCGTCCCATCGACGGTTGTCAATACATGTGCGACGATGACGGCGTGACCCTCCCCCTGGCCACCGTGCCGCCGACCGCCGACGAGGCGTCGTGCTGCGTCGCCCTCACCGGTGGCGCCCTGGAGCCGGGAGAGGCCCAGCGCCTCGCCCGGTCGTTCAAGGCGCTCAGCGACCCGAACCGGGTGCGCCTGCTGTCCCTCATCGCTGCCAGCGAGACCGGGGAGGCGTGCGTCTGCGACCTCACCGACGTCCTCGGGCTGTCCCAGCCGACGGTCTCCCACCACATGCGCCAGCTCGTCCAGGCCGGGCTGGTGACGCGCGACCAGCGCGGCAGGTGGGCGCACTACGCGGTCGTGCCGGACGCGCTGGAGGCCCTGAGCCGCGCCCTCGCCGCAGCCCGTGCCGGCTGACCGAGGGGTCCGGGCGCGGCGGACCGTGGCGGTGCGGGATCCTGTGGTCATGTCGGTCCCCGAGCTGCCCCCCTGGAGGTCGGTGCTCGTCGTCGTGGCGCACCCCGACGACGAGTCCTTCGGCCTCGGCGCGGTGCTGTCGGCGTTCGTCGCCGCCGGTGCCGAGGTCGACGTGCTCTGCCTGACGCACGGCGAGGCGTCGACCCTGCACGGCGTGGAGGGTGACCTCGCCACGCTCCGCGCGGCGGAGCTGAGGGCCGCGGCCGACGCCCTGGGCGTCACCCGCGTCGAGCTGCTCGACCTCCCCGACGCCGCCCTGGCCTCCCTGCCCGAGGAGTACCTGGTGGGGCCGGTGCTGGACGCGATCGCTCGGACCGGCGCGGACGGCATCCTCGCCTTCGACGTCGGAGGAGTGACCGGGCACCCGGACCACGTGACCGCCACCCGCGCGGCGGTGACGGCCGCGGAACGGCGGGACCTGCCCGTGCTCGGGTGGACGTTGCCGGCCGGCGTGGCCCGCCAGCTCTCCGAGGAGTTCGGCGCGGGGTTCCTCGGGCACTCCGAGGCCGAGACCGACGTCGTCCTGGCGGTCTCCCGGGCCCGCCAGCGGGCCGCGGTGGCGTGCCACCCGAGCCAGGCGGTGCCCGGGAGCGTGCTGTGGCGACGGCTCGACCTGCAGGGGGACGCCGAGCACCTGCGGTGGCTGCGCCGAGGCGGGTGAGGGGCGCGACACGCCGATGACCCCCTCCGCCGACGAGCCGACCCGGCGCCCGCCGGGCCTGGCGCAGACGGTGCGCGAGCGCCGTGACGTCCTCGCGGTGATCGCCGCCGGTGGCGCGCTCGGCAGCGCGGCGCGCTGGGCGCTCGGCACCGCCCTGCCGCACCGGCCGGGGGAGCTCCCGGTGGCGACGTGGCTCGAGAACGTCACCGGCGCCGCCGCCCTCGGTGTCCTCATGGTGCTGGTGACCGAGGTGTGGCCGGCGCGGCGCTACGTGCGGCCGTTCTGGGGCGTCGGCGTCCTCGGCGGCTACACCACCTTCTCCACCTACATGCTGGACACGCACGCCCTGTTCCTCGCCGGGCGGCCACTCACGGCCGTCGGGTACTCGCTCGGAACCCTGCTGACCGGTCTGCCCGCCGCCTGGGCCGGCATCGCGGTGGCCCGGGCCCTGACCACCCGTTCCACCCGCCGCGCCGCACGGCGCGGCCGGCACACCACAGGGAGAGAGCAATGACCCTCCTCGGCCCCGCGACCCGGCTCACCATCGTGATCGGCGAGAGCGACCAGTGGCACCACCGCCCGCTGTACAGCGAGATCGTCCACCGGGCGCACGCCGCCGGCCTCGGCGGCGCCACGGTGCTGCACGGCATCGAGGGCTTCGGCAAGTCGAGCCGGATCCACACCACCCGACTGCTGTCCCTGAGCGAGGACCTGCCGGTGCTGATCCTCATCGTCTCCTCCTCCGCGAAGGTCAGGGCCTTCCTGCCCGAGGTGGAGAGCCTGGTGACCGAGGGGCTGGTCATGGTCGACGACGTCGAGGTGGTCAAGTACGCCGGCCGGCAGGACGCGCCGGCCGCGCCGGCCTCGCCGGGCAGCGCCGGGGAGGCCCCCGCATGACCCTCGTCCTCGTGCTCCTCGGCGGCGCGGTCGGCGCACCGCTGCGCTACCTCGTGGACCTGCACCTCTCCGCACCCCACGACAGCGTCCTGCCGTGGGGGACCCTCACCGTCAACGTCAGCGGGTCCCTGCTGCTCGGCCTGGTCGCCGGTGCCGTCACGGCCGGCGGCGCCCCGTCGTGGCTGCTCGCCCTCCTCGGCACCGGGCTGTGCGGGGCGCTGACGACGTTCTCCACCTTCGGCTACGAGACGGTCAGGCTGGTCCAGGACCGGTCGTGGGGCCTGGCGCTGCTCAACGTCACCGGGTCGGTCCTCGCCAGCTATGCCGCGGTGGCCGCCGGCTGGTGGCTGGCCGGCCGCGCCTGACGAGGGTCCGCCCCCCGGCGGAGCCCGGCGCGCCGGTGTGACGCGCGGAACCCCCCCAGCCCCTTTCGGCAGGGCGGCCGCGGCGAGACACTTCAAGAGTGGTTGAGATGTCTCACCCGTGGGGGCCCGAGCAGCGGGCGGCGCTGCTCGCCGTGGTAGCCGACCCCGTGCGCCTGCGGCTGGTGGAGCGGCTGGCCAGGTCCGGCACCCGGTGCGTGTGCGACCTGCAGGCCGATCCGCCGGTCCCGAGCAACCTGCTCAGCTACCACCTCAAGGTGCTGCGCGAGTCCGGGCTGGTGACGGCGGAGCGGCGCGGCCGGTGGGTGGACTACACGCTGGCCGAGGACGCGCTCGACCGGCTGCGGGCGGCCCTGCCGATCGGGACGCGGCCGCAGGAGCTGGCCCGATGACCGTGACCAGCCGGAGTCGGACGGACCGGGCCCTGTGGGTGCGGGTGGCCGTCGGGGCCGTCCTCTGGTTCGCTGCCTACCGGCTCAACGGCCCGTTCTGGACGTGGCTGGTCGGCGACGTCGCCGGCCTGGACCGCCAGCAGCGGGTCGGCGCGAGCATCCACTTCTTCCTCTATGACACGGTCAAGATCCTGCTGCTGCTGACCGGCCTGATGTTCGTCGTCGGGCTGCTGCGGGCCAGCCTGGACCTCGACCGGGCGCGCGCCTACCTCGAGGGCAAGGGGCTCGTCACCGGGCTGCTCCTCGCGGTCGCCCTGGGTGCCGTCACGCCGTTCTGCTCGTGCAGCTCCATCCCGCTCTTCCTCGGCTTCGTCGCGGCCGGCATCCCGCTCTCGGTGACCCTGACCTTCCTCCTCGCCTCGCCGCTGGTCAGCGAGATCGCGGCGATCATGATCGGCGACCAGTTCGGGTGGGGCGTGGCGACGGCATACGTGCTCGCCGGGTCGGGGCTGGCGCTGGGCATCGGCTGGGGCTTCTCCCGGCTGCGGCTGGACCGGTGGGTCGAGCCCCTCGTCTTCTCCACCCGGGTGGCGCAGCTGCGCGCGCAGGGCCACGTGCCGACGTGGCGGGAGCGGGTGGACGCGGCCGTGGCCGAGTCCAGGGAGGTCTTTGCCAGCGTGTGGAAGTGGGTCGTCCTCGGCGTCGCGGCCGGCGCCGCGATCCACGGCTGGGTGCCGGAGGACTTCTTCACCACGTATGCCGGCCCCGACAACCCCTTCGCCGTCCTCGTCGCCGCCGTCGCGGGCGTCCCGGTCTACGTCAACGGCGCCGGGGTGGTCCCGGTCGCCGAGGCGCTGTGGGCCAAGGGCATGTCGCTGGGGACGGTGATGGCCTTCACGATGAGCGCGATCGCGCTGTCCGTGCCGCAGGCGATCATGCTGCGCCGGGTCCTCAAGCCACCGCTGCTGGCCCTCTTCTTCGGCGCTGTCACCGCCGGCATCGTCGTCATCGGCTACCTCTTCAACGCCCTGTTCCCCTGAGCCCGCCACCCCCGAGAGGAGCCGCCGTGATCGTCAAGGTCCTCGGCCCCGGCTGCAAGAACTGCCACACCCTGGAGAAGAACACCCGGACGGCGCTGGCCGACCTCGGCCTCGACGCCACGGTCGAGCAGGTGACCGACTACGGGCAGATCGCCGGCTACGGCGTGCTGCGGACCCCCGGGCTGGTCGTCGACGAGGAGGTCGTCGTCTCCGGCCGGGTGCCCACGCCGCGCGAGCTCGCCGAGCTGCTCGCCGCCCGCCGCTGAGGCGGCGCGGGCCTGCCCGCGCCTCGCTCAGCGGCGCGCCGGCCGCTCCCGCAGCGTCCAGGTGCGCACGTGGTCGAACTGCGCCGTGAACCCGGACGCCCCGTAGGACGCGAGCCCGATGCGCGCGCCGGGCAGGGAGTGGGTCCACGTGCCGCCCCTGACCCAGCGCCGCCCGTCCTGGCTGGTGTATGCCGTGTAGCTCTCCGTGTCGCCCCCGGCCGCGGCCCGCTCGGCGCCCCGCAGGCGGTGCACGGCGATCCGCAGCCACGTCCACTCGGGACCGGGCGGGCCGACGACCGTGTTGCCGTAGCGCTTCCACCCGGTCGGCACGGGGCTGAGCTCCTTGCCGAACTCGGTCTGCCGGATGTTCCAGATGGAGGTGTTGGTGAGCTTGACGTAGTTGTCCGCGTCGTCGAGGACGAGCAGCCCGGCCTGGGCGTAGTTGAAGCAGCAGCCCTCGTCGGGGACGTCGACCTTGACCTTGGTCTCCACCACGCCGTCCCCCGGCACCCGGGGCGTCAGCGGGTTGTCGTACCAGCCGGGTTCCGGCCCCCCCGCGAGACCGGCCCAGTGGACGCGCCGCCGGCGGTCGAGGTGCCGCCGGTCGGGGTGCCGCCGGTCGAGGTGCCGGCGATCGCGGCCGGCGCGGCACCGGCATACCCGCTCGGTCGTGCGGCACCGGCATACCCGCTGGGAGCCAGCAGCGACAGCCCCGTGACCAGCGCGGTCACCGCCCCCAGCATCGCGGTGCGGCGAGGTGAACGTCCCCCGTGGCTCATCGCTGCTCCCCTTCCGGCGCCGTTGGCGAGGAGGGGACGGTACTGCGCCGGCGGCGCGCGGCAGGACCTCCGATGCCCGGCAATCGCCGGCCGATGGTGCCTCCCGGTGCTCCGCGGGGAGTGACCGACGGGTTGGCGGGGTAGTCCGTCCTCAGGCGGGCACCGTGGGGCCCTGCCCCTCCGGACCGGCTCGACCACCGGCCCCCGTCCGTCACCGCCCCGCCCGTCCCTGCCCCCACGCCCGCCCCCGCCAGCCCGCCAGCCCGCCAGCCCGCCCCCCGCCAGCCCGCCCCGCCACGCCCGTCCCCGAAGGAAGACCCATGCGCATCGTCGTCACCGGCGCCACCGGCAACGTGGGCACCGCCCTGCTCCGCCGCTGGCAGCGGTCCCCGGACGCGCCGGAGGTGGTCGGGATCGCCCGTCGCCTGCCACCGCCCGGCGCCGATCCGGAGCGGGTCGAGTGGGTCTCCGCCGACCTCAGCCGCGAGGAGAGCGCCGCCGCCCTGCGCACCGCCTGCGAGGGCGCCGACGCCGTCGTGCACCTGGCGTGGGGCTTCCAGCCCTCACACCACCTGCGCTACCTCGAGGCGCTGGGGGTCGGCGGCACGGGTCGCGTGCTCGACGCCGTGGCCGCCGCCGGCGTCAGCCACCTCGTCCACATGTCCTCCCTGAGGGCCTACTCGCCGAAGGTGGACGACGCGCCGGTGGACGAGACGTGGCCGACCGGCGGCGTACCGACCTCTCCCTACAGCCGCCACAAGGCGGCCGCCGAACGGCTGCTCGACGACTTCGAGGGCGCCCGTCACGACACGGTCGTCACCCGGCTCCGCCCGGGCATCGTCGGGCAGCGTGACGCCGGGAGCGCGCTGCTGCGCTACGGCCTCCCGGGCTGGCTGCCGGCCCGGGCCATCGACCTGCTGCCGGTGCTGCCGGTCGACCGGGACCTGGTCATCCCCATGGTCCACTCCGACGACGTCGCCGCCGCGGTGGCGCTGGTGCTCGAACGCCGGGCGGGCGGCGCCTTCAACCTCGCGGCCGACCCGCCGCTCACCCGGGACGTCATCGCCGCGGTGCTCGGTGCCCGGGGGGTGCACGTCCCCTCGGCGCTCGTGCGGCTCGCGGTGAGCGGGTCGTGGCACGCCCGACTGCAGCAGCTCGACCCGGGGTGGATCGACCTGGCGTTCGCCCTGCCGCTGCTGGACTCCTCGAAGGCCTCCCGCGAGCTCGGGTGGGCACCGACCAAGGACGCCGTCGCGGTGCTCCGCGAGGTGGTCGACGGCATGCGCGAGACGGCGTCGGCCGCCACGCCGGTGCTCCGGCCGCGGACGGTGCTGGGGAACCTCAAGGACGCCGTCCGCTCCGGCCCGTGTTCTCGCGCGAGCGCTCCTGAGCATGGGCATGAGGTAGACAGTGCCCATGGCCTCGACCGAGCCCGGCGCCGCAGCCGGCGGCGCGCCGGCCGCCGGTGGCGGGGTGCCGGCCGGCGCCGGCCCCCGGGCGCGGACCCCTGGGCCCGCCCTCGCGCTGGTGCGCGCCGCCCACGCCGGACCGACCCTTGTCGTCACGGCGGTCACCGCGCTGCTGGCGGTGGCGGCCGAGCTCCCCGCGCAGGCCGCGCTGGTGGTGACGGCTGCCGTGCTGGCGGGGCAGCTGACCATCGGGTGGGGCAACGACCTGCGCGACGCCGACCGGGACGCCGCGGTCGGCCGCTCCGACAAGCCGCTCGCCGCCGGGGAGCTGGACCGCGCGCTCGTGCGCCGCGCCCTCGGGGTGGCCGCCGCCGCCTGCGTGCTCCTCTCGCCCGCCGCCGGCTGGCGCAGCGCGGTGCTCCACCTCGGCCTGGTCGTGGCCTCCGGCCACGCCTACAACCTGCGCCTGAAGTCCACCGCCGCGTCCTGGCTGCCGTATGCCGTGGCCTTCGGGGCGCTGCCGGCGGTCGTCACCCGCGCCGGGCCCGACCCGAGGTGGCCGGCGCTGTACGTCGTCGTCGCCGGTGCCTGCCTCGGGGTGGGGGCGCACGTCCTCAACGCCCTCCCGGACCTCGCCGACGACGCCGCCACCGGTGTCCACGGGCTGCCCCACCGGCTGGGCGCCCGGCGGTCCCGGCTCCTCGCCGCCGCCCTGCTCGGGGGTGCGTCGCTGGCCACCGTGCTGGGGCCGCCCGGCCCACCTCGCGGCGCCGCCGTCCCCGCGCTCGCGGTGGCCGCCGCGCTGGTGGCCGGGACGCTGCTCGGCCGCGGGCGCGCCCCGTTCCTCGCCGCCATGGCCCTCGCCGTGCTCGACCTCGCCCTGCTGGCGGGGGCGACGGGGTGAGTGCCGTCCCCGGTCCCTGGGACCTCGTCGTGGTCGGGGCCGGGCCGGCCGGCTCCGCGACGGCGCTCGGCGCCCGGCACGCCGACCCCGACCTGCGGGTGCTGCTGCTGGACCGCGCCGACTTCCCCCGCGACAAGGCCTGCGGTGACGGCGTCGCCCCGCAGGCCCTCGACGTGCTCGCGTCGGTGGGCGCCCGGGAC
The DNA here is from genome assembly GCA_035633255.1 of Dermatophilaceae bacterium. Lineage (GTDB taxonomy): Bacteria > Actinomycetota > Actinomycetes > Actinomycetales > Dermatophilaceae > DASQFD01. Next base: position 40,705 of record DASQFD010000044.1, read on the forward strand.
CTGGTGGCCGACCTCCCGCCCATCCCCGAGCTGCGGCCGGAGCTCGGCCACTGCGGCGTGGCCCGCACGATGTCGCGACCCGCCCGGGTCGTGCCCCGCCGCGTCCTCGACGCCCGCCTGGTGGAGGCGGCCGTGGCCGCGGGCGCCGTGCTCCGGCGGCACCGCGTGCGGTCGCTGCGGGAGGCCGAGCGCGAGGTGGTCCTGGACGCGGGCCAGGTCCGCGGGCGGGTCGTCGTGGGCGCCGACGGCGCCCACTCCGTGGTCGCGCGCGCGCTCGGCGCCCGCCGCGGACCCCGGGCAGTGGCCCTGCGCGGGTACGCCCCGGTCGCCGAGGACCGGCGGGGGGCGCAGGTCATCGCCTTCGGCACCCGGCGGCAGCCGTCCTACGCGTGGTCCTTCGACCGCGGCGACGGCCTCGCCAACGTCGGCTACGGCGAGCCGGTGCGCCCCCGCGGCGACCGGCTGACCGGTGCCCAGATGCTCGAAGCGCTGGACGCGCTGCTGCCCGGCGCCGGCAGCGGCGGCAGCGAGTGGGTCGCCGCCCCGCTGCCCCTGTCGACGTGGCGTCCGCTGGAGCCCGGCCGCGGCCGCGTGCTGCTGGTCGGCGACGCGGCCGGGCTGGTCAACCCGCTGACCGGCGAGGGCATCTTCTACGCCGTGGCCACCGGCCTGCTCGCCGGCACCGCGGCCGCCCGCGCCCTGCGCACGGGAGCCGAGCCGGCACCGGAATACCAGCGGGACGTCCGGGCGCTCCTCGGCAGCCACCTGCGGCACACGGCCCTGGCCGCACGGCTGAGCCGCTCCCCCCCCCCCTCTGCTCGAGGCGGGGATCGCGGCCGCCGCCGAGGACCAGCGGGCCTTCGACGACCTCGTCGAGCTGGGGCTGGCCCGCGGCCGGATCACCCCGCACCTGCTCACCCGCCTGGGCCGCCACGTCCTCACCGGCGCCCTCCCCACCCCGTCCGAGTGGCCGGTCCCCCGGCGTCGCTCCCGTCCCGTCCAGGAGTCCACATGAAGATCCTCAGCGTCCGTGGGGTGGTGCCCGAGCACCGCTACGAGCAGGGCGAGATCACCGACGCCTTCGTCGGCTCGCTGCTCGGCGGCTTCGACCGCGGCGTCGTCGAGCGCTTCCACCGCAACGCCGGGGTGCGCAGCCGGCACCTGGCGATCCCCCTCGAGCGCTACGCCGAGCTCCGGGACTTCGGGGAGGCCAACGACACCTTCATCGAGGTGGGCACCGAGCTCGGCGCCCGCGCGGTCACCGACGCCCTCAAGGCCGCGGGGCTGACGCCGGAGGACGTCGACCTGCTGGTGTCGGCCACGGTGACCGGTCTGGCGGTGCCCAGCCTCGACGCGCGCATCGCCTCCCTGCTCGGCTTCCGCGAGGACGTCGTGCGGATGCCGCTGGTGGGGCTCGGGTGCGTCGCCGGCGCGGCCGGGGTGGCGCGGCTGCACGACTACCTGCTGGGACACCCCGGCAAGGTCGCGGTGCTCGTGGCGGTCGAGCTGTGCTCGCTGACGCTGCAGCGGGACGACACCTCGCTGGCCAACCTCGTCGCCAGCGGGCTCTTCGGGGACGGGGCCGCCGCGGTCGTCGCCGCCGGCGGGGAGCGGGCGGCCGAGCTCACCGCGGGGGGCCTGCGCGCCGCCGCCACCCCGCCGCAGCCCGAGGTCCTCGCGACCCGCAGCCGGCTCTACCCCAACTCGGAGCGGACGATGGGCTGGGACGTCGGCGCGACCGGCCTGCGGATCGTGCTGGACAGCGGGGTGCCCGACGTGGTCCGGCGCTACGTCGGGGAGGACGTCTCCCGCTTCCTCACCGACCATGGACGGCGCCGGGAGGACGTCGAGTGGTACGTCGCCCACCCCGGCGGCCCCAAGGTGCTCGAGGCGCTCGCCGAGGCCCTCGAGGTGTCCGCCGAGGCGCTCGGCGTGACCTGGGACAGCCTGGCCCGGATCGGGAACCTCTCCTCCGCCTCCGTCCTGAACGTCCTGGCCGACACCCTCGCCGACCACCCGCCACGACCCGGCTCCTACGGCCTGATGCTGGCGATGGGCCCCGGCTTCTGCTCCGAGCTGGTGCTCCTGCGCGCGCCCGGGCCGGCCGGAGCGCCGTGAGCGCCGAGCTCTGGTTCACCGTCCTCGTCGCCGCGGTCGGGCTCGAGCGCCTCGCCGAGCTCGTGGTCTCCCGCCGCAACGCGGCCTGGAGCATGGCGCGCGGCGGGGTGGAGAGCGGGCAGGGGCACTTCCCCGCGATGGTGACCCTGCACACGGCGCTGCTGGTCGGGGCGCTGCTCGAGGTCTGGCTGGTGCGCCCGGACTTCGTGCCGGCGCTCGGCTGGCCGATGCTCGCCCTGGTGCTCGGGTCGCAGGCGCTGCGCTGGTGGTGCATCGCGACGCTCGGCCACCGGTGGAACACCCGCGTAATCGTCGTGCCCGGCCTGCCGCCGGTGCGCCGCGGGCCCTACCGCCTCCTGGCCCACCCCAACTACGTCGCCGTCGTCGTCGAGGGCTTCGCCCTCCCGCTGGTGATGGGGGCGTGGGTGACCGCGCTGGTCTTCACCGTGTGCAACGCCGCGCTGCTGCGGGTCCGGCTCCGCGCGGAGACCGCCGCGCTCGCCACGCTGCCGCGCCCCGACGGGGTGCCCGCGTGAGCGGCCGCCCTGAGAGCCCACCCCGGACCGCGGGCGACCTGCTCGTCGTGGGCGGCGGTCCGGCCGGTCTCGCCACCGCCCTGTATGCCGTGCGCGCCGGCCTGGACGTCACCGTGCGCGAGCCGCGCGCGGGGGACATCGACAAGGCCTGCGGTGAGGGCCTGATGCCCGGCGCCCTGGCCCGGCTCCTCGACCTCGGCGTGGACCCGCCCGGGCACGACCTGGAAGGGATCCGTTACGTGGCGGCGCCGCGGGGTCGGCGACGTTCGCCGGGGACCGCAGCGGAGGACGGTATACCGGTCGGCACGTCGAGCGCGCAGGCGCGGTTCCGTGCCGGCCCGGGCCGCGGCGTGCGACGCACGACGCTGCACGCCGCCCTGCGGGAGGCGGTCGCGGCGGCCGGGGTGGTCGTCGAGCCCGTCGCGGTGCGGGAGGTGCGGCCGGAGGCGGACGGGGTGGTCGTCGACGGGCGCCGGTTCGGGCACGTGGTGGCGGCCGACGGGCTGCACTCCCCGGTCCGGCGCGGGCTCGGGCTCGACGGGCCGCCGACCCGGCTCCGTCGCTGGGGGCTGCGCCGCCACTTCGCGGTGACGCCGTGGACCTCGTTCGTCGAGGTGCACTGGGCGCCGCAGGCCGAGGCCTACGTCACGCCGGTCGGCCCGCACGAGGTCGGCGTCGCGGTCCTGTCCCGGACCCGCCGGTCCTTCGACGGCCAGCTCGCCGACTTCCCGGCGCTGCGCGACCGGCTGGGCGGGGCCCCGGGCGGCGACGTGCGGGGGGCCGGGGTGCTGCGGCAGCGGACCCGGGCGCGGACGGCCGGCCGGGTGCTGCTCGTGGGGGACGCCGCCGGCTATGTCGACGCGCTCACCGGCGAGGGGATCGCCCTCGCGCTCACCTCGGCGCAGGCCGCGGTCGCGGCCGTGGTGGCCGGTGACCCGCAGCGCTACGAGCGGGCCTGGCCGGCGCTGACCCGCCGCTACCGCTGGCTGACCATCGGGCTGGTCCAGGCCACCCGCCCCGCGCCGGTCCGGGCCTCCCTGGTGCCGCTGGCGCAGCGGCTGCCGAGCGCGTTCGGCGCCGCGGTCGACGCCCTGGCCCGCCCCGCCTGACCCGCACCCCGCACGTTTCCTCACCCGTCACCTGATCATCGGGTGACGGGCGGAAGTGCGTCTTTGCCGGACGTTGCTTCCGGGGTGAGGAGCCACCTTCCGGGGTGAAGTGCTGCGGAGGTATGCCGTGCCACCGCGCCCCGTGCCGGCACGACCGCGCCGGACAGGGGCACGCCGATGTATCAGCGGAGTGCCCCGGCGCGTCCTTTCCCCATCGGGCGCGACGTGTGTCGCCCACCCCCTCTCGCGAGAAGAGGCATGGCATGGCGGACAGCATGACGGTCCTGCGCAAGGCCGGACCGGCCGGCACGAAACGCAACATCGTCGTCATCGGTGACGGCTTCACGGCAGCCGACCAGCCGGCATACAACGCCTGGGTGGACGACAAGCTCATCAGCGGGGTCTTCGGGCACGACTACTTCTCCGAGGACGCCAGCGCCTACAACATCTTCCGGATCAACCTGGAGTCCGTGGACTCCGGGGTGAGCACCCGGACCTACGACGAGAAGGGCACCGTCGACCCGGGCGACGACACGATCTCGGCCGAGACCGTGCGCGACACCGCGCTGGGCATGATCTTCAGCGGGTCGTGGTCGCACTGCTGGCTGGAGTACGGGGCGGACACCGAGACCCGCCTCCAGGCGGCGCTCAACGCGTGGGTCCCGGACTTCAACGAGATCCTCGTCGTCCTGAACGACCCCAACTACGGCGGATGCGGGGGCGGGGGCCGAGCGCACGTGCCGATGGGGGTGGACTGGACCGTCATCGCTCACGAGTTCGGGCACGGCATCGGGGGGCTGGCGGACGAGTACTCCGTGTCCGGCGCCTACACCGGCCCGGAGCAGTCGTGGACCAACCTGACCACCGTCACCGACCGGGCGAGCACGAAGTGGCGGCAGTTCATCGCGCCGACCACACCGCTTCCGACGGGGGTGGGCGCGGGAGCCGCCTACAACCAGGGCACCCGACCCAGCACCTGGAGCAGCGACCTGGACGCCGGCCTGTTCGAGGGCGGCGGCACGATGAGCACCGGCATCTACCGGCCGGTCGAGAACTGCCGGATGAACGGCAACTCCCCGCAGTTCTGCCCGGTCTGCTACACCTCCTTCAAGACCAACCGCCACACCGAGAGCGAGCACCGCTTCCGGCACGCGTATGCCGGCGACCTCTCCGGCTCCGGTCGCAGCGACGTGCTGCTGCACCACGGCACGTCCATCCAGATCCACCGCGCGACCGGGAGCGGCTTCACCCACACCTTCAGCGGCGTCGAGCGGGTGCCCGGCTCCTGGCAGTTCGCGCCCCACGACCAGGTGCTCGTCGCCGACTTCAACGGTGACGGGGTCGACGAGGTGGTCATCTTCAACGGCGTCGACTGGGCGATGCCCTACCTCGGCCTGCTGGTCTCGGACGGTGCGGGTAGGCTGCGCCTCGTCGCACGCTACGACGGCGACATCCCCGGCTGGGGCGGCTTGCGCCCCCACGACCGCTTCCACGTCGCGGACCTGAACGGGGACGGCAGGGCGGACCTGGTCGTCACCAACGGCGAGGACTGGTCGATGACCTACGTGGGCCTGCTGCGCAGCAACGGCGCCGGCTTCTCCCTCGCCTCGCGCTACGACGGCGACATCCGCGGTTGGGCTGGCCTCGCGCGGCACGACGAGTTCTTCGTCGGCGACCTCAACGGCGACGGCCGCGACGACCTCGTTCTCTTCAACGGGCAGGACTGGTCGATGGCCTACGTCGGCCTGTTCCGCTCCGGTCCCTCCGGGCTCACGATGACGCGACGCTACGACGGGGACGTGCCCGGGTGGGGCGGGCTGGCCCGGCACGACCGGGTGGTGATCGGGGACTTCGACGGGGACGGCCGCGCCGACGTGTTCCTCTTCAACGGGGACGACTGGTCGATGCCCTACCTCGGGATGTTCCGGTCCACCGGGACCGCGCTGGCGTACACCCGCCGCTACGACGGCGACGTGCCCGGGTGGGGCGGGCTGGCCCGGCACGACGAGTTCTTCGCCGCCGACCTCACCGGGGACGGGCGCTGCGACCTGTGGGCGTGGAACCACCGGGACTGGTCCCGGGAGTACCTCGGGAGGATGGTGTCCTCAGGGACCGGACTGTCCGCGAGCTTCGTCGGAGACTGGGTGGGCGAGTGGAACCTCGCAGGGGTGGACGCCTTCGAGGTGGCCCGGTTCAGCGGACGCACCGGGCAGCCGCACCTGTACGTGCACAACGACGAGTGGTTCGGCGTGATCAGCGGGCGCCGCGGCTACGACCTGACCAAGATCTACCACCGCTGGATCCACGACTACCGCTACGGCCGGAACTGGTGAGGGGCATCTGATGACCACGCGACCGCGCAGGACCACCAAGCCGACCGGACGGGGCCGCGCACGGGCCGCCGACGCGGCTCCGCCCGCCCTCGACGACTCGCGGCCGGGCAAGGAGCCGGCACCCGCGGCCGGTGCCCGCAGCGCCGGGAAGCCGCTCGCCGCCGACCAGGTGCCGGCATACGAGGGGCGGGCCAAGACCGCCGACGCCCCCGCGCCCGGGAGGCGGAGCGGCGGGGCGGAGAAGGAGCCGTTCACCGGGCCGGTGCGACCCCGCCGGCCCTCCGGTGCGGCTCGGCAGCCGGACCGTCCGGACCAGCAGCCCCGCACGGCGGACGGGGGGCGCGCCGCCGAGGAACCGTCCGGGGCCGGCGGCGGTGCGAGCGGTCCCCCGGACCCGGCCCGCACGGGCGTGGGCGCGGCGCAGGAGGGCTACGTCCGGATGCGGATCCGCGTGAGCGGCGACCGCCTGACCGTGCTCGACAGCCACCTCGTCGAGGGGCCGCTGGCCCAGGCGCAGGGCTTCTCGGGGCCGAACGCCTACGACGTCACCCTGGGCGACCGCCTCCTGCACGCCGGCTCGCTGCCGGACCTCGGCACCCAGCGCTCGTTCGTCAACCCCGGTGGCCCCCCCGAGCAGCGGGGGCACCACCTGCGGGAGCGGGACACCTTCGAGTTCTCGGCCCGCGTCCCGGCCGCCGAGCTCACCCGCGAGACCCTCGCCTCGGTCGCCGTCCGCCTGCACCGGGTCAAGGAGGGGGTCCGCGCCGACCGCCTCGGTCCGGCGCCGCTCGACCAGCAGTTCCGGCGCGAGGTGCGCCCGGTCGCCGAGCTGGTCGGCCTGCCCGACTCGGTGCTGCCCGAGGCCATCGAGGAGCGCGGCGGCCGGACACCGACGCTCTGACCCGGCGAGCCAGGCCGGGGTCGGCGCACCCCGCGCCGTCGCCGCCCCACCGTCCCGGCGCGTCCGTTTGCGCTGTCGGCGACCTCTGGCACAGTGCTGCACAGACGACACCAGGGGTGAGCCGATGGGCCGCAACAACCGACAGCGCCGTGCCGCCAAGGCCCGGGAGCGTGCGGCGCGCCGTGCCTCCTCGGGCTCGTTCGGCACGTTCGGGGGTGCGCCGCAGGCGGCGTCGTGGGGTCCTTCGGGAGCCTGGGACGAGAGGGCGCCGAGGCCGCCGACGCTGGAGGAGCAGGTGGCGGCGGAGGTGCTCGATGCCGCGGACCGACTGAGGTCCCCCGGCCGGTACGCCGCCGACCGGGCGGTCGCCCGCGTGGTGCACGCGGCTCGCACTCCCGCGGGCCGGCGGGCGGTGACCGCCCGGCTCGTCGCGCTTCTGACCGACTGCGTCGCAATGGCGTGGGAACGGGGCTGGCAGCCCGCCGACCTCCACCGCATCGTGGGCCGACACCACGACGACGTCGCCCAGCTCGTGGTGGGGGACGCCATGGCGCACCAGCTCGGCCGGTTCGCCGAGGGCACGGTCGCGCAGCGGTGGCCCGCCCAGCTCCGAGAGGTCGGCGCAACCCGGTGGTGGGCCCGCGACGCCGACCCGGTCACCGCCCGGGTCACCCAGGGCGACCTGGGCCTGGAACGGGTGGTGCCGGCGGCCCTCGAGGTGATCTCGCTGCTGGCCGACCTGCCGACGCTCGAGCGTCTCGACCCCCTCCCCGGCCGAGCCCGCGCTGAGGCCCAGGGCGCCCCCGGCGCTCGCGGCGGCGCGGGCCCCGTGGACGAGCGCATCCTCAGTCGGGTCCGCGCCCTCCTGGCGAAGGCCGAGTCCACGCCCTACGAGGCCGAGGCCGACACCTTCACCGCGGGTGCGCAGGCACTCATGGCGCGGCACAGCATCGACGCCGCCATGCTCGCGGCCGGCGCGAGGCGGCCGAGCGACCGGCCCGGCGCCCGGCGGATCGGCATCGACCGGCCGTACGAAGCTCCCAAGGTGCTCCTCCTCGACGTGGTGGCCACGGCCAACCGCTGCCGCACGGTGTGGAGCAAGGGTCTCGGCTTCGTCACGGTCGTCGGCTTCGAGCCGGACATCGCGGCCGCCGAGACCATCTTCACCTCCCTGCTCGTGCAGGCGACCCGCGCGGTGGCGGGCGAGGGCCGCCGGGTCACCCGCCACGGACAGTCGCGGACCCGCGCCTTCCGCCAGTCCTTCCTCACGGCATACGCCCACCGCATCGGTGACCGGCTGCGGGAGGTGACCGAGCACGAGACGGAGGCGGCGGCGGAACGCACCGCCCCGGCCCAGGCCGAGGCCGGAACCGCGCGGGCGAACGGGGTCCTGGTGCGCGTCCTGGCCGAGCGGGCGACGGAGGTCGACGCCCGGGTGGCCCAGCTGTTCCCCCGGCTCGTGGACAAGCCCCTCGGAAGCATGACCCCCGACATGGAGGGGTGGTCGGCCGGAACCATCGCCGCGGACCGCGCCACCCTGTTCGGCTCGGGGCACACCATCGACGACTCGGCGGCCGGCTGACCGAGCGGGGCGGGCGGCGGCCGGCTGACCGAGCGGGGCGGGCCGCGGCCCCGAGCGCGGTCAGGGCCGGCTCAGGGTCGAGGTCAGGTGCCTCCCCGATGTGCCGGGCGGAGCGGCGCCGCCACGCTGCTCGGCATGATCACCATCTCCTCACTCACGAAGACCTACGGCCGCGGCGTGACCGCGGTCGACGACATCACGTTCAGCGCGGCGACCGGTCGCGTGACCGGCTTCCTCGGCCCCAACGGCGCAGGCAAGTCCACGACGCTGCGCATCCTCGTCGGGCTCACGCCGGCGACGTCCGGCACCGCCCTTCTCGACGGGCGGCGCTTCACGGACCTCCCGAACCCCGGTGCCGAGGTCGGGGTGCTCCTCGACGCCTCGGCGCAGCACGCCGGCCGCACCGGCCGGGAGATCCTCACCCTCGCGCAGCGCACCATGGGCCTGCCGCGCACCCGGGTGCAGCAGATGCTCGAGCTGGTCAGCCTCAGCGACGACGAGGCCGGCCGGCGGGTGCGCGACTACTCCCTCGGGATGCGCCAGCGCCTCGGGATCGGCGCGGCGCTGCTCGGCGACCCGCACGTGCTCGTCCTTGACGAGCCCGCGAACGGCCTGGACCCGGCTGGCATCCGGTGGATGCGCGACCTGTTGCGCGGCTATGCCGACCGGGGCGGCACGGTCCTGCTCTCCTCGCACCTGCTGCACGAGATCGAGGTCGTCGCCGACGACCTCGTCGTCATCGGCGAGGGCCGGATCGTCGCCTCGGGCACCAAGGCCGAGCTGCTCTCCTCCGTCGGCACGGTGGCCCGGGCCGCCGACGGCGCCGCCCTGGCCACGGCGCTGGAGGCGGCCGGGCTCTCCGCCACGGCGCACCCCGACGGCGGCGTGCACACCGACGCCACCTCCGAGCAGGTCGGCCAGGTCGCGCTCGCCGCGGGGCTGGCCCTGACCGAGCTCCGCGCCGCCGAAAGCGCCGGGCTCGAGGAGATGTTCCTCGAGCTCACCGCAGACACCTCGCGCGAAGGAGCAGCCGCATGAGCACCACCGTCCTCGACCCCAGCACCCCGGGCACCCCGGGCGCCCCCGGCACCCCCGGCACCCCCAGCACCCCGGACGCCCGGGAGGCGACCACCCACCCCGGCCGCGGGCACACGGCATACCGGCGCATTCCTCTCGGCCGCATCGTCGGGGTGGAGCTGCGCAAGATGTTCGACACCCGCTCCGGCTTCTGGCTGATGGCGAGCATCGTCATCACGAGCGTGCTGGCGACGGCCGCGCTCATCGTCTTCGCGCCGGACGACGCGCTGACCTTCGAGAACTTCGCCGCAGCGATCGGGGCGCCGATGACGGTGATCCTGCCGATGATCGGGATCCTCGCCGTGACGAGCGAGTGGAGCCAACGCAGCGGGCTGACCACGTTCACCCTCGTGCCGCACCGCGGCCGGGTGCTGGGGGCGAAGCTGATCGGTGCGGTGGGTGTGGGGGTGGCCGCGATGTTCGTGGCGCTCGTCGTGGGCACGCTCGGAACCCTCGTCGGCAGCCTGGTCACTGGTCGGGACCCGGTCTGGGACGCCACCGTGGCGCAGTTCGCGCTCATCGTGCTGGGCAGCGTCCTCGGCATGCTCTTCGGGTTCACGCTCGGCGTGGTACTCCGCAACTCGGCCGGTGCGATCGTCGCCTACTTCGTCTACACGCTCGTCCTGCCCCCCCTGCTCGGGCTGCTCGCGGCCAACCAGCAGTGGTTCGCCGACCTGCAGCCGTGGGTCGACTACAACCTCGCCCAGACCCCGCTCTTCCTGGGCGAGGTGTCGGGCGAGCAGTGGCAGCAGCTCGCGGTCGCCGGGACGCTGTGGCTCCTGCTGCCCCTCGCAGTCGGGCTGGGGATGGTGCGCCGCGCCGAGGTGAAGTGACCGGGTGCCGACCCCGATCACCGCGGGTGCCGGCCCGATCACCGCGGGTGGTCGGGCCCGGCACCCGCGGCCGTCCCGCCGCTCGCCCGCCGGCTCACCCGACAAGGTTCGCGCCGCGGGCCTCCAGCGCCTCGCGGCGGTGCGCGTTGCCGGGGAGCGCGACGTAGGCGTCGCCGAACCGGGCGAGCAGGTCGTCGTCGAGCCGGCGCACCGCCCCGGGCGGGTAGCGGTAGCCCATGGCCGCGGTGACGGCGGCGCTGTCCACGTCGCGCAGCGTCGCGCCCAGCTCGTGCAGGGAGGCGACGCCCAGCTCGAGCAGCAGCCCCGCGATCCACTCGTAGTGCTCGGTGCGCGACCACCCGGCGCTCGAGTACCGCCCGGCGAGGAACGTCGCGAGCTCCTGCGCGCTGATCCGGGGGTCGAGCGCGTCGCCGTCGTCGACGCTGCTCTCGCCGAGGCCCGCCCGCAGGCGGTCACGGATCGCGCCGAACTCCCGGTCCGCGAGCTCGAGCAGCCCGGCCGCCAGGGTGAACCGCCGGTCGAGGTCGGGCACCTGCTCCGGTGGCACCGCCCCCTTGTAGCGGATGTCGTGCTCGAACTCCGCCCACGCATGCTGCAGCACCGTGCGCAGCTGGACCGAGGCGCAGGACAGCGGTCGGTATGCCGTGGGGCCGCCTCGGGCGCGCGAGACGAGCAGGTGCCGGCTGGCGTAGCCGAAGCGGCCGGCGGCCGCCGTCTCCTCACCGAGGTCGCGGTCGTGGAGTATGGCGAACTGCTCGGAAGAGGAGGTCGGCGACCGCGTCGACGTCGCGCTGGACGTAGGTGATCACCCGGACACCGACCTGGTCGGTGACGTCGCGAAGCGGGTCGGCGGCGGAGTGCGAGGCCAGGACCCCGCGGGCCTTGACCGCGAACGACGCGACGCTCTTGGTCCGTCCCGTGACGCTGAGGTAGGTGATGCCGGCGTCGTCGAGGATGCCGGTGACGAGCTCGACGAACTCGTCGGTCACCGGCAGCAGGCGGTCGCGCAGCGCCGTGTAGTCCGCGACGGCCCGATCGATGCGGCGCATGGACACGGGCCCCACTGTGCCACGCGGGGGTGCGCTTCCGCCGTTGACCCGGAGCAGGTCAGCTCGTGGGGGTGGGCGCTCACCGCTCCGCGCCCGGGCAGTCGCGACGTGCATGCGTGATCAATCCGCAGCCGGTAGTGCGGGTTCGCGCACGCCGAGCGGTCGGCATCACCGGCACACCCTCTGACTCGCGAGCGCGCTATTCGCGGCGAGTGCGGACTTCTCCGCATCACTGGCGCCTATGAGACGCATTTCAGTGCCCTGGCGCGGCTGGGCTCGCTGCCGTGTTGCCGTGCGTTCGTGCCCGCGGCGCGAGTGGTCTCACGAACCACGGGCGGGGCGAACCTGGCTCGCGCTGATGCGGTCATGGGTCGGGCGCGTCCAGGGCGTCGAAGACGTCTCCGAGTACGACGCTTTCGGGACGCGGTGGCCACGCTTGCACGTGGAACTCTCGCTTCGCGTAGGGGGGGACCATTCAGTGTCCGTGCCCCGGGGGTCGAAGATCACGTCACGCTGGGTCGCGTGCTCTTTGAGTCCAGCCACGATGTACGTGGCCACGGGTCGCGTGTCGACGTCGACGTCGATGAGCTCGTCTGGTGTGCCGCGCAGGTGGTACAGCGCCGTGGGATCCCAGCGTTGACGACCGTGACGAGTGCGCCACTGCTGGTGCCGCTCGAAGAGCGACTCACGGATGGCGCAGTGCAGCAGGAGGCGCAGGCCTGCGCCGGGCGAGGCCCGGACGCGATGGAAGGCCCGGTCGGTGGCGGCGCCGATGGCGAGGTGGTCGGGATGCCCGGTGATGCCGTCGGGCCCGAACGTCACGACGACGTCGGGCCGCTCCTCCGCGAGGAAGGCGGCGACCTGGTCGACGAGCCGGTCGTGCGGGACCTCGGCCAGGTGCCCGTCGCGGTGGCCCAGCCAGTCGTGCCGATCCGGAACGCGACCGACCACCCGCCAGGCGGCCTCATCCTCTCGCCTGCGTTGGGCCCCGAGCCCGTCGGGGGACAGCGACACACCGGCGGCCACCTTACCGCCATCACCGTCGGTGGCGTGCCGGACCACCAGACGGAACCGCGGGTCGTGTCGGTGCAAGGCCACCGTGCCGTAGGTGGCGTAGCTCTCGTCGTCGGGGTGCGCCACGCAGATCCCCAACGTCCGCCCCGCATTCACGCTCATCAGAGGTTGCCCCGCCCATCGTGCGCCGCCAGGAAGGCCAGAGCAGCCTTGACCCTGCGGTTGTCGGCCTCGACGGGCTCGAGGTCAAGGGCTCGGAAGGCCGACGCCACGTGGCCCTCGACGGTCTTCACGGCCAGGCGCAGTGATGCCGCGATGCCGGCGTTGGAACGGCCCTCGGCGAGCAGGTGCAGCACGTCGAGCTCGCGCTCGGTGAGGCGGTCCAGCACCGTCCCGCGCCGGCCGGCCGCGATCATCCTGGTGATCACCTCGAGGTCCATCGCGATGCCGCCCTCGGAGACCCGGCGCAGCGAGCCGACGAGGGCGTCGACGTTGTCGACGCGGTCCTTGAGCAGGTAGCCGATCCCTGCGTCGAAGGCGTCCAGCAGGGTGAACACCCACAACGCCTCGACGTAGGTGGACAGCACCAGGATGCCGAGCTCCGGGTGCCGTTGGTGCAGGTCCAGTGCGGCGCTGAGGCCCTCCGTGGTGTGGGTCGGCGGCAGTCGGATGTCGATGACCGCCAGGTCGGGGTGCTCGGCGACAACCGCCCCCATCAGGCGCGGCACGCTGTCGACGGAGCCGACCACGGCCACCCCGGCCGCCTCCAGCAGCAGTGCCAGCCCCTCCCGGAAGATCCCGGAGTCGTCGCAGACCACGACCCGCAGGGGCACCGGTGGCTCCTCGGGCTCGATCACGCCGCCTGCTCCCCCAGGGGCAGCCGCACGGTCAGTCGCGTCCCCTGACCGACGGGGCTGTGCAGCTGCATCGTCCCGCCCAGTCCCCGCACCCGGTCCTGCAACCCCATGAGGCCCGTTCCGGTCCTGGTGGTCGCGCCCCCGGGCCCGTCGTCTGTGACAGTGAGCTGAAGACGGTCCCGGCTGGCGCGAGCGGCGACGCGCACCTGGGCTTCCGAGGTGTGCTTGAGGGTGTTCGCCAACGCCTCGGCGACGACGAAGTAGGCCGTCGTCTCCACCGCCGCGGGGAGCCGCAGGCCGTCCCTCAGTGACTGGTCCAGGGAGAGCAGGACTCGCCCGCTGGGGCCCGCCAGGGTGGTGAGCCCGGCACCGAGCCCCCCTTGGCTCAGCATCGCCGGGTGGATGCCCTTGGCCAGGTTGCGCAGCTCCTCGAGCGCGGTCGACAGCTCCTCGCGAGCCTGCTCCACGACGGGTTTGATCGCTGCGTCGCCCTCGGCGAGCGTGGCTCGGGACAGCGTGGCCAGGACCGCGAGCAGTCGCTGCTGCGCACCGTCGTTCAGGTCACGTTCGAGCTGTCTGCGCTGGGCCACACCTGCTTCGACGATGCGGTTTCGCGAGCTGTCGATCTCGGCCAGGTGGGCCTCCCGCTCGACGGCCAGCCGGGTGTTCTGCAGCAGCAGCGACGCAGCGGACACCGTGACCCGCAGGCGCGCGGGGTCCAGCTCCACGCACGCATCGGCAGACAGCTCGGCTACGGGTGTCGTTGCGTCAGCGAGCAGCGTCCGCACGACGCGACCCGGTTGGTCCGGCCCACCGACGAGTGTTCCGTCGGCGTCGAACCACTCCCCGTCGATGGCGAACCGCACGGTGAGCGTCTCGTCGTCCAGCTCCCGGCGCAGAACGTCCTGTGCACGGCGAGTGGGTCCCCCGACGCCGCGAGCAGGCGTTCCACGACCAGGGACCGGCGAGCGGCTGCTCTGAGGGCAAGGACCAGCAGGGTCGCGGGAGCGGCGGCCGCGAGGACCGGGTACACCCACACCTCGACATCCGCTGTTCCCGGGCTGATCCAGCCTGCCGAGACCAGGACGGGAGCCACGTCACGCACCAGCAGGCCCACTGCCAGCAGGATGCCGGATGCCGCGACGACCCGTACGGCCGCGCGCGCCGGGCCTCGAGCCCCCCGCCAGCGACGCCACTGCAGGACGCAGAACCACGTCATGAGGCACGCCAGGAGCACGAGGCCGCCTCGATTTACGTAGACCGTGAAGTCGGTTGCGGGGTACAGCGTCAGCCAGTCCTCGGTGTCGGCTCCCTCGTCCACCGGCTGCCACAGCGCGGAGCTGACGAGCGTCGGCACCAGCGCCCACACCCACAACGCAGCGACGAGCCACCGCCCCGAAGCGGCCTCAACCCGGGGGCTCGGGTAGCTCAGCAGCACCGGGGCCAGCAAGGGGACCAGGCACCAGCCGAAGGTCCAGCCGATCTGGATCCAGTAGCCGCTCATGCCGGCCAGCAACGAGTTCTCCAGGTTGGTCACCCCTACGAAGAACCCTGCCAGCAGCACCAACGTCGAGGTGCGCGTCATCTCCGGGTCCAACCGCAGGAGCACCCCGACCAGCGTCAGCATCACCTGCGCGGCCAAGGAGGGCACCGCCCACCACCCGTCAGCGGCAACCGCGACAGCCGTCATCGGTAACCCGATGAGACACACCGCCGCGAGGACGGCGTCACCGGCCCGCTGTTGCGGTGCCCTGAACACACGACGAGTGTCCACCCGGCCGGCGCCTGATGTCCCGGGGTAAACCCGCCTGCACGACGGGTGCCTGCCCGCTGGCCCCCGCACTTCCCACGGTCCACGCTCGACAGATGACGACGCACCGCTTCCACCCGGTCACCCCACGCGTGACAACCTTCCCGCACCGCCAAGCCTTGGCCGCCGTCGTGGTGACCCTAGGCGTCATCGTCCTCATGCTCCTCGTCGGCGCCCTGGTCCGTGCCAGCACCAGCCCGCAGTGGTCAACCTCCACCCCGGGCCAGGATCGCCTCCCCACCCCGCGGCCTGGGCCCCCCGGTTGAGCAGCGGCCTGAGCAGCTCCTTCCGGTGGCACCCGCGCCCTCAGAGCGCCACGCGCAGGCTGAATCTCCGGTCAGGGTCCGCCCGGTCGTCGGCATGCAGCACTCGGGACGCTCTCCAGGGGGCTGCCGACCAGCTTCTTCGGTGTGGCTCACCAGCGGTATGCCGCCCGCCGGGCACCGTGACGAGGCGTGGCTCAAGAAGGGACTGCCCTGAGGCCGGGGCGCTGCTGGCCGCCGTGCGCCCGCGTGACATCGCCGGAAAGACCTGCCGCCGGATCGCGGCACCGGTCTCATCGAAGGAGTGCGTCCATCCACGGGGGACGTACCAGCGCGGCGGCAGCGAGCAGGACGTCGATGAGGACGCCGATCCACAGCTGTCGGTCCCAGAAGGTCATGAGCAGCACGAGCGACAGGCTGGCAGCCACGACGGTGATTCCCGACCAGCCCCCGGCCAGTCCCGGCACGCCCCACAGGGCAAGCGCGGAGGCGAGGAAGCCGAGCACCACCGCGGTGATCAGCGCGAGAGCGACGGGGCGGCGGGTGGACTGCGGGAGCAACCAGGACCGCGTGAGCGAGAAGGGGTACTTGGGATCGGCGGGGTCCGGGACGAGATACAGCAGGTGCACCAAGCCGTGGGCGAGGAGCAAGAACCCGACAGCAATGCGGGCAAACAGTGTCATGGACGCTGACTCCCGTCCCGTTCACTTCTCATTGTTGGTGCCCTCGAGGTGCAGCTTGAGGCCGGTCCAGATGGTTCGTTCCCGGCGGCGCCCGATCAGGCCGATCAGTGGGCCGGCGAAGCGGGCCGGCCCCGTCACCGTCACGACCCAGTCCCAGGAGAATCGCGTGCCGGCCGGTGTGGGGTCACACTGGACGTGGCCCTGCATGGTGGCGCCGCCCATGACGCTGGAGGAGTCGATGCGGTGCGGGCGCTCGAAGCTCGTGTACTCGATCGTGACCCGCAGCGGGGTGCCACGACTCATGACGGTGGCGTCGAACCGGGTGCCGGCCCCGACCGGTCCCGGGGTCACCTTGGTCGACTCGGTCATGGTGGGGTTGTAGCTCGGCTCGTTGCGTTGGTCGGCCACGACGTCGAAGACGATCTCGACCGGGCGTGCGATCTCCAGGCTGCCCCGGACCCGGCTCACGAGGTGACCTCACGGTCCAAGTGGAGGAGCTTCCAGCCGACCAGCGCGAACCAGACCGGCAGGAGGATCCCGTAGAGCATGTAGCCCGGGCCGATCATCGGCCGCAGCGCCTCGGACACGATCCCTACCGCCCCGGCGACCATCCCGATGGTGCCGACCACCGGTCCGAAGAAGGACGCTCTGCGCATCATTGAGGACAACAGCAGGATCGCGGCCGCGGTCAGGATCCCCGCCCACGAGACCGCGTTGGTGGCTGCAATGAGGGCCTCGGCCGCACCGAAGAGCCCGGCCCGTTCGGTGTCGCCCCCGGCAGTTTGGTAGGTGTTGCTGAGCACGACCAGGCCGCCGTGCAGGGACTGGGGGCTGCTGCCCAGCGCCAGGGCGATCACCTCGGAGGCGATACCGAACAGGCCACCGATGGCCGCGATGCTCTTGTTCACATCCTTCAACGCCACCGCCGCCGCGCTGAACACGACCAGGGCGGGTACCGCCAGCCCGACGAAGCACACCAGTTCGACCAGGTACACGACCTTATGCGAGGCGATGTACTCCAACAGTGCGGCTCCCCGGGTGGGCGGGAGCGGCGCGACTAGGACGAGCACCACCGCAACCAGCACGAGCAGCACGTACAGCAGCGCCGACCAGCCGCCGGCCTTGAACAGCAGGCCCCACGTCGGGTCCGGACGCCGCGACCCAGCGGGCTCGATGATCCTGCTGGTTGGGGCCTCGCCGGCGGTCACCGTGGTCGCCCGCTCGTGAGCTCAGCGTCGGCTCCGCCGTCGTCGACCGCAGAGCCCGTGTCGGCCCGGGGCGCCCCCCATTGAGCACCATGTCGTGGTGGCGCGAGCTCGTGCTGGTGTCGTCGCTCCGCGCGCAGCAGCAGGGTGAGCGCGCCGATCATCGGCACGGCATACAGCCACAGCCACCAGCCGAAGAACAGCAGGCCTACGTGGAAGGTCAGGAGCAGCACGAGACCGGCCTGCATACATCGTCCGCCGCACAGCACGAGGATGCCGGCGGTGGCCTCACCGGCGATCAGCAGCCCGATGAACACACCGGTGTTCGGAACCACCAGGGATGCCCAGGTGTCGCGGACGAACGCGAACTGGGACATTTCACCGAACTCGGCGAAGGAGTTCCAGTCGGTGACCAGGTAGGCGACGTTCACCATCGCCCCGAAGACGAGGAACAACACCCCCAGGGCGACCCGGGCGACGAGCCTGGCTCGCTCGCTCCTGCCCGCGCGCAGGGACGCGACCATCACGGTCGCGCCGAGGACGAGCCACATGGCCTTTTCCACGGCAGTGCCTTCCACCCGGCCGTCCAAGTCATCGATCGAATCGACGCCCGCTGCCGGCCAAGGCAGCCGAGGACGGCGCCGACAACGATTCTCCTGCCGGTGGCGCATGCTCGAGCCGCAGTTGTGGCTGGCTTCACCAGCTCACCCGCTGGCGGGCACGGCCCGAACCTCGACCGTCCCGCAGGCCGTCCAGCCACCACCACGACCAGCGATCCAACCGCGCCAACCGCTCACTCGCAGCCGCCGGGATGGTCGGCTCGCGGCGAGATCCCCTTCGTCGCCCGGGCCTCCGGCGAAGCGCTCACGTAAGCCGCTGACAGACACCCGCGCCCTTCCGGGGGTGTTCTGGCATCGCCCTATCCCCGTGAGCATCGGCTAGACGGAGCGGCATCGTCTCTCGCCAGGCATCCCACCGAAGCCCCTCGTGAAGCAGATCGGCACGGCAGCCCCCAGCCGGCTCGGTGGAGTCGGCCTGGGGCTGCCCATGGCCATGGAAAAGTCCCCACTGGTGGCCAGGTGAGGTCCCCACTGGTGGCCAAGTAGAAGTCCCCACCCTCTGCTCGTCGTGTCGAACGTGAGCTTGAGTGCCTGAGCGGTGACGGTGGCGGTGTCTAGCCAGTCACTGTCACCGCTCAGGAGCTCCATTGAAGAACATGAGGGAAGAGATGGACATTGTTGCCGCCCACCAGCTGGTGGGTACCTATCGTGGGGCCGCGGAGCTCTGCGGCGTCACGCACAAGACGGTCAAGCGCGTGGTCGAGCGCATCGAGGCCGGGAGTGAGCGTCCGGTGCGGGCGCCTCGCCCGGCGAACTACGAGGACGTGCGGGCTCTGGTGTCTCAAGCGGTCACGGCCGGGCACGGGCGGGCCAGCGCGAAGCGGCTGCTGCCGAGGGCACGGATCGCGGGATACGCGGGCTCGGACCGCAACTTCCGGCGGCTGGTCGCCGAGGAGAAGGCGCGATACCGGCGCGCGAACGGTCGGGGTCGGCGCCCGGCGGTGTGGTCCCCGGGCGAGCACCTGGTCATCGACTGGGGCGTGATCGCCGGGGTGCACGTCTTCTGCGCGGTGCTGGCGTGGTCGAGGGTGCGGTTCGTGCGGTTCGCCGCGGACGAGAAGCAGGCGACCACGTTGGCGATGCTGGCGGAGTGCTTCGAGGCCCTCGGCGGGGTGCCGAAGGTGGTGCTGGCCGACCGGATGGGCTGCCTCAAGGGCGGGGTGGTGGCGAACCGGGTCGTGCCGACTTCGGACTACGTGCGGTTCGCCATGCACTACCGCTATCGGCCGGACTTCTGCGAGGGGCACGACCCGGAGTCCAAGGGAATCGTGGAGAACCTGGTCGGGTACGGCAAGGAGGATCTGCTGGGTCCGTTGCTGGTCGAGCTCGCGCTCACCGGGGGCGACGCCGGTGAGGGTGAGGGTGAGGGCGAGGACGGCCAGGACCTGGCTGCGGCAAGGGTTTTGGGTGATCTGCCCGCGGCGAACGAGCGCGCGGTGGCGTGGTGCGCCGAGGTCAACGCGGCGGTGCATAGTGAGATCTGCGCGGTCCCGGCCGAGCGGTTGATCGCTGAGCGGGAGGTGCTCACGCCGGTGCCCTCGCTGCGTCCGAGCATCGGGCCGGCGCCGGTGACCCGGAAGGTGGACAAGCTGTCCACGGTCCGGCTCGGCTCGGCCCGGTACTCGGTGCCGACCCGGCTGCGTGGGAGCCAGGTAGCGGTGGTCATGGACGGGCCCCGGGTGATCATCCTCGACGCGGCCACCGGTGAGGTGTACGCGCAGCATCCGCTGACCGCGCCGGGTGAGGCCTCGATCCTGGACGAGCACTACGGCGGGCCGCGGGCTGCGGCACCGGCGCGGGCGATTCGCCCGAGAACCGTTGCGGAGAAGGACTTCTGTGCGCTCGGCCCGGTCGCGGAGGCGTTCATCGCCGGTGCCGCCGGGGCCGGGCACACCCGGCTCGGGCCGGAGCTGGCCGAGCTGAACACCCTCGCCGCGGCGCACGGCACCGAGGCGATGCTCGCGGCACTG
>DASQFD010000045.1:0-54250 GCA_035633255.1 Dermatophilaceae bacterium
AGTCGTCGTGGCTGGCCCGGTACATGGCGAAGCCCCACAGTCGTGCCGAGCCGGCGTAGCGCAGTCGGCACAGCGGCTGTACCTGGCCGTCGCCGAGGACGGCGTCGATGTAGGCGAACCCGGCTCGGTACCGGAGCTGAAGCTCGGTGATGGCGGGCCAGTGCTCGCGGGCGTGGGCGGTGAGCCGCTGGCGAAGCGAGCTCTTGGTCGAGGCCCTCGTCCGGACACGGTAAGGCGCTCGACGGGCCGACCTGTCACATCTGCGATGAGGCCGAAGTCCAGGCCCGTCGTCGGGCGTACGCCATTCACGACGACCAGCGCGAGCCTTCGACGCTCGTGCGGAAGCCGGCCTCGCACAAGCCGACCAGGTCCAGGTCTCGCGCTGTGGCACCGTCCGGTGCCGAGGTCGCCACGGGTCTCCGGTGCGGGAATGTCGTCGCAACTCGTGGCGGTGGCCTTCGACGCCGCGGACCCGGCCAATCTGGCGCGGTTCTGGGCGACTGTGTTGGGCCAGCGGGTGGTCGACGACAACGGTGGCGTGCTCCTGCCCGGTGCGCAGACTCAGCTCGGGCTGCGCTTCGTCCACGCACGCGCGGGGATTCCCCGGCGGGGTCGCCGTATGCATCTGCACCTGACCAGCGCCGACCACGACGACCAGCATCACACCGTGGACACGGCGCTCCGGCTCGGCGCGGCGCACCTCGACGTCGGGCAGCGCCCGGGGGAAGGTCACGTCGTGCTGGCCGACCCGGAGGGCAACGAGTTCTGCGTGATCGAGCCGGGCAACGCCTACCTCGCCGGCTGCGGCTTCCTCGGCGAGCTGTCCTGCGATGGCACCCGTGAGGTCGGCCTGTTCTGGAGCCGGGTGCTGGGCTGGCCGCTGGTGTGGGACCAGGACGAGGAGACAGCGATCCAGTCGCCAGTCCGCGGTACCAAGATCGGACGGGGTGGCCCCCCGCTGACGCCGAAGGAGGCGAGGAACCCGCAGCGCCTGGAGCTGTTCGCCGTGGACGGTGCTCTCGGAGGGTAGGTCGAACGGCTGTCCTTGGGTGCGGCTCGGTTGCCAAAGCACCAGGTGGGCTACGTCGTGCTGGCCGACCCCGACGGCAACGAGTTCCTCCTTCGGATGGGCTGACGGGCGCCTGACGGATCACGTCGCCCACGACCGCTCAGGACCTGACCGGCCGACGGTCACCGCAGACCGGCGGCGATCTCCTCGAGAGCCTGGGCAAGCGCGACCGTGGGAGTCCAGCCCCAGCGGTGAGCGCGCTTGGCGAGCAGCCGGCCGGTCCACGCCTCCTGGTCGTCCCAGACCGGCGTGACACCGACGGCGCGGGTGACCGTGTTGTAGTAGTCACGGACGGTCGCCGGGCCGGCTGCGACGTTGACCGGGGTGCAGGCGTCGGGCACCGGTCCGCTCGAGGGGCCAGGAGAGGTGGCCACGCGGCCCGTCAGGACGTCGGCGGCAAGGGTCACGAGGTCGTCGACGTGCACCCAAGCGAAGCTCTGGCCGGGCGCGGCGTGACGCGCAGCCTCGTGCTCGCGGATCACCGCCGGCCGCAGGGTGTTCCAGATGGAGCTCTCTCCCGGGCCGAGGATCGCCGGGGGGCGCAGCAGCACTCGCGTCAGTCCGTCGACGGACGCCAGGGCGAGGTCGGTGTCGCGCTTGGTGACGGGGTAGTCGCCGGCGTCGTCACCGACGAGCGGCGCGGACTCGTCGACGTCACCGACACCGGGTGAGCGGTCGTAGACGGCGGCGGTCGAGACGTGCACCAGCAGCTCCACCCCGGCTGCGGCGGCAGCCCGGGCGAACGTCGTGGTGCCCTCCACGCCGACGCGGCGCTGCACCCGCTCGTCGCTGCCCATCGGGTGCACCGTGGTGACCGCCGCGTCTGCGCCGGCGAGGACCGCGGCGGCGACGTCGGGATCGGCGAAGTCGCCGACCTGTTCCGCGACACCGGGCAGCGCCGGCGCCGCGCCGGGTCGGCGCACCAGCGCGCGGACACTCACACCCCGGTCGGCGAGGGCGCGGCACAGGCGAGACCCGACAAAACCGTTGGCTCCGGTGACGACGACGACCACGCCGCCATGCTTGCACGGGTCCGGTGCCGTTCCGATGGGCGACGACGGGTCGCTGTGCGGCCAGCGGGACACTCCCCCCCACCGTCCCGCCCCCGGCCCAGCGGAGTTCCACGACGTCGATGCGGAAGCGATCCCCCACAGACGACCTCACCGCCGCGGAACGGTGATCCTCGCAGGACCCGGGGATCGCCGGCTGGTTCGCAGTGGCCCCGGCCCGCACCAGCGCGCCGGGGCCTCCGCCGTGGGGTGCCCCCGTGGGGTGCCCCCGTGGGGTGCCCCCGTGGGAGCCGAGACGCGCGATGCGCCGGCGACCGGCCAAGCACCGGACGGCGGCCGTGTTCCTCGCCGGAGTCCGGCGGCTCGTGACCGTCCCCCGCGCCGGTGGTCAGGGGGGAAAGGCGCCGGGCACCCGCGCTGACCCGCCCGGCCGGTGGCGCCACCAGCCGACCACGCAGGGCAAGCCGGCGGGGCAGGGCGAGCCGACCTCACCAGGAGACCTCCCGGCATACGGCCGGATTTCCCCCGGCGGCTAGTCGTCGGCGGGGACGGCGAGGCCGCTGCGGGCCGGGTCCAACGCGACCACGCCCGCCCCCTCGGGGAGCGGCGGCGGGGTGCCACCGAACTCCGGGCAGAGCTCGCGGAAGTCGCACCAGTCGCAGAGCCGGGACACCCGCGGCCGCCAGTCGCCGGTCGCGGCGGCGCGGCCGATGGCCTGCCACACCGCCCGCACGTTGCGCTCCAGCGCCAGCAGGTCGCGCTCGTCAGGCTCATAGCGCACGATCTCCCCGTCGCCGAGGTAGACGAGCTGGAGCAGCCTGGGCACCTCGCCGTGCAGCCGCCACAGCACCAGCGCGTAGAACTTCATCTGGAACAGCGCCTTGCCCTCGAACGCCTCCCGCGGCGCCCGTCCGGTCTTGTAGTCGACCACCCGCATCGCGCCGTCGGGGGCGACGTCGAGCCGGTCGACGTAGCCCCGTAGCACCAGCCCCTCACCCCCGTCGACGGGGGCGAGCTCGGTCTCGACGTAGAGCTCCCGCTCGGCGGGCTCCAGCCGGGTGGGGTCCTCCAGCCCGAACCAGCGCTCGACGAGGACCCCGGCGTCACGCAGCCACGACTCCTCGTCGAGGTCGTCGGCGTCGGCGACCATCCCCGCGAGCTCCGGCCGCTCCTCGGTGAGCTCGCGCCAGCGCGGCTCCAGCAGCGCCACCGCCGCCTCCGGGGTGCGCTGCTCGGCAGGCAACTCGAAGAGGTGCTCGAGCACCGCGTGCACGAGGGTGCCGCGCGCCGCGGCCGGTGAGGGCGGGCCGTCCAGCCGGTCGATGGTCCGGAAGCGGAAGAGCAGCGGGCACTGCTTGAAGTCGGCGGCCCGACTCGGTGACAGCGCGGCGATCATGGGACACACCGTATGTCGGCCCACCGACAGCGGCCGGCAGCCGTCCCCAGCGAGCCGCCGACGCGCGACCGGCGACCGGCACGGAGCCGGCGGCCGGCCGGCATACCTGCGGGTCCTAGGACTCGGGCTCGTAGCCGAGGTTGGGGCCGAGCCAGCGCTCGGCCTCGGCCAGCGTCCACCCCTTGCGGGCGGCGTAGTCCTCGACCTGGTCGCGGCCGACCCGGCCGACGACGAAGTACTGGCTCTGCGGGTGGGCGAAGTACCACCCGCTGACCGACGAACCCGGCGACATCGCCATCGACTCGGTGAGCGTCACCCCGATCCGCTCGGTCGCCTCGAGCAGCCCGAAGAGCGTCTCCTTCTCGGTGTGGTCGGGACACGCGGGGTACCCCGGCGCGGGCCGGATGCCGACGTAGCGCTCCGCGAGCAGCCCGTTCTCGTCCAGCCGCTCGTCGGGGGAGTGCCCCCACAGCTCGGTCCGGACCCGCTCGTGCAGCCGCTCCGCGAACGCCTCCGCCAGCCGGTCCGCCAGCGACTCCAGCAGGATGGCGGAGTAGTCGTCGTACGCCTCGCGGAAGGCGGCCACCCGTTCGGCCACCCCGTGCCCGGCCGTCACCGTGAACCCCCCGACGTGGTCGCGCAGCCCGGTCTCCTTCGGCGCGACGTAGTCGGAGAGGCTGCGGTTGGGCACGCCGTCGCGGTGGCGGCCCTGCTGCCGCAGCCCGTGCAGCCGGGTGAGGACGTGCGCGCGGCCCTCGTCGGCATACACCTCGATGTCGTCACCGACCGCGTTGGCCGGGAAGAGCCCGGCGACACCCTTGGCCGTCAGCCACCGCTCGGCGACCACCCGGTCCAGCATCGCCTGGGCGTCCTCGAACAGCCGCCGGGCCGCCTCGCCGGTGGCCGGGTTGCTCAGCACGTCCGGGTAGCGCCCGGTGATCTCCCACGTCGAGAAGAACGGCGTCCAGTCGATGTAGCGGCGCAGCTCCTCCAGCGGGTAGTCCTCGAACACCCGGGTGAACTGGGTCGCGGCCCGGTGCCAGTGGTCGTCCGGCGGCCCGGTCCACACGTCCGCCGCCTGCCGGGCGAGCAGGTGCGGGCGGACCGGCTGGTATGCCGTCCAGTCCACCGGGGTGCGCGCGACCCGCGCCTGCGCGAGCGGCACGAGCGGCCGCTCGGACCCCTTGGCAGCGTGGCGGGTCCGGATGGCGTCGAAGTCGGCCCGGACCGTCTCGAGGAACTCCTGGCGCTGCGGGCCGGGGCCGAGCAGCCGGCTGGCCACCGGCACCGAGCGCGAGGCGTCCTTCACCCACACGACCGGCCCGTGGTACTGCCGGTCGACCTTGACGGCGGTGTGCGCGCGCGAGGTCGTCGCGCCGCCGAGGAGCAGCGGCAGCTCGAAGCCCTGCCGCTCCATCTCCGCGGCGACCCGGACCATCTCGTCCAGCGAGGGGGTGATGAGTCCGGAGAGGCCGATGATGTCGGCGCCGACGTCCTTGGCGGTGTCGAGGATCTTCTGGGTCGGCACCATCACGCCGAGGTCGACGACGTCGTAGTTGTTGCACTGCAGCACCACGCCGACGATGTTCTTGCCGATGTCGTGGACGTCGCCCTTGACCGTCGCCATGACGATCCGCCCCCGGGTCCCATCCGCGGCCGCGTCCGGGTCCTTGGCGCGCTCCTCCTCGATGTAGGGCACGAGGTGGGCGACGGCCTTCTTCATCACCCGGGCCGACTTGACCACCTGCGGGAGGAACATCCGGCCCTCGCCGAACAGGTCGCCGACGACGTTCATGCCCTCCATCAGCGGGCCCTCGATGACCTCGATCGGCCGGCCGCCGGCCGCCGCCACCTCCGCCCGCAGCGCCTCGGTGTCCTCCACGACGTGCTCGTCGATGCCCTTGACGAGCGCGTGGGTGATCCGCTCGCCCAGCGGCAGGGTGCGCCACTCCTCCGCGGCGGCCTCGGGGCCGGCCCCGGTGGCGCGGTACTGCTCCGCGATGGTGAGCAGCCGCTCGGTCGCGTCGGCGCGGCGGTCGAGGACGACGTCCTCGATCGCCTCCCGCAGCCCCTCCTCGACCGTGTCGTAGGGCTGCAGGGCACCGGCGTTGACGATGCCCATGTCGAGGCCGGCGCGGATGGCGTGGAAGAGGAAGACGGCGTGGATCGCCTCCCGCACCGCGTTGTTGCCGCGGAAGCTGAACGAGACGTTGGAGACCCCCCCGGAGACCAGGGCGTGCGGCAGGTTGGCCTTGATCCAGCGGCTCGCCTCGATGAAGTCGGTGCCGTAGGCCGCGTGCTCCTCGATGCCGGTCGCGAGCGCGAAGATGTTGGGGTCGATGACGACGTCCTGGGCCGGGAAGCCCACCTCGTCCACCAGCAGCCGGTAGGCCCGCGCACAGATCTCCCGGCGCCGCTGCAGGTTGTCCGCCTGGCCCTGCTCGTCGAACGCCATGACCACGAGCGCCGCGCCGTACTTGCGGGCCAGCCGGGCCTGGGCGAGGAAGGGACCCTCGCCCTCCTTCATCGAGATGGAGTTGAGGATCGGCTTGCCCTGGGTCACCTTCAGGCCGGCCTCGATGACCTCCCACTTGCTCGAGTCGATCATCAGCGGCACGCGGCTGATGTCCGGCTCGCTGGCGACGAGGGTGAGGAACCGCTCCATGGCGGCCACCCCGTCCAGCATCCCCTCGTCCATGTTGACGTCGAGCACCTGCGCGCCGGCCTCGACCTGCTGGCGGGCGACCCCGAGGGCGGCCGGGTAGTCGCCCTCGGTGACCAGGCGCCGGAAGCGGGCCGAGCCGGTGACGTTGGTCCGCTCGCCGATGTTGACGAAGAGCGAGTCCTCGTCGACCACCAGCGGCTCCAGGCCGGCCAGCCGGAGCGCTGGCGGCACGGCGGGGGGCACCCGCGGGGGGCGTCCGGCCACGGCGGCCGCGAGCGCGGCGATGTGCTCGGGCGTGGTGCCGCAGCAGCCGCCGACGACGTTGACCAGGCCGCTCCCGGCGAACTCCCCGACCACCCCGGCCATGTGCTCCGGCGTCTCGTCGTACTCCCCGAAGGCGTTGGGCAGCCCGGCGTTGGGGTGTGCGGAGACGTGGCAGTCGGCGAGGCGGGACAGCTCGGCGACGTAGGGCCGCAGCTCCTCCGCGCCCAGGGCGCAGTTCAGGCCGACCGTCAGCGGGCGGGCGTGCCGCACCGAGTACCAGAACGCCTCGGTGACCTGCCCGGACAGGGTGCGGCCGGAGGCGTCGGTGATGGTGCCGGACACCATCACCGGCCAGCGCCGGCCCTCCTCCTCGAACAGGGTCTCCAGGGCGAAGATCGCCGCCTTGGCGTTGAGGGTGTCGAACACCGTCTCCACCATCAGGACGTCGGCGCCCCCGTCGACGAGGCCGCGGGCCTGCTCGAGGTAGGCGCCCACCAGCTCGTCGTAGGTGACGTTGCGGGCTCCGGGGTCACTGACGTCGGGGGAGATCGACGCGGTGCGGTTGGTGGGCCCGAGCGCCCCGACGACCCAGAGCGGGCGGCCGGTGGCGCTCGCCACCGCGTCGGCCGCCTCGCGCGCCAGCCGGGCCGCCGCGAGGTTCATCTCGGCGGCGAGCTCCGCCATGCCGTAGTCGGCGAGCGAGATGCGCTGGGCGTTGAACGTGTTGGTCTCGACGAGGTCGGCACCGGCCTCCAGGTATGCCGTGTGGAGCCGGCGGACCAGGTCCGGCTGGGTGAGGACCAGCAGGTCGTTGTTGCCGCGCACGTCCGACGGCCAGTCGGCGAAGCGCTCGCCGCGGTAGTCCGCCTCGGAGAGCTCCTCGCGCTGGATGAGGGTCCCCATGGCGCCGTCGAGGACGAGCACGCGCTCGCCCAGGGCCGCGGTGAGCTCGGCGGTGGCGTCGGGTCGGTGGTGGGGCTGGGTCACGGGAGGTCCTCGGGTGGCTCACGGTCGCGCGGCACGCTGGGCGCGGCGCGGCAGGCTTGGCCACCCAAGTATGCCGGTCGGGGCACGCCGGTCGGGCGTCCGGCACCGGGCCCGTGCCGGGTCGCCGTCGGCCCGGCCTCGTCCACGGGCGCGGCGGGTAGGGTTCCGGCACATGTCCGACACGCCGTCCGGGGAGCGTTCCGGCCCCGGCCTGCGGGTCGCCACGGTGGCCGGTGTCCCGGTCTACGTCGGCGCGAGCTGGCTGCTGCTGGCCGTCGTGGTCACCGTGATCACCGCCGGTGACCTGCGGGAGCTGGGCGCCACGGCATACCTGGTCGGTGCCGGCCGCGCGCTCACCCTGCTCGTCGCGGTCCTGGTCCACGAGGCCGCACACGCGGTGACGGCCCGCAGGCTCGGGCTGGTGGTGCACCGGGTGGTCGCGGACCTCTGGGGCGGCCACACGGCCTACGACCCGCGGGGGGTGACACCCGCCCGGTCCGCGCTGATCGCCGTGTGCGGACCGCTCGCCAACCTCGCGCTGGCCGCGCTGGCGGCCGGCGCCGGCCTGTTCGTCGCGTCGGACGGCGTCGTGGGGCTGCTGCTGTGGGGCGCGGTCTGGTTCAACCTCCTGCTCGCGGTGTTCAACCTGCTCCCCGGGCTGCCGCTGGACGGCGGCCAGATCGTGGACGCGGCGGTGTGGGCGGCGACCGGGCGCCGGGACCGCGGGCTGGTCGCGGCCGGGTGGAGCGGGCGGGTCCTCGCGCTGCTGGTCGTCGCGGCCGTGCTCGTGCCGCCGCTGGTCTCCGGTACGCCGGTCGTGCTCTTCTCGGTCTTCTGGGCGGTGCTCGTCGCGGGGTTCCTCTGGGTCGGAGCCAGCTCCGCCATCCAGGGCGGGCGGGCGCGGCGGGCGCTCGGCCGGGTGCGGGTGGGCGACGTGGCCGCCCCGGTGGCGGCGCTGGCGCCGGACACCCCGCTCGGGACGGCACTGCGGCAGGGGCACCTGGTCGTCTGCCCGGACGCCGCCGGGCGGCCCACGCTCGTCCTGCTGCCGCTGCCGGACGGCCGCGAGCTGGCGGCCCTCGACCCGTCCCTGCCGGTCTCCGCGGTCGCCACCCGGGTGCCGGACGGGTGCCTCGTCGAGGCGGACGCCGGTGCCGACGTCACCGACGTCGTCCTCGCGATGCAGACGACGCGCTGGGGGCTGGCCGTGCTCACCTCGGGGGGCCGGCCGTGGGGGGTGGTCGGCGCGGACGCGCTCAACGGCGCGCTGGCCGACTCCTAGACTGCCCGCCATGACAGCGACCGGAGCCGCGCGGCGGCGCGGCCCCTTCGCCGAGGGGGAGCGGGTGCAGCTCACCGACACCCGGGGTCGGCTGTCCACGATCACCCTGGGCGCCGGGAAGCAGTTCCACACCCACCGCGGCTTCCTCGCCCACGACGACCTCCTCGGCGTCCCGGACGGCTCGACGGTGACCAACACCACCGGCGTGGAGTACCTGGCGCTGCGCCCCCTCCTCTCGGACTACGTCATGTCGATGCCGCGCGGCGCCGCCGTCGTCTACCCCAAGGACGCCGGCCAGGTGGTCACCATGGCGGACGTCTTCCCGGGCGCCGTCGTGGTCGAGGCCGGGGTCGGCTCCGGGGCGCTGTCGATGTCCCTCCTGCGGGCGGTGGGGGACCAGGGTCGGCTGCTCTCCTTCGAGCGGCGGGAGGACTTCGCCGACATCGCCGTCGCCAACGCGCGCGTGTTCTTCGGCACGGACCACCCGGCGTGGACGGTCACCGTGGGCGACCTCGTCGAGGCCCTGCCGCAGCATGCCGAGGACGGCTGCGTCGACCGGGTGGTCCTCGACATGCTCGCCCCGTGGGAGTGCCTGGAGGTGGTCGCGGCCGCGCTCGCCCCGGGCGGGGTGCTCATCTGCTACGTCGCGACCACGACCCAGCTCTCCCGGGTGGCCGAGGCGGTGCGTGACTCGGGCGTCTTCACCGAGCCGCAGGCGTGGGAGTCCCTGGTGCGGGGATGGCACCTCGAGGGGCTCGCCGTGCGACCCGAGCACCGCATGCACGGCCACACCGGCTTCCTGATCACCACCCGGCGCCTCGCCCCGGGGGGGGCCCCGCCGCTGCGCAGGCGCCGCCCGGGACGGGGGTACGCCGCGGCCCAGGAGCAGGCGGCGAGCGCCCCGGAGGACGCGGCGTGGACGGCCGAGGAGCTCGGCGAGCGGGTGCCCTCGGAGAAGCGGGTGCGCAAAGTGCGCCGTTCCGTGACCTGAGTCGCCACCACCGAGGGAGCCCTGCCCGGGTTAGGGTCGGTGCAGGACGGCACGCAGTGCCGTCCCATGCGAGCCAGGAGGCGCGATGAGCGAGATCAGCCGCCCCGACGACAGCCACGCCCCCGAGCCGGAACCACTCGGCCCCACGGACACCCGCACCCTCGGGCGGACGGTGGCCTCGCTGCGCTCGCAGATGTCGACCATGTCCGCCCAGAACGACCGGCTCGTGCGGACCCTGCGGGAGGCGCGCGAGCAGATCGTGACCCTCAAGGCCGAGGTGGACCGGCTGGGCCAGCCCCCGGCGGCGTACGGCACCCTGGTCGAGACCTTCGAGGACGGCACGGTCGACATCCTCACCGGTGGACGCAAGATGCACGTCGCCGTCAGCCCCGCCATCGCGGAGGCGGACCTGGAGCCGGGCCGCGAGGTCATGCTGAACGAGGCCATGAACGTCGTGGCGGCGCACGGCTACGAGCGCACCGGCGAGGTCGTGCTGGTCAAGGAGATGCTCGAGGACGACCGCGTCCTCGTCGTCGCGCACGCCGACGAGGAGCGCGTCTGCCGGCTGGCGGCGCCGCTGGCCGGCGAGCGGATCCGGGCGGGTGACGCGCTGCTGCTCGAGCCCCGCACCGGCTTCGTCCACGAGCGGATCCCCCGGGCCGAGGTGGCCGACCTCGTGCTCGAGGAGGTCCCCGACATCGACTACGGCGACATCGGCGGCCTCACCGGGCAGATCGAGGCCATCCGTGACGCGGTCGAGCTGCCCTACCTGCATCCCGACCTCTTCAAGGAGCACCAGCTCAAGCCGCCCAAGGGCGTGCTCCTCTACGGCCCGCCCGGCTGCGGCAAGACGATGATCGCCAAGGCGGTCGCCGCCTCGCTGTCCCGCAAGATCGCGGAGAAGGAGGGTCGGCCGTCGGGGAAGAGCTACTTCCTCAACATCAAGGGCCCGGAGCTGCTGAACAAGTACGTCGGGGAGACCGAGCGCCACATCCGGGTCATCTTCCAGCGCGCCCGGGAGAAGTCCAACGAGGGCTTCCCCGTCGTCGTCTTCTTCGACGAGATGGACAGCCTCTTCCGCACCCGCGGGTCGGGCGTCTCCTCGGACGTCGAGACCACCATCGTCCCCCAGCTGCTCTCGGAGATCGACGGCGTCGAGGGCCTGGAGAACGTCATCGTCATCGGTGCGAGCAACCGCGAGGACATGATCGACCCGGCGATCCTGCGCCCGGGCCGGCTGGACGTGAAGATCAAGATCGAGCGGCCGGACGCCGAGAGCGCCCGGGACATCTTCAGCAAGTACCTCACCGCCGAGCTGCCGCTGCACCCGGAGGACCTCGCGGAGAACGGCGGTGACCCGGCGGCGACGGTGGACGCGATGCTCACCGCGGTGGTCACCCGGATGTACGCCGAGGACGAGGAGAACCGCTTCCTCGAGGTGACCTACGCCGGCGGCGACAAGGAGATCCTCTACTTCAAGGACTTCAACTCCGGGGCGATGATCCAGAACATCGTCGACCGGGCCAAGAAGATGGCCATCAAGGACCTCCTCACCACGGGCCAGCGCGGGCTGCGGGTGGAGCACTTCATGCAGAGCTGCCTGGACGAGTTCAAGGAGAACGAGGACCTGCCCAACACCACCAACCCGGACGACTGGGCCCGGATCTCCGGCAAGAAGGGTGAGCGGATCGTCTACATCCGCACGCTGATCAAGACCAAGGCGGGCAGCGAGCCGGGCCGCTCCATCAACACGGTGGCCAACACCGGCCAGTACCTGTAGGCCCCCGGGCGGCGCGGCGGGGGCCGGGTCCAGCCCGGACGCAGAAGGTTTCACCGGACGCGGTCATAGGGGCGTCCGATGCAAGGTTCCGCGTCCGAGCGCCGTCGGGACGCGCCGGTCGCGTCAAGTGCACCGCACCGGCCCGGGTGTGGTGCGACGCACGCGCCGGTATGCCGTGCCCGCGCCCTGGCAGCCCCCGGGCGGCGCGGCGGGGGCGGGTCCAGCCCGGACGCAGAAGGTCTCACCGGACGCGGTCATACGCGCGTCCGACGCAAGGTTCCGCGTCCGAGCGCCGTCGGGACCCGCCGGCCGGGTCGGGTGGCACCGCACCGGCCCGGGTGTGGTGCGACGCACGCGCCGGTATGCCGTGCCCGCGCCCTGGCAGCCCCCGGGCGGCGCGGCGGGGGCCGGGTCCAGCCCGGACGCAGAAGGTTTCACCGGACGCGGTCATAGGGGCGTCCGATGCAAGGTTCCGCGTCCCAGCGCCGTCGGGACCCGCCGGTCGCGTCAAGTGCACCGCACCGGCCCGGGTGTGGTGCGACGCACGCGCCGGTATGCCGTGCCCGCGCCCTGGCAGCCCCCGGGCGGCGCGGCGGGGGCGGGTCCAGCCCGGACGCAGAGGGTCTCACCGGACGCGGTCATAGGGGCGTCCGACGCAAGGTTCCGCGTCCGACGCAGGTTTCCGCGTCCGAGCGCCGTCGGGACCGCCGGTCGCGTCCGGTCAGCCGAGCCAGCGAGCCACGAGCCGCCAGCCGAGCAGCGCGACCGTGAGGAACGTCGTCGCCACCACGACGAAGGACGGCGCCGTCCCGTCACCGAGCACCACCCGCAGCAGCATCCCGATGACCACCGTGGCCACGACGACCACCAGGCCGAAGACCAGCGACCGCGGCCCCGACCCCAGGGTCAGCAGCGCCACGGCCCAGCCGGCGACCGCACCGGCGAGGAACGGCGCGGCAGTGCGGGCGGTGCCCGCCAGGTCGAGGCCCTCCGCGTGGCTGCGCCGGCCGACGGCCGCGAAGACGACGACGAGCACGGCGTCCAGGAGCGCCGCGACCACCGCGCTCACCTCGCGCCCCCGGCGGGCGTCGCCTCGCGGGTGGGAGTCGCCTCCCCGGCGGGCGTCGCCTCCCGGGTGGGAGTCGCCCCCCCGGCGGGCCCGCCGTCGGCGGTGAGCTGGGCACGGAGGAAGCCGACGAGCTCGGCGCGCTGCGCCCGGCCCACCGGGGTCACCAGCGGGAAGGAGGCGAAGCCGTGCGGCACCCGCCGGTAGTTCGTCAGCCGCGCCGGCACGCCGGCGGCCCGCAGCGCCACGGCATACCGGATGCCGTCGTCGCGGATGGGGTCGAGGTCGGCCGTCTGGACCAGCGCGGGCGGCAGCCCGTCCAGCCGACCGAACAGCGGTGACACGACCGGGTCGGTCAGGTCGGTGCCCGGGGGGCAGTAGTGGTCGCGGAAGGCGTCCATCGACCGCCGGCTGAGGATGGGACGGTTGGACTGCTCCGTGACCGACGGCGAGGACATGGTCATGTCGGTCGCCGGGTAGATCAGCGCCTGGGCGGCGAGCGCCGGCCCGCCCTCGTCCCGCAGGACCTGGGCGACCACCGCGGCGAGGTTGCCGCCAGCGGAGTCCCCGGCGACGGCCATGCGGGTGCCGTCCCCGCCGAGCCCGCCGGCGTGCCCGGCCACCCACCGGGTGGCGTCGACGCAGTCGTGCGCGGCGGTGGGGGCGGGGTGCTCCGGCGCCATCCGGTACTCGACGCTGACGACCAGGGCGGGCAGCTCGGCGGCCAGGTGGCTGCACAGCGGGTCGTAGCCCATCGGGCTGCCGAGCACCCAGCCACCGCCGTGCAGGTGTACGACCACCGGCAGCGGGCCGGCGTGGGGCACCACGGGACGGTGCACCCGCAGCGGCACCGGAGTCCCGTCGCGGACCGGGGCCGCGGCCGCCAAGACCGCGACCTCCCGGCGCACCGGGCCGGTCACCCACGTGAACGGCGCCCGCGCGGGGACGGTCTCCGCGCGGGCCCGGACGATGCCGTCCCGGTCGAGCCGCTCGACCGGCGTGTCCAGCGCGTCGACCAACGCCACCGTGAGGGTCGTCAACGGGGACATGCCCCGGTAGTCGCGCACGGTCGTCAGTATGCCGGGGGCGCACGGGCGTGCCCCCCGCGGCTCCCGGCTTCCTCACGTACTGTCGAGGCATGACGGTGCGCCGGGTCATGGGGATCGAGACGGAGTACGGCATCTCCGTGCCCGGTGACCCCCTGGCGAACCCGATGGTCCGCTCCGGTGACGTGGTCACGGCATACGCGCTGAGCCAGGGGGTGCGCCCGGCGCGCGCGGCCTGGGACTACGCCGACGAGGCGCCGCTGCGGGACGCGCGCGGCTACGACATGGGGCGCGGGGTCGCGCACCCGAGCCAGCTGACCGACGTCGAGGACCCCACCCTGGCCAACGTCGTCCTGACCAACGGCGCCCGGCTCTACGTCGACCACGCGCACCCCGAGTACAGCTCGCCCGAGGTGACCAACCCCCGCGACGCCGTGGTGTGGGACCGCGCCGGTGAGCTGGTCATGCGGGAGGCGGTGCGCCGGCTCTCCACCGTGCCGCCCGGGGTGAACCTGTACAAGAACAACACCGACGGCAAGGGCGCCTCCTACGGCACGCACGAGAACTACCTGATGTCGCGGCGCACGGCCTTCGCCGACATCGTCCGGCACCTCACGCCGTTCCTCGTCGCTCGCCAGGTGATGTGTGGCTCGGGCCGGGTCGGCCTCGGGGTGGACTCCGGCAAGCCGGGCTACCAGCTCGCCCAGCGCAGCGACTTCTTCGAGTGCGAGGTGGGGCTCGAGACCACCCTCAAGCGGCCGATCATCAACACCCGCGACGAGCCGCACGCCGTCGCGGACCGGTACCGCAGGCTGCACGTCATCCTCGGTGACGCCAACCACTGCGACGTCGCGAACCTGCTCAAGATGGGCACCACCTCGCTGGTCCTGGCGATGATCGAGGACGACTTCATCGTCGAGGACCTCACGGTCGACCGGCCGGTGGCGACGCTGCACGCCGTGTCCCACGACCCGACGCTGGCCACCGTGGTGACGCTGCGCGACGGGACCCGCCTGCGGGCCCTGGAGCTGCTCTGGCGCTACCACGAGCTGGCGGGGAAGTACCTGGAGCAGCGGTGGGCCGGCGAGCTGGACGTCGACACGGCGGAGGTCATGCACTGGTGGGGCACCGTGCTCGACCGGCTCGGTCGGGACCCCATGGAGGCCCGCCGGGAGGTCGACTGGGTGGCCAAGCTCGCCGTCCTTCAGGGGTACCGCGAGCGCGACGGCCTGGCCTGGCACGACCCCCGGCTCAAGGCGGTCGACATCCAGTGGTCCGACGTGCGCGCCGACCGTGGGCTGGCGCACCGCCTCGCGGCCACGGGCCGCGTCGAGAGCCTCGTCGCCGAGTCCGAGGCCGCGCGGGCGACCACCGAGCCACCGGAGGACACCCGGGCCTGGTTCCGGGGCACCTGCCTGCGGCGGTTCCCCGACGCCGTCGTCGCCGCCTCGTGGGACTCGGTCATCCTGGAGGTGCCGGGGCAGCGGTCGCTGCAGCGGGTCCCGATGCTGGAGCCGCTGCGGGGCACCCGCGACAGCGTGGGTGACGTCGTCCTGGGGGCTCCCGACGTCGAGGCCCTGCTCGCGGGGCTCGCCGACGCACCCGGGGACTCCGGGCGGCCGTTCGGGGGCGCCGACTAGGCTCGGGAGTGAGGTGAGCGCCGCACCCCGACCCGGGGTGTCGGCGTCCGGGCACCCAGTGGTGAAGGAGCCGACATGGCGGGCCAGGAGCAGGTCAAGCCCTCGCGGCGCGAGGACGGCCCCGAGGACGTGCCGGAGCCGGCGGCCGCGGCGGAGAGCGCGACCAAGGAGAGGCTGGACAGCGACATCGACGACATCCTCGACGAGATCGACGGCGTCCTGGAGTCCAACGCGGAGGAGTTCGTGCGCGGCTTCGTGCAGAAGGGCGGCCAGTGACCGCGAGCGCGAACGCCGGGCGCCTGCCCTCGGCCTACCTCACCCCCGGCTCCTCGTCCTTCAGCGAGTTCCTCGCCGCGCACGCCCCGGTGCTGCTGCCGAGCCGCCGCCCGCTCCCGCCCGGGGGTGCGGTGGAGGCACCGCACGGCACGACCATCGTCACGCTGACCTACGACGGCGGCGTGCTCATGGCCGGTGACCGGCGCGCCACGATGGGCAACGTCATCGCCAACCGGGACATGGAGAAGGTCTTCGCGACCGACGAGTTCTCCCTCGTGGGCATCGCCGGCACCGCGGGCCTGGCCATCGAGCTGGTGCGGCTCTTCCAGGTCGAGCTGGAGCACTACGAGAAGATCGAGGGCGAGCTGATGTCCCTCGAGGGCAAGGCGAACCGGCTCTCGACGATGGTCCGGGGCAACCTCGGGATGGCGATGCAGGGCCTGACGGTCGTGCCGCTGTTCTCCGGCTTCGACACCTCCCTCGGCACCGGGCGCATCTTCTCCTACGACGTCACCGGCGGGTGCTACGAGGAGCACGACCACCACAGCGTGGGGTCGGGCTCGCTGTTCGCCCGCGGCGCGCTGAAGAAGCTGTTGCGGCCGGGCCTCGCGCAGGCGCAGGCCACCCGGGTCGCCGTCGAGGCCCTCTACGACGCCGCGGACGACGACTCGGCCACCGGCGGTCCGGACGTCGGGCGGCGGATCTGGCCCACCGTGGGGCTGGTGGACGTCGAGGGCGCCCGGTTCCTGCCCGACGACTCGGTCGCCGGGGTGGTCGACGCGATCCTCGCCGACCGCGCGGGCAACCCGGGAGGTGCGCGGTGACCGCGGGCATGCCGTTCTACGTCTCGCCCGAGCAGCTCATGAAGGACCGGGCCGACTTCGCCCGCAAGGGCATCGCCCGGGGCCGCAGCGTGCTCGTCCTCGGCTACGACCGCGGCGTCGTCTTCGTCGCGGAGAACCCGTCCCGGGCCCTGCACAAGGTCTCCGAGATCTACGACCGCATCGCGTTCGCCGCGGTCGGGAAGTACAACGAGTTCGAGAACCTCCGGGTGGCCGGGGTCCGCTACGCCGACCTGCGCGGGTACTCCTACGACCGCTCCGACGTCACCGCCCGCGGCCTCGCCAACGCCTACGCCCAGACGCTCGGGACCGTCTTCACCCAGGAGTCCAAGCCGTACGAGGTGGAGATCGTCGTCGCGGAGGTCGGCGCCACCGCGGAGTCGGACCAGATCTACCGCCTGACCTACGACGGCTCCGTCGCTGACGAGCACGGCTTCGTGGCCATGGGCGGCGCGTCGGAGTCGATCGAGGGGGGGCTGGAGCAGGGCTGGCACGACGGGATGACGCTCGCCGAGGCGCTCCGGCTCGCCGTCCGGCTGCTCGCCCGCGACCCGGCGGGCGGCCCCGACCGCGAGCTGACGGCCGGCTCGCTCGAGGTGGCGGTCCTGGACCGTGGCCGGCCGCGGCGCACCTTCCGCCGGGTCACCGGATCCCTCCTCGAGCGGCTGCTCAGCGACAGCGACCCCACGACCGGGGTCCCGGCGAACGACGACGGCTCCGCCCCGGGTGACAGCCCGCGCGCCGCGGCCAGCAACCCGCAGACCCAGCGCCCGGACCAGGGAGCCGCCCCGGACCTCCCCGCCCCGTAGGGTTGGGACATGGACCGGCGGATCTTCGGGATCGAGAACGAGTACGGCATCACGTGCTCGTCCGCCGGCCAGCGCACGCTCACCCCCGACGAGGTCGCCCGCTACCTGTTCCGCAAGGTGGTGGCCTGGGGCCGCTCCAGCAACGTCTTCCTCGCCAACGGCGCCCGGCTCTACCTGGACGTCGGGTCCCACCCCGAGTACGCGACGGCCGAGTGCGACTCGGTCCTGCAGGTCGTCACCCACGACCGCGCGGGGGAGCGGATCATCGAGGGGCTCGTGGCCGACGCGCAGTCCCGGCTCGGCGAGGAGGGGGTCGCCGGCTCGATCTACGTCTTCAAGAACAACACCGACTCGGCCGGCAACTCCTACGGCTGCCACGAGAACTACTGCGTGGCCCGCGCCGGCGAGTTCCAGACGGTGTCCGACGCCCTGCTCCCCTTCCTCATCAGCCGCCAGATCATCTGCGGCGCGGGCAAGATCGTGCACACCTCCAAGGGCGCCACGTATGCCGTGAGCCAGCGCGCGGACCACATCTGGGAGGGCGTGTCCTCGGCCACCACCCGCAGCCGTCCCATCATCAACACCCGGGACGAGCCGCACGCCGACGCCGAGCACTACCGCCGCCTGCACGTCATCGTCGGCGACTCCAACATGAGCGAGACCACGACGATGCTCAAGGTCGGCTCGTGCGACCTGGTGCTGCGCATGATCGAGTCCGGTGTCCCGCTGCGCGACCTCACCCTGGAGAACCCCATCCGGGCCATCCGGGAGATGAGCCACGACCCCAGCGGCCGACGCACCGTCCGGCTCGCGAGCGGGCGGTCCGTCACGGCGGTGGACATCCAGCGCGAGTACCAGGGCAAGGCGGCGGCCTTCGTCGAGCGCGAGGGCACCCGTGACCCGGCCCACAAGCGGGTGCTCGACCTCTGGGACCGGGTGCTGACCGCCGTGGAGAGCGGCGACCTCGGGCTCGTCGGGACCGAGATCGACTGGGTGGTGAAGTACCGCCTGATCGAGGACTACGCCACCCGGCACGGCCTCGGCATGGACCACCCCCGGCTGGCCCAGATCGACCTCGCCTACCACGACATCGACCGCACCCGGGGCCTGTTCCACCTGCTCGAGCGCCGCGGCCGGGCGGCCCGGGCGGTGACCGACCCGGAGATCTTCGAGGCCAAGGTGCGGCCCCCGCAGACGACCCGGGCCAAGCTGCGCGGCGACTTCATCCGCGCCGCCCAGGCCTCCCACCGTGACTTCACCGTCGACTGGGTCCACCTGAAGCTGAACGACCAGGCGCAGCGCACCGTGCTGTGCAAGGACCCCTTCGTCCACGAGGACCCCCGCGTCGCCCGGCTCATCGAGGGCATGGCGTCCTGAGCACGGGGAGTGGGGCCGCGCCCGTCGCGGCGCGTTATGGTGGCCCGCGTCCCCCGCAACCTGCTCGAAGGTAGACCAGCCATGCCGGCGCGCCGCCCGACGCTCCTCCTCGCCCTCGCCCTCGCCGCCCCCGTCGCCCTGGCGGCCTGCGGCTCGCAGGAGAGCTCGGGCTCCAGCTCGTCCGCGGTCCTGGACGGCGTGACCGTGACCGGGACCGACCCGGCCAAGGCCCCCGAGGTGACGGTCTCGCCGACCCCGCTGACGGTGACGGAGACCACCAGCGAGGTGCTCACCGAGGGCAAGGGCCCCGAGCTGACCAAGACCGACATCGTGAAGGTCAACGCCGCGATCGTCAACGCCAAGGACGGCAAGGTCGTCAACAGCACGTGGGGCTCGAGCCCCGTGGGGCTGGACCTGGGCTCGGCCGACCTCTTCCCCTCGCTCAAGACCACGCTGCCCGGCACCCCCGTCGGCTCCCGCGTCCTCGTCGCGTCACCGCCGAAGGACGCCTTCGGCACCTCGGGCAACTCCGACCTCGGCGTCGGTGCGCAGGACAGCGTCCTGTTCGTCGTCGACGTCATCGGGGCCACCGCGCCGCTCCCGGAGGCCAAGGGCACCGCCGTGGCGCCCAAGGCGGGCCTGCCCACCGTCACGATGAACCCCGGCAAGCCGGCCACCATCACCATCCCCCCGGGCGCGAAGGCGCCTCCCACGCTCGTGGTGCAGCCGTTGGTGACCGGCACCGGACCGGAGGTCAAGAGCGGGCAGACCGTCCGGGTCGCCTACACCGGTGCCCTGTGGCGCAACGGCCAGGTCTTCGACTCCAGCGCCAACAACCCCGACCAGCCGTACTTCGAGTTCGCCATCGGGGGTGGCCAGGTGATCGCGGGCTGGGAGAAGGGGCTGGTGGGCCAGAAGGTCGGGAGCCGCGTGCTCCTCGTCGTCCCGCCCGCCGAAGGCTACGGCTCCGCCGGCCAGGGCGAGACCATCAAGGGCGACGACACCCTGGTCTTCGTCGTCGACATCCTGGCCGCCTACTGACGACCCGAGCCGGGCCGAGCCGCGACCGACCGCCGACCTCGACCGACCGCCGACCTCGACCGACCGAGCACCCGACCGAGCACCCGAGGAGACCACCCGTCGTGAGCAGCCAGCCCGAGCCGACCCGCCCCGAGATCGACTTCCCGGGCGACGCCCCGCCGACCGAGCTCGTGGTCGACGACGTCACGGTGGGGGAGGGCGCGGAGGCGGCGCGCGGCTCGATGGTGTCCGCCCACTACGTCGGCGTCGCGCACTCCACGGGGGAGGAGTTCGACGCCTCGTGGCACCGCGGCGAGCCGTTGGAGTTCCGTCTCGGCGTCGGCCAGGTGATCGCGGGCTGGGACGAGGGCATCGCCGGGATGCGGGTCGGCGGCCGCCGCCGGCTCACCATCCCGCCGCACCTCGGCTACGGCGACCGTGGGGCCGGCGCGGCCATCCGGCCGGGGGAGACCCTGATCTTCGTCGTGGACCTGCTCGCCGTCCGTTAGGACGGCGAGGCCGGAGCGTCGGGCCTAAGACAGCAGCTCGGCCGCCGCCCGCCCGGCCGCCGCGGCGGCGAGGAACGCCGCGGGGTCCTCGCGGAGGCCGCGCCCCATGGTCGACAGCTCCACGGGGCACTCGCGCAGGACAGTGGACAGCCCGGTCGTCGGCACGTCGACCAGGGTGAGGGGCGCCGTGGCGGTCGCGGCCAGCGCGGCGGCCTGGCGGGCGACCTCGGCCCCGATCGCCCCCTCGCCGACATCCTCGCGGTCCAGGAGCGGCACCGGGACGAGCGCGGGGGAGAGCAGGGCCCGTCCGTATGCCGTGCGGCTGTGGTGCGACACGCCGCGGTGCCGGGCGCGCGGGTCGGCCTGGGAGACGCGCAGCGAGGCGACCCCTGCGCCGCCGAGCACGGCCGCCGCGTGCAGGGCCTCGACGACCGCGACCCCCGAGTAGCCCCAGGGCGTGCCGGTGCCGGCGTTGCCGGGCCCCTGGACCACCACGACGACCTCGGCACCCGCGACGTGGCGGGCCGCGAGCAGCCCGGAGTGCAGACTCACCGCCTCGAGGTCACCGCCGTAGGCCTGGCCCACGGTCACGGACCCCGCCAGCCACCCGGCGTCCCGCAGGCCCGCCACCGTCCTCGAGAACACCAGCGGCAGCGCGCCGCCGTCGGTCGCGACGTGCACCACCCGCGTGCCGGGGCGGGTGGCCCGGATGCCGGCGAGCACCGCGGGCAGCGCCGAGTGCAGGTCGGCCACGACGACGGGGGCTCCCTCCAGGGAGTCGGCGGCCGCGAGGAGGTCGTGGTGCGGGCTGTCCTGCTCGTCGACGGCGAGCACCACCTGCTGCAGCGGGGTGTAGCGGGCCTTGACGATGTGCCCCGCACCCGCCGGTGGGTCCGCCGGGAGCCGGTCGGGCAGGGCGACCACCATGGCGAGGCCCCCGGTGCCCAGTCCCAGGGCGAGGGCCGAGACGGTGCACAGCACCCGGTCGCCCGGCTCCGGCTCGCCCACCACGTCGGGGTAGGCCAGCGCGCGGGCCTCCGCTCCGTCGGGAGCCAGCCGGACGGCATACTCCACCGCTCCTCGCCACCGGCGGACCTCGCGCAGCACGGTCCCGGAGCGCCAGTGGGTCACGCGGGCAGCGTAGCGAGCGGTTCGCGGGCGTTCGGGTAGCGTCGGCGACATGGCAGCCCCTTCCGGCCCGGCGGCGAAGACGGAGCGGCTGCTCAACCTCGTGCTGGTGCTGCTCTACACGCGCCGCCCGCTGCCGAAGGCGGCGATCCGGACCACCGTCCCGCAGTACGGCACGGTCGCCTCCGACGAGGCCTTCGAGCGGATGTTCGAGCGCGACAAGGAGGAGCTGCGCGAGCTCGGGGTGCCGCTGGTCACCGAGGACGCCGACCCGCTCTTCGACGACGAGCCGGGGTACCGGATCCACCAGCGCGACTACGCCCTCCCGGACATCGCCTTCGAGGCCGACGAGCTGGCCGTCCTCGGCCTCGCCGGGCGGGTGTGGGCGCAGGCGTCGCTGGCCGGCCCCGCGGCGCAGGCGCTGCGCAAACTGCAGGCCGCGGGCGTCGAGCGCGACACCGACTCCCTCATCGGCATCGAGCCGCGGCTGCGCACGGCCGAGCCGGCGTTCGACGCGGTCAAGGACGCCGTCCTGCGGCGGGTCCCGGTGTCCTTCCACTACCGGCGCCCGGAGCACCGGCAGGCCACCACCCGGCGGGTGCAGCCGTGGTCGCTGCTGTCCCGGCACGGCCACTGGTACCTCACCGCGTTCGACCTCGACCGGGAGGCGGCCCGGGTGTTCCGGCTCTCCCGGGTCGAGGGAGCGGTGCGGGCCATCGGACGGGCCGGCGCCTACGAGGTGCCCGAGCACGACGCGCGCGTCATGGTCGGGGGCTCCCCGGCCGTGGGCCAGCCGGTGCGGGCCGTCCTGCGGGTCCGGGAGGGGGCCGGGCACGCGCTGCGGCGCGCCGCCGCCGAGGTGGCCCCGGACGGGACGGGCTGGTCGCGGCTGGCGCTGGAGGCCGCCGACGTCGAGGCGCTCGCGGACGACGTCGCGGGGTATGCCGCGGACGTCGTCGCGCTCGAACCGCCGGAGCTGCGCGACGCGGTGCTCGCCCGGCTGCGCGGCGTGCTCACCGCGGCGGGGGAGCGCTGATGGCGGCGGCGCACGAGACGGCGACGAGCCGGCTGTCCCGCCTGCTGACGATGGTCCCCTGGCTGGTCAACCGGCAGGGGATCGACGTCGTCGAGGCGGCGGCCGGGCTCGGGGTCACGCCGGCCCAGCTGGAGGCCGACCTGGAGCTGCTCTTCCTCTGTGGCTACGGCCAGATGCCCGACGAGCTCATCGACGCCTCGTGGGAGGGCGGGCGGGTCTACGTCAGCAACGCCGACGCGATCGCCCGCCCGCTCCGTCTCGGGGTCGACGAGGCGGTGACCTTGGTGGTGGGGCTGCGGGCCCTCCTCGCGGTCCCGGGCCTGCAGGAGCGCGGGGCCGTCGAGCGGGCCCTGGCCAAGCTCGAGGCGGCCGCCGGGTCGGTCGTGGAGGCGGCCGGGAGGGTCCGCGCGGAGCTGGAGGACGACGTCGCCCCGGCCCTGCTCGCCGACGCGCGGCGGGCCGTGGAGTCCCACCGACGGGTGCACCTGCGCTACCACGTCCCCGGCCGCGACGAGTCCACCGAGCGCGACGTGGACCCGATGCGGGTGCTGGGCCTCGACGGCTGGTGGTACCTCGAGGGGTGGTGCCACCGCGCGGTGGGCACCCGCCTGTTCCGCCTGGACCGCACGGAGGCGCTCACCGTGCTGGACCTCGACGGCACGCCGCCGCCGCAGGCCCGCGAACGTGACCTGTCGGCGGGGATCTTCTCCGCGGGCCCCGACGACCTGACCGTCACGCTCGTGCTGGCGCCCGGGGCCACCTGGGTGCGTGACCACTACCCGGTGGAGTCCCGCGAGGAGCTCGCCGACGGTGCCGAGCGGGTCACGCTCCGCACGGGGGACACCGCATGGCTGCGCCGGCTGGTGTGGCGGCTGGGCGGCCGGGTCGTGGTGGAGGCGCCCGCCGAGGTGGCCGCGGAGGTGGCGGCGGGCGCCCGGGCCGCGCTCACGGCATACGGGGAGCCGGCGCCGGCCGGCCCGCCCGGAAGCCGGGGCTGACCGGTGCTGCCCTGGTGGGGCTGGGTGCTGCTGTGGGCGCTCCTGCTCGCCGGCTCCGCCGCCCTGCTGGGCTGGCGGCTGCGGCGGCTCTGGCGACGGAGCCGCGTCGTGCTCGCGGAGCTGGAACGCGCCGAGGACGTGCTCGGCCGGCTGGAGGCCACCGGCAGGGACGCGTCGTAGACTGCAGGCTCACCCCGCCACGGAAGGGCCTCCCATGCTCCGCAACATCGGTGCACCCGAGATCATCGTGCTCGCGGTGCTCCTCATCGTCATCTTCGGCTGGAAGCGCCTTCCGGACGCCGCCCGGAGCCTCGGGCGCTCGGCCCGGGTCTTCAAGTCCGAGGTCGACGAGATGAAGAAGGACAACGCCTCCCCGGCGTCCACGGAGACCGTCCGGGGGGAGGCGCTCCCGCCCGCGGCCCCCGCGCCCGGCGCGCCGGTGGCCGGCGGCCCGGTGGACGGCGCCAGGCCGGTGGACGGCGCCAGGCCGGTGGACGGGAACGCCGTCCACGAGAACGTGCCCCGCACGGACAACCGGCCCGGCCCGGCCGCCTGACCGCCCACCCCACCTCCCCCTCCGGCTCCTCCTCGCGTCCTGCAGCCCGCCCCCGTGCCTCCCCCGCGTCGTCGGCCCCGCGACCCGGACGGACGGATGTCGCTGGCCGACCACCTGCGCGAGTTCCGGCGGCGCCTGCTGGTCGCGGCCGCCGCGCTGGTGGCGGCGTCGGTCGCGGGCTGGTTCCTCTTCGACCCGGTCTACGAGCACCTCACCGCGCCGCTCGTCGCCGTCGCGAGCGACCGCGGCACCGACGGTGACCTCATCGCGCTCAACTACGCGGGCCTGACGGCGGCCTTCAGCCAGCGGCTCTCCCTGGCGATCTGGCTCGGGGTGATCATGTCGGCGCCGGTGTGGATCTGGCAGGCGTGGGCCTTCGTCGTGCCGGGCCTGACCACGAAGGAGAAGCGCGTCTCTCGGGCCTTCATGGCCGCCACCGTGCCGCTCTTCCTGGCCGGCTGCTGGTTCGGGTACACGGCCCTGCCCAAGGCCGTCCAGATCCTGCTGGCCTTCACCCCCACCGGCGCCGCCAACCTCCCGGAGGCCTCGCTCTACTTCTCCTTCGTCACCCGGTTCATCCTCGTCTTCGGCGCCGCGTTCCTCCTGCCCG
Organism: Dermatophilaceae bacterium; assembly: GCA_035633255.1. Lineage (GTDB taxonomy): Bacteria > Actinomycetota > Actinomycetes > Actinomycetales > Dermatophilaceae > DASQFD01. The sequence continues at coordinate 24,358 of DASQFD010000045.1, forward strand.
TGGTGCTCGTCGCGCTCAACGTGCTGCACGTCCTGCCCGCTCGGGTGATGCTGCGGGGGTGGCGGGTGGCGCTGATCGTCATCTTCGTCTTCGCGGCGGTGGCGACCCCGACGCCCGACCCCTACACGATGTTCCTGCTCGCCACGCCGCTGGCCGCGCTGTACTTCGCGTCGTGCGGGGTGGCGTGGCTGATCGACCGGCGGCGCGCCGCCGGTCGGCCGGAGTGGGTGGGGGTGGCCGACGACGAGGCGTCGGCGCTCTGACCCTCGACCCGACCCGTCACCCGACGACGCCGCTCAGCCCAGGCCCGCGACCACCTGGGCGAGCACGATCTTGGCGATCATCGAGGCGGGGTAGACCAGCGCGTAGGCGACGCCGACCCGCGGGTCGAAGCCGGTCCGGTCGTCGGCGAACGCGAGGATGGCCGGCTGGGTCTGGGCGCCGGCGATCGTCCCGGCCACCTCCACCCCGGCGAGCCGGTGCAGTCGGGTGCCGGCCAGCAGCAGGATGGCCGCGGTGAGGCCGGTGACGACGAGGCCGAGGACCGCGATCCGCCAGCCGGCCTCCGAGGTGACCGCCTCGGTGAAGCGCTGCCCGGCGCGCACCCCGGCGTAGGCGAGGAAGGTCACCATGCCGAGCGCGGACAGGGACTGTGCCGCGCCGTGGGACATCGAGGTGACGACCGGGCCGAGTCGACCGATCCGCCCGAAGACCAGGCCGGTCAGCAGGGTGCCCGCCGCGGCGCCGATGGCGAAGCCGCCCCCGGGGAAGGGGACCACGACCAGCCCGAGGGCGAGACCGAGGAGCAGGCCGAGCGCCAGGCCGCCGACGTTGATGTCCGACATCCCGCGGTCGCTGTCCCCCAGGTGGGTGCTCACCTCGCGCATCCGGGCGGCCGGGGCGATGACCCGGACCCGGTCGCCCATCTGCAGGACGAAGTCGTCGTGGGCGACGAGGTCGACGTCGCCGCGGCGCACCCGGCTGACCGCGGCGCCGAAGCGGCCCTCCAGGTCCGCCTCGCGCAGGGTGCGCCCGGCCAGCGCCTTGTTCGACACGGTCACCCGGCGGTAGTCCGCCTCACGTCGGTCGGCCACGATGTCGTGCGAGGAGACGTGGCCGAGATCGGTGGCCACGCGGGCCACGAGGTCCTTGGGGCCGACCACGGTGACGAGGTCGCCGCGGCCCACCCGATCCTCGTCGTCCGGCACGACCGTCGGCGCGGCGTCGTGGCCGTGCTTGATCCGGGAGACCGCCACGAGGTGGTCGTAGCGGCTCTGGAGCTCCTCCACGGTCGGCGCGTCCTCGCTCTCGACGCGGACCGTGAGGTGGGTCAGGCCGGCGCGGCCGGCGCCCTCGTCCGGCCGGCGCAGCGCCCAGGCCGCGGCGAGGAGCATCACGACGACGCCGCCGAGGTAGCTGATCGAGTAGCCGATGGTCGGGCCGGTGGGGTCACCCGCCGCCTCGGACGCCGCGGCCAGCGCCGGGGTGTTGGTGAGCGCCCCCGCCATCGCCCCGGCGATGACCGGCATCGAGAGCCCGAGGAGACCGCCCAGCCCCACCGCCACGAGGGTCACGGCGACGAAGCCGAGGACCACGGAGAGCATGGTGCGCCACCCGCGCCCCAGTGACGCGAAGAACTGCGGGCCGGACACGACCCCCACGGTGTAGGTGAACAGGACGAGCCCGAAGGTCCCGAGCACCTCGGGGATCTCCAGCTCGACGTCGGCGGCGGTCCCGAGCGCCGACACCGCGATGGCCGAGAAGAGCACGGCTGCCGGGCCGATCCGCACCCCCGCCACGGCGACGTGGCCCAGCGCCGCGCCGAGGGTCAGGAGGGCGGCGAGGAGCAGCACCGGCTGGTCGGCGAACAGGTCGAGTACGGCGTTCACGGCCTCCATCCTCCCACCGGCCGCGCCGGCCGCTACGGTCGGCGGCATGGGAAGCCGGGTCGGCATGGTCATCAACCCGACCTCCGGGAAGAACTCCGGCGCCCGGGTGGGCGTGGCGGCGGCCACCCTCCTCGGCGCCGCCGGAGACACCGTCGTGGACCTCAGCGGCATGGATGCCGCGCACGCGCTCGCCCGCGCCCGGGCCGCCCTCGCGGCGGGTGAGGTCGACGTCCTCGTCGTCGCGGGGGGCGACGGCATGGTCAACCTCGGGGTGAACCTGGTGGCCGGCACCGAGGTGCCCCTCGGCGTGGTGGCCGCCGGCACCGGCAACGACATCGCCCGCGAGCTCGGCCTGCCGGTCGGCGACGCGGCCAAGGCGGTCGAGCGCATCCGGGAGGGGACCGGGCGGCGGATCGACGCCGTCCGCCACCGGACCCCGCGCGAGGGTGACCGGTGGTTCGTCGGGGTGCTGGCCGCGGGCTTCGACGCCGTGGTCAACGAGCGGGCCAACGGGTGGCGCTGGCCGAAGGGCCGGATGCGCTACAACCTGGCCATCGCCCGGGAGCTGCCGGTCTTCCGGCCCATCCCGTACGTCGTCGAGGTGGACGGCGTCCGGCACGACACCCGGGCCGTGCTCGTCGCGGTGGGCAACGGGCCGGCGTACGGCGGTGGCATGCGGGTGGTCCCGGACGCGCGCTTCGACGACGGGCTCCTCGACGTGCTCGTCCTCCACGACGTGCCGGTGTGGGAGTTCCTCCGGGTCTTCCCGCGCGTGTTCTCCGGTGGCCACATCGACCACCCGGCCGTGGAGGTGCTCCGCGGCCGGCACGTCCGCCTGGAGGCTCGGGGCATCGTCAGCTACGCCGACGGCGAGCGGTTCGCGCCCCTCCCGATGGCCTGCGAGGTCGTCCCGGGGGCGGTCACCGTCCTGACGTAGCCTGTCGGGCATGTCCACCCCGGCGGAGCGGTATGCCGCGTCCCGGGCGAGGGCCCGCCGGGCCCGCAGCGACCTCGCCGCCTTCTCGGCGACGCTCGACTTCCCGCTGGACCCCTTCCAGGAGCGGGCCTGCCAGGCGGTCGAGTCCGGCAAGGGGGTGCTCGTCGCGGCGCCGACCGGCGCGGGCAAGACGGTGGTGGGCGAGTTCGCCGTCCACCTCGCCCTCGCCACCGGGCGCAAGGCGTTCTACACCACCCCGATCAAGGCGCTGTCGAACCAGAAGTACCACGACCTCGTGCGCCGCCACGGTGCCGACCGGGTCGGGCTGCTCACCGGGGACGCCTCGGTCAACGGTGAGGCCCCCGTCGTCGTCATGACGACCGAGGTCCTGCGGAACATGATGTATGCCGGCTCGCCCACCCTGCGCGGGCTCGGCTACGTCGTCATGGACGAGGTCCACTACCTCGCCGACCGGTTCCGCGGCGCGGTGTGGGAGGAGGTGATCATCCACCTGCCGGACGACGTCCAGCTGGTGTCGCTGTCCGCGACGGTCAGCAACGCCGAGGAGTTCGGCGACTGGCTGGCCGAGGTGCGGGGCAACCACGTCGTCGTGGTCTCCGAGCACCGGCCGGTGCCACTGTGGCAGCACATGCTGCTCGGGACCTCGATGTTCGACCTCTTCGTCGACGAGACGGCCCGTCCGCGCGAGGACGGGAGCACCCCGCGGGTCAACCCCGACCTGCTGGCCGCCATCCGCTCCGCCGAGCGGGCCACGACCTGGGGGGAGGACGGCGGGCGTCACGGCCGCGGTCGTCCACGCGGTCGGGTCCCGGCCGGCCCGCGCGGGCGCGCGGACCGCCGCGGCGACGACCGCGCCGACGGCGGTCAGGGCGGCCGGAACACCGGCCGGGGCAACGGGTGGGGCAGCGGCAACGGCAGCCGTCGCGACGAGGGACAGGCCTGGTCGCGCGGTGGTCGGCCGGGGGGCGGGGCCACCCGTGCCGAGGTGGTCGACCTGCTGGACCGAGGGGGCCTGCTGCCGGCCATCACCTTCATCTTCAGCCGCGCCGGCTGCGATGGGGCCGTCGGGCAGCTCCTCGGCGCCGGGACGAGGCTGGTGCCCCAGCGGGAGGGCGAGCGGATCCGGCGCCTCGTCGAGGAGCGCACCGAACCGCTCGCGGACGAGGACCTCGGGGTCCTGGGCTACTGGGACTTCGTCGAGGGACTCTCCCGGGGCTTCGCCGCGCACCACGCGGGGATGCTGCCGATGTTCCGCGAGGTGGTCGAGGAGCTGTTCACCGCGGGACGGATCCGGGCCGTCTTCGCCACCGAGACCCTGGCCCTGGGCATCAACATGCCCGCCCGCACCGTGGTGCTCGAGAAGCTGACCAAGTTCAACGGTGAGACGCACGCCGACATCACCCCGGCGGAGTACACCCAGCTCACGGGCCGCGCCGGTCGCCGCGGCATCGACGTCGAGGGTCACGCCGTGGTGCAGTGGTCCGGCGCCCTGGACCCGGTCGCCGTGGGGGGTCTGGCCTCCACCCGCACCTACCCGCTGCGGTCGAGCTTCCGACCGACCTACAACATGGCCGTCAACCTCGTTGCGCGGGTGGGCCGGGAGCGGGCCCGGGAGATCCTCGAGACCTCGTTCGCGCAGTTCCAGGCCGACCGGGCCGTCGTCGGCCTGGTCACCTCCGTGCGCCGCAACGAGGAGGCCCTCGAGGGCTACGCCGAGGCGATGCACTGCGATCTCGGCGACGTGCGGGAGTACGGCGCGCTGCGCCGGGCCCTCTCCGACGCGGAGAAGTCGATGGTGCAGGACCGGACCGCGGTCCGGCGGGCCGCCACCGCGGTCAGCCTCGAGGCGCTGAGGGTCGGTGACGTCGTCCGGGTCCCGTCCGGGCGGCGGGCCGGCTGGGCCGTCGTCGTGCAGCCGGCCCGGCACGGCTCCGGGCGCGCTGCCGTCGGGCCCACCGTGGTCACCGAGGACCACCGCCTGCGGCGCCTGAGCACGGTGGACGTCACCGGGCCCGTGGAGGCGGTCACCCGGATCCGGGTGCCGGCCCACGTCAACGTCCGCTCCCCGAAGTCCCGTCGTGACCTCGCCTCCTCGCTGCGCACCGCCGTGCCGCACGACCCGCCACCAAGGCGGCACGGTGCGGGCGCGGCCTGGAACGGCGCGGCGGGCGGCCCGGACGGCCCGGACGCCGTGGCCGGCGCCGGTGCGGACGGCCCGGACGCCGTGGCCGGCGGCGCTGTGGACGGCCCGGACGCAGTGGGCGGCGCCGGCGGCGTGGGCGACGCCGGCGTCGCCGGCGGCGCGGACCGGCTCGCGGACCCCGGGGAGGGGCGCGTGCAGACCCTGCGCCGCGAGCTGCGGGCGCACCCGTGCCACGCCTGCCCCGACCGCGAGGCGCACGCCCGGTGGGCCGAGCGGTGGCACCGGCTGCGCCGCGAGACCACCGGCCTGCAACGGCGGGTCGAGGGCCGGACCAACACCGTCGCGCGCACCTTCGACCGGATCTGCACGGTGCTCTCGACCATGGGCTACCTCGACGAGGCGGGGGGCGACGTCACCCCGCTGGGGCAGCGGCTGCGCCGGCTCTACACCGAGAAGGACCTGCTCGCCGCGCAGTGCCTCCGGCACGGGGTGTGGCGCCGGCTGGACCCGGCGGGGCTGGCCGCCTGCGTGTCCGCCCTGGTGCACGAGCCGCGTCACGAGGGTGCGGACCTCAGCCCCCGTATGCCGTCCGAGGAGGTGGCGACGGCGCTCGCCGAGATGGACCACCTGTGGTCGGAGATCGAGGACCTCGAGGCCGCGCACGGCCTGCCCAGCGGCTCGGCGCCCGACGGCGGGATGGCGTGGATGGTCCACGGCTGGGCCCGCGGCTCCGGTCTCGACGCCGTCCTGCGCGGCTCGGAGATGGCGGCGGGCGACTTCGTGCGGCGGTGCAAGCAGGTCGTCGACCTGCTCGACCAGGTGGCGAACGCCGCCGAGGACCCCCGGACGCGCCGCACCGCCCGGGCCGCGGTCGACGCCGTACTGCGCGGGGTCGTGGCGGCGGACCGGCTCGACTGAGGCGCTCATCGTCCCGGCACACGACCGAAACACCGGCGACACACCGGGCGCATAGCGTCGCCACGCATGGACCCCGGAGGACGGCGTCGCCTCGGCGTGGAGGAGGAGTTCCACCTCGTCGACACCGCCACCCGCCGGCTGGCGCCCCGCGCTCGCGAGGTCCTCGAGCGGCTCGACGGGGGGCACTTCGTCGGCGAGCTGCAGCGCTGCGTGGTCGAGGTGAACAGCTCGGTCACGGGCGACCTGGCGGCGATGCGGCGTGAGCTGCTCGACCGCCGCGCCTCGCTGGTGGCGGCGGCCGGTGAGCTCGGGCTCGGGGTGGCCGCCGCCGGGATGGTACCGCTCGCGGTGCCGGCCGAGCTCAAGGTCACCGAGACCCCGCGCTACCGGCGGATGCTCGCCGACTACCAGCTGCTGGCCCGCGAGCAGCTGATCTGCGGCGCCCAGGTGCACGTGGACGTCGACGGCCGGGACGAGGCGGTGGACGTGTCGAACCGGGTCGCACCCTCCCTGCCCACCCTGCTCGCCCTCAGTGCCAGCTCACCGTTCTGGGCGGACGGGACCGACACCGGGTACGCGAGCGCGCGCACCCTCGTCTGGCAGCGCTGGCCGACCAACTCCCTCACCTCACTGGCCGGCACGGCGGCCGAGTTCGACGACCTCGTCGACTCGCTCATCGCCTCCGACGTCATCACCGACCCCGGCATGATCTACTTCGACGTCCGCCCCTCGGCCCACGTCCCCACGCTGGAGCTGCGCATCTGCGACAGCAGCCCGGCCGTCGACACCGTCGTGCTCATCGCGGGCCTGTTCCGCGCCCTCGTCGACAGGGAGGCCGCCGCCCGGGCCGCCGGTGAACCGGTCCGCCCCTTCTCACCCGTCCTGGGCCGGGCCGCCATCTGGCGGGCCGCCCGCTCCGGGCTGGAGGGCGACCTCGTCGACATGCACAAGCGCACCAGCCGGCCGGCCGCCGACGTCGTCGCCGACCTCGTCGACGAGCTGCGACCCCAGCTGGAGCGCAACGGCGACTGGACCACCGTGCGACACCTCGCGGAGGGTGCGGTGCGCGCCGGCAGCTCGGCCGCCCGCCAACGCCGGGCGCGGCGCCGGCGCGGCCGGATGACCGACGTCGTCGACCTGCTGGTCGTGGAGACCGCGACGAGCACTCCGGTCCTGCCGGTGGCGGAGGAGGACCTCCTCTTCGAGAGCTACGCGGCCGACCCGGCCCACGAGGGCCGCGGCGGGTTCGACGAGGCGGTGAACCCGGCGGGGGTGGCCCGCACGGCATACCGGGGTCTGCTTCCCGTGCTGCGCGCGCTCGGACCGGCCACCCTGCGCTCCCGGGAGCAGCACGTCGAGGACGCCCAGCGCGCCGCCGGGGTGACGTTCCGGGCGGCCGGGCAGGGTGCGGCGCACGTCCTGCCCCTCGACGTCCTGCCGCGCGTCGTCGAGGCCGTCGAGTGGGACCTGATCCGGCGGGGCGCGGTGCAGCGGACCCGCGCCCTCGACGCCCTCCTGCGCGACGTCTACGGCGAGCAGCAGGTGCTCGCCGACGGCGTCCTCCCCTCGGCGCTCCTGGACTCCGCGCCCGGCTTCCGCTCCACCGGGCACCTGGTCGGCGACGTCGTCCGCGCCCACGTCAACGGCCTGGACCTGGTGCGGTCGGCGTTGGGGGAGTGGGTGGTCATCGAGGACAACCTGCGGATCCCGTCCGGCGTGGCGTACGCACTGGCCAACCGGGGCATCGTCACCGAGGCCCTGCCGGAGCTGGCCCCGCCCGCCGGGCTGCTCGCGGTCGACGACGTCGCGGCGACGCTGCGCCGGACGCTCGAGGAGGCGGCCCCGGCCGGCGCCGGGGCCTCCCCGCACGTCGTGCTGGTGACCTCCGGCCCGGAGGACTCCGCCTACGCCGAGCACGAGTACCTCGCCACCGCGATGGGCGTCCCCCTCCTCACCCCGGAGAGCCTGTCCGTCGTCGGGGGGCGGCTGCACCGGCACCACGGCCGGGCGAGCACCCCCGTGGACGTCGTCTACGCGCGGATGGACGAGGACATGCTGCTGTCCTCGGTCGGCCGCGACGGCGCCCGCCTGCGCGCGGGCCTGACCGGAGCGCTGCGCACCCGGGCGCTGACGGTGGCGAACGCGCTCGGCAACGGGGTCGCCGACGACAAGGCGGTCTACGCCTTCGTGCCGGAGCTGGTGCGCTACTACCTGGGCGAGCAGCCGATCCTCGGCTCGGTGCCCACCTACCTCTGCGCCGACCGGGAGCAGCGGGACCACGTCCTGGCCTCGCTCGACTCCCTCGTGACCAAGCCGGTCGACGGCTTCGGCGGGATGGGCGTGCTCATCGGCCCCGACGCGACCGACGAGGCGCTGGCGCGGCGCCGGGCCGAGCTGGTCGCCGCACCGGAGAAGTTCATCGCCCAGGACGTCGTCGCCCTCTCCACCCACCCGACGTTCGACGGGCACGCGTTCCGGCCGCACCACGTGGACCTGCGCGTCTTCGTCCACCTGCGCCCGGACGGGTCGGGCGGGACGACCGGGCTGGTGGTGCCCGCGGCCCTGACCCGGGTGGCCGCCTTCGGCAGCGGCATCGTCAACAGCTCGGCCGGCGGCGGCACGAAGGACACCTGGGTGCTCGGGTCGGTGGACGGGTCGGTGGACGGGTCGGTGGACGGCCCGGCGACGGACGGGAGGAGCGGAGATGTGCGGGCTGTGCGGTGAGGTCCGGCTGGACGGGCGCCCGGCCGACGTGGCCGCGGTCGGCCGGATGACCGACGCCATGCACCGGCGCGGCCCCGACGGCGGGGGCGTCCTGGCCCGCGGCCCGGTGGCGCTCGGTCACCGGAGGCTCTCGATCATCGACCTGTCGTGCCGCGGCGCCCAGCCGATGGTCGACAGCGAGCTCGGGCTGGCGTTGGTCTTCAACGGCTGCATCTACAACTACAAGGAGCTGCGGGCCGAGCTCGAGGGCGCGGGCTACCGCTTCTTCTCCACCGCCGACAGCGAGGTGATCCTCAAGGCGTTCCACCACTGGGGCGAGGACGCCGTGCACCGCCTGCTCGGGATGTTCGCCTTCGCCCTGCTCGACACCGACTCGGGGCGGCTCACCCTGGTGCGCGACCGCCTCGGCATCAAGCCGCTCTACCTCGCGCAGACCCCCGGGCGGCTGCGCTTCGCCTCCTCGGTGCGGGCGCTGCTCGACGCCGGTGACGTCGACACCGACGTCGACCCGGTCGCCCTGCACCACTACCTCACCTTCCACAGCGTCGTCCCGGCGCCCCGGACGATCCTCGCGGGGGTGCGCAAGCTGCCGCCCGCGACGATCCGGGTGGTGGAGCCGGACGGGTCCTCCTCCGAGCGGGTCTACTGGCGGGCGGACTTCCGGCGGGACCCCGACCGCGCGGCCTGGGGAGCGGGGGAGTGGGGGGAGGCCCTGCTGTCCTCGCTGCGGACCGCCGTGTCCCGGCGGATGGTGGCGGACGTCCCCGTCGGCGTGCTCCTCAGCGGCGGCTTCGACTCCAGCCTCGTGGTGGCGCTGCTCGCGGAGGAGGGGCAGCGGGACCTGACCACCTTCAGCATCGGCTTCGACTCGGCCGGCGGGGAGTCGGGCGACGAGTACGAGTACTCCGACCTCGTCGCCAAGGAGTTCGGCACCGACCACCACCGCATCCACGTCGACTCCGGGCGCCTGCTCCCCGCCCTGGACGCCGCCGTCGCGGCGATGAGCGAGCCGATGGTCAGCCACGACTGCGTGGCCTTCTACCTGCTCTCCCAGGAGGTGAGCCGCCACGTCAAGGTCGTGCAGTCGGGCCAGGGGGCGGACGAGGTCCTCGCCGGCTACAGCTGGTACCCGCCGCTGGCCGGGGTCGCCCGGGACGCGGTGACACCGGCATACGCGGAGGTCTTCTTCGACCGCGGCCACGACGCGGTGCGCGCGCTGCTGAACCCGCGGTACGCGCTCCCCCACGACCACAGCCGGGCCTTCGTCGCCGCCCACCAGGCCGGTCCGGGGGCCGACACGGCCCTGGACGCCGGGCTCCGCCTGGACACCGAGGTGATGCTCGTCGACGACCCGGTCAAGCGGGTCGACACCATGACCATGGCGTGGGGGCTGGAGGCGCGCGTGCCGTTCCTCGACCACGAGTTCGTCGAGCTCGCCGCCGCGTGCCCACCGGCGCTGAAGCTGGCCGGCGGCGGCAAGGGGGTGCTCAAGGAGGCGGGGCGGCCGCTGCTGCCCGACGCGGTGATCGACCGCACCAAGGGCTACTTCCCGGTCCCGGGGATCCGCCACCTCGAGGGACCGGTGCTCGACCTCGTCCACGACGCGCTCGGCAGCCGGGCGGCGAAGGAGCGGGGCCTGTACCGCCCGGAGGCGCTGGCCCGGCTCTTCGCCGACCCCAACGGGATCCGCACCACGCTGGACTCCAACGCCCTGTGGCAGGTGGCGCTGCTCGAGCTGTGGCTGCAGAGCCTGTGAGCCCCGGCGGACGGGGGTAGGCACGGTGGACCCCCTCGGCCGGCCGACGTTCGGCGCGTCCGTCGCCCCGGACGGCACCGCCTTCGCCCACCTCGTCGACGACGGTGGCTACCCGCACGCCGTCCAGCGGTTCCTCGACGGCACCTCGGTTAGCTCCTCGCGGAACGTCCGGCTGCCCGTGGAGGGTCCGGTGGTGCGCCTGCGGCACTCGCCCGACGGCCGCTGGCTGGCCTGCCAGACCGCACCGTATGCCGGCACGCGCAGCCAGGTGTGGGTGGTCACCACGGACCCCCGTGACCCCGACGCGTGGCGCCTCGACGACACCGCCGACGGCAGCGCGGACCTCGTCGGGTGGGACGGCGACCGCGTCGTCCTGGCCGCGGAGGTCGGGGACGGCGACGGTGAGGCGCGGCTCGTCGACCCCCGCAGCGGGGTGGTCACGGTGCTCGACCGGCGCCCGCTCGGCCACGTGGTCGACGTCTGGGCCGGCTCGGTGCTCCTGCGGGTGGGACCGCGCGGCGACCGGGCCCTGCACCTCCTGCGTGCGGGGCGCGAGCTGCCACTGCTGCCCCGCGACCCCGGCTCGGTGACGGACGCCGGGGTGCTGCTCGACGACCACCGGCCACGCCGCCTCCTGCTCGGGGCCCCGGGTGCGGGCGCCCGCCGCTACCTGCCGGCCACCTGGGACGCCCCGGGCCGGTTCGAGGGTTACGTCCGGGCGGTGGTGCGGACCGACCACGGGAGCGACCGCGCCCGGCTGGTGGCGGTCACGGCCACGCCCGACGGCGTCGCGACCCGGGAGCTGGCCGCGCGTCCGGATGCCGACCTCGACGAGTTCGTGGTCAGCGCGGACACCTCCACCGCGGCGATGCTCTGGAACGTCGGCGGCGGCCGCAGCGAGCTGCAGCTCCTCGAGCTCACCGACGGCACCCTCCGGGAGCCGGTCGAGGTGCCCGCACCGGTCGCCTCGGAGCTGTCCGTGAGCGCGGACGGGTCGCTGCTCGCCCTCACCGTCGAGGGGCCGGGCCAGCCGCGCTGCGTCGAGCTGGTCGCCCCCCGGACGGGGGAGTGGGTCGCGATCGAGCGGGTCCGCACGGCCACCCGCGAGGTCCGCCCCCGGCTGCTCCGCCTGGAGGCCCGCGACGGCACGCCGCTCACGGCGTGGCTGCACCGCCCGCGCCACCGGGTCGGGCCGGGGCCCGTCCTCGTCGACCTCCACGGCGGGCCGGAGGGCCAGGCCCGACCCGGCCACAGCGACCTCTACCCGGTGCTGCTCGACGCGGGCGTGACGGTCGTGGCGCCGAACGTCCGCGGCTCCGGCGGCTTCGGGCGACGGTTCGTGCACGCCGACGACAAGCACCGGCGGACCGGGGCCGTGGACGACGTCGCGGACCTCGTGGCCCGCCTCGTGGCCACCGGGGTCGCCGACCCCTCCCGCGTCGTCTGCGCCGGGTGGTCCTACGGCGGCTACCTCACCCTGGCGGCGCTCGCCGCCCATCCCGGGCTCTTCGCCGCCGGGGTCAGCGTCTGCGGCATGAGCGACCTCGGCACGTTCTACGCCGGCACCGAGCCGTGGATCGGGCTGGCCGCCCACGAGGAGTACGGGCACCCGGTCGCCGACCGCGCCCTGCTGGCCCGGCTGTCGCCGCTCGGCCGCGCCGAGGCCATCCGCGCCCCGGTGCTCGCCGTCCACGGCGCGCACGACACCAACGTGCCGGTCGAGGAGTCCCGGCAGGTGGTCGCGGCCGTGAGGGCCACCGGTGGGCGGGCCCGGCTCGTCGTCGTCGAGGGCGAGGGGCACCGCTTCACGATCCCGCAGAACCGCGCCCGGCTGGCCCGGCTGGTCACCGACTGGTGCCTCGCCGCCTTCGCCGGCGCCGACCCCTCGAGCGTCCCGGACCCCTGGAGCACGGAGCAGAGGGGGCTCGCGAGCCTCGCCGGTGCTCCCGAGCCGCGTTGACGGGGCTCCCGAGAGCCAACCGGGCTCGCGAGCCTGGCCGGTGCTCCCGAGCCGCGTTGACGGGGCTCCCGAGAGCCAACCGGGCTCGCGAGCCCGGCCGGTCCGAGCGGGCGCCTCAGCCGGCCAGCCCCAGCGCCGTGAGGACGCGCCCCACGGGCGAGCCGATCCCGTGGGCCTCCACGAGCTCGGCGAGCCGCGCCGGGTCGGCGACCTCGGTGGGCAGCGCCGTGGACGTGTCGGCGACCGGGGCGTCGGCGGCCACCCGCACGACGGTCGGCGCGACGTCGAGGTAGCTCGCGGCATACCGGAGCTTCTCCCGGCGCGCTCCCTTCAGGCGGGGGTCACCGGCGTCCAGGGCCGCCCGCAGGCCGGCCAGCGAGCCGAAGGTGGCGAGCAGCGCGGCGGCGGTCTTCTCCCCGACTCCCGGCACCCCCGGGAGCCCGTCGCTGGCGTCACCGCGCAGGACGGCGAGGTCGACGTAGGCGTCCCCGGAGGGCACGGCATACCGGCTGGCCAGGTAGGCCTGGTCGACGACGTCCGGGTCGCGCACGCCGCCGCGCGCGGTGTAGAGCACCCGCACGCCGGCCGCGTCGTCGACGAGCTGGAACAGGTCGCGGTCCCCGGTGACCACGTCGACCGGCACGCGTCCGTGGTGGCGGGCGACGAGGGTGCCGATGACGTCGTCGGCCTCGAAGCCCGGCGCGCCGAGCCGGGCGATGCCCAGGGCGGCGAGCGCGTCGACGATCACCGGCACCTGGGGGGTGAGCTCGGGCGGGGACTCCTCGGCCACCTCGCTGCCCTCGGTGAGCCGGTGCGTCTTGTAGGTGGGGATGAGGTCGACGCGCCACTGCGGGCGCCAGTCGTCGTCCCAGCAGGCCACGAGGTCGGTCGGGCGGTGGGCGGTGAGAAGCGTGGCGACCATGTCGAGGAAGCCGCGCACGGCGTTGGTCGGCGGCTCCTGCGGCGAGCGGCGGGTGTCCGGGACGCCGTGGAAGGCGCGGAAGTACAGCGACGCGGCGTCCAGGAGCATCAGGCGCGCCGTCATGGCGGCCATGCTCGCACAGCGCCGGTGCGTAGGCTGGCGGCGTGGAGGACCTCGACCGGCGCATCGTCGCGCACCTCGCCGCCGACGGGCGGATGAGCTACACCGACCTCGGGCGGGCGCTCGGGATGTCCACCTCCGCGGTGCACCAGCGGGTGCGCCGGCTCGAGCAGCGCGGGGTGATCCGCGGGTATGCCGCGAAGGTCGACCACGCGGCGCTCGGCATCGCGATGACGGCGTTCGTGTCCATCACCCCGCTGGACCCGGCCGCGCCGGACGACATCCCGGAGCGGCTGCGGGGGATCGAGGAGGTCGAGGCCTGCCACTCGGTCGCCGGCGGTGAGAACTACATCCTCAAGGTGCGGGTGGCCACCCCGTCCGACCTCGAGGAGCTGCTCGGCACGCTGCGGGGCACGGCCAACGTCTCCACCCGCACCACGGTGGTGCTCTCGACCGCCTGGGAGTGACCCGGGTTCCCGGGGCAGGCCCGGGTTCCCGGGGGAGGCCCGGGCGTCCCGAGTGGTGCTCGGCCCGACGTCGGTCAGCCGGCCGGCGTCGCGGCGCGGTGCCGGCGCATCAGCGCGACGTAGTGCCGGGCGTTGGTGGCGGCGCCCTCCCGCTCGGCCCCGGTCGTCTCGCGGACCACGGTGGCGGGCGACCCCATGACGAGGGAGCCGTCGGGGACGCTCGCGCCCGGCGGGACGAGGGACCCCGCGGCGACGACGCAGCCGGAGCCGACCCGGGCCCCGTTGAGCACGATCGCGCCGATGCCCACCAGGGAGCGGTCACCGACCGTGCAGCCGTGCAGCATCGCGCCATGGCCGACCGTGACGTCCTCGCCGAGGACGAGCGGGACGCCCGGGTCGGCGTGCAGGACCGCGCCGTCCTGCACGTTGGTCCGCGCCCCCAAGGCGATGGTCTCCAGGTCGGCGCGCACCACGGCGGAGTACCACACCGACGCCTCGGGGCCCAGGTGCGCGTCGCCGAGGACGGTCGCTCCCGGCGCGACCCAGGCGGTGGGGTGGACGTCGGGCTGGCAGTCGAGTCGGTCCACGCCGGTCATGCTGCCACGGCGCCGGGCCGCGGGTAGCGTCGTCGTGCAGCAGCCCAGCCGATCGGAGGGTCCATGAGCCTCGCACCCCAGGCCAGCACCGTCGACGGGATCGTGCGGCGCAGTGCCGCGCGCTTCGGCGACCGGACCGCGCTGCGGTTCGAGGACCGCGAGTGGTCGTATGCCGACCTCGACGCCGCCGTGTCCCGGGTGGCCGCCCACCTGCGGGGGCTGGGCCTGGTCACCGGGGACCGGGTCGCGGCATACGGGAGGAACTCCGACGCCTACCTGCTCGGGTTCCTCGGCTGCGCCCGGGCCGGCCTGGTGCACGTGCCGCTGAACTACAACCTCACCGGTCCCGAGCTGGGCTACCTGCTCGCCACGGCAGGAGCGCGGGCGGTGCTCGTCGACCCCGCGCTCGCCGGGGTGCTGGACCGGCTCGAGCCCGAGGCGGCCCGCACGCTCGAGCACCGGGTCCTGCTCCGGGACGCGGACGGCTCGGTCCTGGCGGCAGCCGCCGCCGGCCCGGTGCCGGAGGTCGAGGTGGCCGTGGCCGACACCGACCTGGCGCAGTTCCTCTACACCTCCGGCACCACGTCGCGGCCCAAGGCGGCGATGCTCAGCCACAAGGCGCTCGTGCACGAGTACCTCTCCTGCCTGCTCGCCCTCGACCTGAGCGCCGACGACGCGCCCCTGCACGTGATGCCGCTCTACCACTCCGCCCAGATGCACGTCTTCCTGATGCCCTGGCTGGCCGTCGGCGCCACCAACACCGTGCTCGAGGTGCCGGACCCCGGCGAGGTGCTCCGCCGGATCGAGCAGGACGGGCACCGGGCGTTCTTCGCCGCCCCCACGCTCTGGGTGGCGATGGCCAACCACGCCGCCTTCGACACGCGGGACATCACCGGGCTGCCCAAGGCCTACTACGGCGCGTCGATCATGCCGGGGCCGGTCCTGGGGCGCCTGCGGGAGAAGGCGCCGGGCGTGGGCTTCTACAACTGCTTCGGGCAGTCGGAGATCGCCCCGCTGGCCACCGTCCTGCGCCCCGAGGAGCACGCCGAGCGGCCGGACTCGGCCGGGCGGCCGGTGCTCTTCGTCGAGGCCCGGGTCGTCGACGCCGCTGGGGACGACGTCCCGGCGGGGGAGCCGGGCGAGGTGGTCTACCGCTCGCCCCAGCTGAGTGACGGCTACTGGGACGATCCGGCCGCGACGGCCGAGGCGTTCGCGGGCGGGTGGTTCCACTCCGGGGACCTGGTCCGCCGCGACGCGGGGGGCTTCCTCTTCGTCGTCGACCGGATCAAGGACGTCATCAACACCGGCGGCGTGCTCGTCGCGTCCCGCGAGGTCGAGGACGCGCTCTACGCGCACCCGGCGGTGGCCGAGGTCGCCGTCGTCGGGCTGCCGGACGAGCGGTGGATCGAGGCGATCACCGCCTTCGTGGTGCGCAAGGGCGAGGTCGGCGAGCCCGAACTGGTCGAGCACCTGCGCGGGAGGCTTGCCGGCTTCAAGCTGCCGAAGCGGATCACGTTCGTCGAGGCGCTCCCGCACAACGCCTCGGGGAAGATCCTCAAGCGCGAGCTGCGCGAGCTCAGCTCGTCGGCCCCGACCGGCGGGCCGCGGTGACCACGACGAGCGCGAGGCCGGCGACGAGACCGCCGAGGAAGAGCGCCACGATGCCGGCGAGCTGCGGCCCCCAGCCCCAGACCAGGTCGTCCCCGACCGCGACGGTCGCGTCGGTGTCGGACGCCGGGATGGTCAGGCGGTAGGCGCCCGGCTCCGTCGCGGTGAACACGGCGACGGCGTCACCCACGCGTCCGGTGGCGCCCGGCACGTCGTACCGCATCTCGCCGCTGTACGCCGACACCGGCACGGTCGCACCGGACGGTGCGGTGACCGTGATGGCCGGGACGGCCGGGTCCGTGATCGACCGGTCGTGCTCGACGTAGAGGATCCGGGTGCCCGTGTCGGTCAGGGTCACGACCGCGGCGCCCGGGACGGTCACGCGGGGGAAGTCCTCGATGTGGGCTCTCCAGCCGAGGAACGCCCCCGCTCCCCAGAGCAGTGCCCCCAGCGTCGCGACCAGCGTGACGAGGGCGCCGACCCAGTACCCGGCCGTCCCGGGCCGCCGTCGGGGTGCGGCCGGGGCCGTCGGCGTCTGCGGCGTCTGCGGCGTCGTCGTCGTCTGCGGCGTCGGCGTCGTCGGCGTCGTCGGCGTCGTGGTGTGTGTGCTCATGCCTGTCGCCTCCTCCAGTCCGAGCCGGGGAGGAACGGGCCGGGGCCGCGCGGTCCGGTGGCCGGTCGGTGACGGCCGGCCGGGTGCGGGCGCCTGCGCCCGCGCTGAACCGGCGGCGGCTCGTTCCTGCGCCGTGCGGCTCGGGATCCGACGCAGGACTCGCTCTCCTGCACCTTCACCGTAGGCACGGCGCCCACCGCAAGCGGATGCAGGAGACCGACGTCACCCGCTGACGCGCCCTGGAGCGGTCGAGTTCGCAGGACACGCGGACGAACCCGCAAGCGGATCGGCGTGTCCTGCGACGTCAAGTGGCCACGTGCCCCAGGACCCGCCGCTGCGGGCTGTGGACCCCCGAGGCTCAGTCCCCCCGAGCCTCAGTGCATCTCGAGGGTCAGTGCATCTCGAGGGTCAGTCCATCTCGAGGGTCAGTCCCTCTTGAAGGTCAAAGCTTGCCCTTGAAGGTCAGTCCTTGCCGAAGGTCAGTCCTTCTCGACCCGCCGGACCAGGGCCCAGGCGGCCGGCAGGAGGCCCGCCGCGACGGCGATCTTCAGTGCGTCGCCGAGGAGGAACGGGGTGAGGCCCAGCGAAAGGGCCTTGGCCAGCCCGACGTCGAGGAAGCCCATCAGCCAGGAGACGCCCACGGCGTAGATGACGAGGTTGCCGAGCACCATCGTCCCGGCGGTCCGGGCCACTGTGCGGTCGCCGCCGCGCCCCGCGAGCCACCCGACCAGCGCGGCCGCAAGCACCATGCCGACCAGGTAGCCGAAGGACGCGAACGCCCAGCCGGAGTTGCCCTCCGCGAACCAGCCCACGCCGGACATCCCGATCAGCAGGTAGAGCAGGGCGCTCAGCCCGCCGCGCCGCATGCCGAGCGCGGCGCCGGTGAGCAGGACGGAGAACGTCTGCAGGCTGATCGGGACCGGGGTGAACCCGAGCGGGATGAAGACCGTCGCGGAGAGGGCGATGAAGCCGGTGCCGCCGGCGACGAGGACGGCGTCCCGGACGAGCCCTCCGGGGACGACGTCGGCGAGGACGCGGGGGCGGGGCAGGGCGTTGGTCGCGGTCATGGAGCACACGCTAGTGGGTGCCGGGCCGGCGCGCCGTGCGGGTTGGGTCACTCCAGGCCGCGTCCCGCGGAGAACCCCGGGGACCCGGTATGCCGGCCGCGCGGCGAGGCGGCCGGGCGGCCGGCATACCGGTTCGCGCCCGGCAGGGTCAGACGCCGACGACGGACGCGAGGCGGCTGGCGGCAGCCGCCTCGACGGCCCGCTCGTGCGCGGCGACGGCGTCGACCTGCTGGCGCCACCACTCCTGGCCGCTCTCCGGGAGGGTGTGGATGGGGTCGTGGTAGACGTACTCGCGCGACAGGGCCGCGTCGTCCCCCGCCTCGATGCTCGTGCGGTAGTGCTTGCGCCAGAACGACATCCCGAGCGAGGTGTCGTAGGACTCGACCTGGTGGACCCAGCGCTTGCCGACGAACGGCACGTCGCAGACGATCCGCGGCGTCGCGAACCCCGGCAGGTAGCCCATGATCGCGTGCTGCAGCTCCTGGGCCTCCCGCAGCGAGAGCCGCCAGTGCTCGGAGAACGGGATCATGTCGCACATGTAGAAGTAGTACGGCGTGATCATGGCCTCGTCCTGGAGCGCGAAGCACAGGTCGAGCAGCTGCTCGGGGGTGTCGTTGACGCCGCGCATGAGCACGCCCTGGTTGCGCACGTCGCGGACCCCCGCCTCGAGCATGGCCTTGGCGGCCTCGCCGACCAGCGGGGTCACCGACGCGAGGCTGTTGACGTGCGTGTGCACGGCCAGCGACACCCCCCGGGCCCGCGCGCTCGAGGCCACCCGCGCGACCCCCTCCACGACGTCGTCCTGGAGCCAGTGCTGCGGCAGCCCCATGAGCGCCTTGGTCGCGAGCCGGATGTCCCGGATCGTCTCGATCTCGAGCAGCCCGCCCAGGAACGCCTCCAGCTGGCGCCACGGCATGTTGGCGACGTCGCCACCGGAGACGACGACGTCACGCACGCCCGGGTTGGCGCGCAGGTAGTCCAGCATCGCGGTCTGCCGGTCCACCGGCTTGCCCGCGAGCCTGAGCTTGGTGACCTGGGGCGTGGAGTTGCCGACCAGGTCCATCCGGGTGCAGTGCCCGCAGTACTGCGGGCACGTCGACAGCATCTCCGCGAGCACCTTGGTGGGGTAGCGGTGGGTCAGCCCCTCGGCCACCCACATGTCGTGCTCGTGGAGGCTGTCGCGGGTGGCGTGCGGGTGCGAGGGCCAGTCGGTCCGACGGTCGGAGAAGACCGGCATCATGTAGCGCCGGACCGGGTCGGCGAGGAAGGACTGCGTGTAGGCCGCGCCCGCCGCCGGCATCGGCTCGTCGGTGGCCGGCACCATGGTGTTGAGCATCTGCGGCGGGAGGAGCATGGACATCGTGGCCCGCTCGGCCTGGTCCCGCTCGAGGTCGGCGTAGAGGTCATCGGTGAGCAGGTCGCCCATGAGCGACCGCAGCTGCGCCACGTTCTTGACGCAGTGGGCGCGCTGCCACTGGGCGCTGCGCCACTCCTCGCTCGTCACGGTGCGGAAGCCGGGCAGCCGGGTCCAGTCGGGCTCCACCAGCGCGCGGCGGCGGTAGACGTAGGGCTGGTCGATCGTCGTCGTCATGTCTGGCAGGATACGCAAGAGGTCACGCCGAACGCGACTTCCGCGAGAGTATCTGTCGTAATGCCCGCTCAGACAGGAGATCCTGTGGCCCCGCTGGCGACCCCAGCCCTCCGCACCACCCCCTCCTCCCCGGTCGGCCTGCACCGGGTGCTGGATCCCGCCGGGGAGGCGCTGCCGCAGGCCGCGCGGGTGCTCGACGCCGGGCCGGACCTGTGGCCCGACGAGGTGCGTATCGCGGTCGAGACCCTCAACCTCGACGCCGCCTCCTACCGCCAGCTCGCGCAGAGCCACCGGACACCGGACGGCGAGCTCGACGGCGCCGCGCTGCGGGCCACGGTCCTCGGCATCGTCGCGGAGCGCGGCAAGATGCAGAACCCCGTGACCGGCTCCGGCGGCATGCTCATCGGGACCGTCGAGGAGGTCGGCCCGCGGTCCCCGCTCGGCCTGGCCGTTGGGGACCGGGTCGCGACGCTGGTCTCGCTCTCGCTCACCCCCCTCGGGCTGACCGACGGGCTCGCGCGCTGGGACGGCCGCTCCGAGCGGGTGCCCGCGCAGGGGTATGCCGTGCTGTTCGCCCGGTCGATCGCCGCGCGGCTCCCCGACGACCTCGATCCCGAGCTCGCCCTGATGGTCATGGACGTCTGCGGCGCGCCGGCCCTGGTCACCCGGGTCGTCCGCGAGCACGTGGGGCGCGCAGGAGCGGCGCCGACGGTGCTGGTCCTGGGCGGTGCCGGGAAGTCGGGGTCGCTCTCCCTGGCGGCGGCGCGCCGAGCCGGGGCGGGGCGGCGGATCGCGGTCGTCCCGACGGAGGCCGAGCGCGACCTGCTCGAGCCGACGGGGCTGGCCGACGCGGTCGTCGTCGCCGACGCCCGCTCGCCGCTCGGCCTGCCGGCCGCGGTGGCCGGGGCCGGTGGTCCGGCCGACGTCACCGTCGTCTGCGTCGACGTCCCGGGCTGCGAGCAGCCGGCCATCCTCGCGACCGGCGACGGCGGGACGATCATCTACTTCTCGATGGCGACGAGCTTCGCCGCGGCGGCGCTCGGCGCGGAGGGCCTCGCGGCCGACGTGCGGATGCTCGTCGGCAACGGCTACGTGCCGGGGCACGCCGACCTCGCCCTCGACCTGGTCCGATCCGAGCCGGAGGTCCGCCGCCTGTTCGAGGCGCGCCTGACGGGGTGACGGCCCGGGCCGGTGACGGAGGAGGGTGAGGGCCCCGCCGTTCGGTAGGTTCATACGGTGACCACCAGCATCTACATCGCGGGCACCGAGGAGCAGTCCGGCAAGTCCGCCGTCGCCGTGGGGGTGCTCGCCTCGCTCGCCGGGCGCAGCGGGCGGGTCGGGGTGTTCCGGCCCGTCGTGCGGGCCGGTGAGCCGGACGCGTTGGCGGAGGCACTGCTCGCTCTGCTGAGACGGGACACCGGCCACGCCGGAGCGCCCGAGCTCCCCGCCGGCGGGGCGCCGGCCGAGGCTCGCCCGCAGGTGGTCCCCGCCGCGGACGTGCAGGCAGCGTGCGGGATGACGGACGACGAGCTGCACGCCGACCCGGACGCCGCCATGACGCGCCTCGTGGAGCGTTTCCACGAGGTGGCCCGGGACGTCGACACCGTGCTCGTCGTCGGCTCGGACTACACCGGGGTGGCGACGCCGGTCGAGCTGTCGGTCAACGCCCGCCTCGCCGCCAACCTCGGCTCCCGGCTGTTGCTGGTGGTCCCCGCGATGGGACGCACCCCGGCGCAGGCGGCGACCGCCGCCGAGCTCGCCGTCGGCGCGGTCCGCGAGGAGCACGCCGGCGTCACCGATGTCGTCGTGAACGGCGTCGACCCGGGCTCCGTCGAGGGGGTCCGGACCGAGACGGCACAGCGGCTGGCCCCGCTGGCGGTGCACGTCCTGCCGGAGGCGCCGCTGCTGCGCGCGCCGACCCTGCGGGACGTGATGGCCGCCTGTGACGGGCGGCTGACGCAGGGCGACGCCGCGCTGCTGGACCGGGAGGTGACCTCGGTCATCGTCGCCGGCATGACGATGCCGCACGTCCTGGACCGGCTTTCCGACGGCTGCGTGCTCGTCGTCCCCGGCGACCGGGAGGACGTCGTCCTGGCCTCGCTCATGGCGCACCGGTCGAGCACCTTCCCCTCGCTCACCGGGCTGGTCCTCAACGGGGGCTTCCCGCTGCCGCCTCAGGTGGAGCGGCTGCTCGAGGGCCTGCAGGTGCGCCTGCCCGTGATCGCGACCGACGGGGACACCATGACCGCGGCGACCCAGGTCGGCGCGGCCCGCGGCCGGATCACCGCCAGCTCGACCCGCAAGATCGAGACCGCGATCCAGCTCGTCGACTCGGCGATGCTGGAGGCGGAGCTGTCCGGGGCCGTGGCACCGCTGACCCCGACCGTCGTCACCCCGCTGATGTTCGAGCACCGACTCGTCGAGCGGGCCCGGGACGTCGGTGCGCACGTCGTCCTCCCGGAGGGAGCGGAGCCGCGCATCCTCACCGCGGCGGGCCTGGTCCTCGAGCGCCGGGTCGCCCGCCTCACCCTGCTCGGGGACGAGGGGGAGGTCCGCAGCGCCGCCGCCGACCTCGGCGTGGACCTCGGCGACAGCGAGGTCGTCGACCCGATGCGCGGCCCGTTGCGGGAGCGCTTCACCGAGGAGTACGCCCGCCTGCGGGCGCACAAGGGCGTCACGCTGGACATGGCGCGCGACCGGGTGAGCGACCCGGCCTGCTTCGGCACGCTCATGGTGCACACGGGGCTGCTCGACGGGATGGTCGCCGGGTCCGTCACCACGACCGCGCACACGATCCGTCCGGCCCTGGAGGTGGTGCGCACCGCCCCCGGCGTCTCGGTGGTCTCCAGCGTGTTCCTCATGTGCCTGGCCGACCGGGTGCTCGTCTACGGCGACTGCGCCGTCAACGTGGACCCCACGGCGCCGCAGCTCGCGGACATCGCGCTCTCGTCGGCGGTCACGGCGCAGCAGTTCGGCATCGAGCCGCGGGTGGCGATGCTGTCGTACTCGACGGGGGAGTCGGGCAGCGGGGCCGAGGTGGACAAGGTCCGCGAGGCCACCGGCCTGCTCCGCGAGCGCGCCCCCGACCTGCTCGTCGAGGGGCCGATCCAGTACGACGCGGCCGTCGACCCCGACGTCGCCCGCACCAAGCTCAAGGACAGCGCGGTCGCCGGGCGCGCCACCGTGCTGATCTTCCCGGACCTCAACACCGGCAACAACACCTACAAGGCGGTCCAGCGGACCGCCTCGGCGGTGGCGATCGGCCCGGTGCTGCAGGGGCTGAACCGACCGGTCAACGACCTCTCGCGAGGAGCGACGGTGCGCGACATCGTCAACACCATCGCCATCACCGCGATCCAGGCCCGGGCATGAGCGCCGTCCTCGTCGTCAACGCCGGCTCGTCCTCGCTCAAGTACGAGCTCCTCGACCCGGTCAGCCGGGACCGGCTCGCCACGGGGCTGGTCGAGCGGATCGGCGGCGACGCGCGCCGGCGGCATCGCCGTGGCAGGAAGTCCTGGGAGGAGCCGGTCGCGGGTCACGACCACCGGGCCGCGTTCGACGCGCTGCTCGACGCCTTCCGGCGACACGGCCCCACGCTGGACCCCGCCTCGCTGCTGGCGGTCGGGCACCGGGTCGTCCACGGCGGCGAGCGCTTCACCGCGCCGGTGGTCATCGACGACGCCGTGCTGGACGCGGTCGAGGACCTCGTCCCGCTCGCGCCGTTGCACAACCCGGCCAACCTGCTCGGCATCCGGCTGGCCCGCCGGGCCTTCGGCGACGTCCCGCACGTCGCGGTCTTCGACACCGCCTTCCACGCCACGATGCCGCCTGCGGCGTACACGTATGCCGTGCCGGCCGAGTGGCGGGAGCGGCACGCCGTCCGCCGCTACGGCTTCCACGGCACCTCCCACGCTTACGTCTCGCGCCGCACCGCCGAGCTCCTCGGTCGCGACCCGGTCGACGTGAACCTCGTCGTGCTGCACCTCGGCAACGGCGCCAGCGCCTGCGCCGTCGCCGGCGGCCGCAGCGTCGACACCTCGATGGGGCTCACGCCCCTCGAGGGCCTGGTCATGGGCACCCGCTCCGGGGACGTCGACCCGTCACTGCCGGCTCACCTCGCCCGGACCACCGGCCTCGGGCTCGAGGACTACGACCGGGCGCTCAACCGCGAGTCCGGACTGCTGGCCCTGAGCGGCAGCAGCGACTGGCGCGACGTCGTCGCGCGCCGGGCCGCGGGAGACGCCGACGCGGCCCTCGCCTTCGACGTCACCGTGCACCGGCTGGTCACGTACGTCGGCGGGTATGCCGCGCTGCTGGCCCGGCTGGACGCGCTCGCCTTCACCGGCGGTATCGGTGAGCACAGCCCCGACCTGCGCGAAGCGGTCATCGACCGGCTCGGGGTGCTGGGGCTCGAGCTCGACCGGGACGCCAACGCCGGCCACGAGGGGACCGAGCGACGGGTGACGACGGACGCCAGCCCGGTGGCGGCCTTCGTCGTCCCCACCGACGAGGAGCTCGAGATCGCCCGCGAGTGCGTGGCAGTGCTGGGAGGCGCATGAGGGGCGCAGGCCAAGGACGCGCTTCGCGCCCCGGGCCGCCAGGCCCTCAGGAGCCCGGAGCACCGGCTCGTCGATACGGACCCGCCTCCGGGGAACCGCCCGTCCTCGCGGACCCGCGCCGCTGGGGTGCGCTGGTCGGCATCGTCGGGGGGCTGGTGTTCGTCCTCCCCTACGCACCGGCGTTCAGAGTGGGGGTGTCGACGGCGGCGACGCTTGCCGGAGGCATGGGCGCCGCCCTGGTCGCGCTGGGCTGCGCCGGGCTGGTCGCCGGCTATGCCGGTCGTGCGCGCGCCCCGGCCGCCGCCGCGGCGCTCTCTGGTCTGGTCATGCTCGCCCTACTCGTGCAGGACGCGCGTGGCCGCTTCGCGGCTCCGGGGCGAAGCGGGCCGACTGACAGGCGCTGCCGAGCGAGGCCCGACGACAGCGATCGTCGACACCCGGTCCGAACGATCTCCTGAACCTGCCCTTTGCCGCCGGACGACCTGCGGCATGTGGCCGCTGAACCCGATAGATTGTGCCCGTGCCTGTTCGTTCCACGTCCCTCCTCGACCTCGACCCAGCCCTCGTCCGTCGCGCGCGCACCCTTGCGCGCCGGGCCGGCAAGCCGGTCGTCGACCTCGCGCGCAGCCACACCACCGTGTCGGTGGAGCGCGCGACCCTGCGGCTCGCCGGTCTCGCCGGCGCCGACCACGAGAAGGTCCCGTGGGTCAACCACCTCGTCGACGCCGTCCGCGACGGGGTGGGTCTCGAGCACGGCGTGGGCGCACCGGTGTGGGACGCGCTGCGCCGCGGCGAGGCCGGCGACCTGCTCACCCTCGCGCAGAAGGCGTCCTCCGGCTCGGTGACCTTCCGCCTGCCCGAGGGCCGGGACGCCACCGCCGCCAAGCGGGCCGCGCGCACGGCGGTGGCCCGCGGCATCCGGACCATCGACCGGCAGCGGGCCACCCGCGACCGGCTGGTCGCCCGCCACGGCGACCCGCAGCGGACACCGTGGATCTACCTCATCGTCGCCACCGGCGACATCCACGAGGACATCCCGCAGGCGCAGGAGGCGGCCCGCGAGGGGGCCGACGTCATCGCGGTGATCCGCTCCACCGGCCAGTCGCTGCTCGACTACGTCCCCGAGGGCGCGACCCGTGAGGGCTTCGCCGGCACCTACGCCACGCAGGAGAACTTCCGGCTGATGCGCGCCGCGCTGGACGAGTCCAGCCGCGAGCTCGGCCGCTACGTGCGCCTCACCAACTACGCCAGCGGGCTGTGCATGCCCGAGATCGCGGCGCTGGCGGGGCTGGAGCGGCTCGACATGATGCTCAACGACTCGATGTACGGGATCCTCTTCCGCGACATCAACCCGATCCGCACCTTCGTCGACCAGCGGTTCAGCCGGCAGGTGCACGCCCGCGCCGGGATCATCATCAACACCGGCGAGGACAACTACCTCACCACCGCCGACGCGGTCGAGGCCGCCCACACCGTCACGGTCAGCCAGCTGCTCAACGAGTACTTCGCCAAGGAGGCCGGGCTGGCCGACTGGCAGCTCGGCCTCGGCCACGCCTTCGAGATCGATCCCTCGGTCCCCGACAGCTTCCGCCTCGAGCTCGCCCACGCCCTGCTGGCCCGGCAGCTCTTCCCGGACGCGCCGCTGAAGTGGATGCCGCCGACCAAGCACATGACCGGCGACGTCTTCCGCGGCTACCTGCTCGACGGGTTCTTCAACCTCGCCGGCGCGATGACCGGGCAGGGCATCCTGCTCGTCGGGATGATGACCGAGGCCGTCGTGACCCCGTGGCTCTCCGACCGCGACCTGGCCCTGCAGAACGTCCGCTACGTCATGGACGCGGCGGGCGGCCTCGCCGAGGACTTCCACCCCCCGCGGGACGGCCTGATCCAGACCCGGGCCCGCGAGGTCCTGGGCGAGGCGGTCGAGCTCCTGGAGCGGATCGCCGGCGATGCGCCCGCGCGGGACGCGAGCGGTGCGCGCACGGCATACCCGCAGCCGCTCCTGGCCGCCATCGCGGACGGCACGTTCGGCTCGATGCGCCGCCCCCCGATGGGCGGCAAGGGGCTGGACGGGGTGGTCCGCAAGGCCGACGGCTACGACAACCCGGCGGTGACCCTGCTCGAGGAGGGGGCCCCCGCACCCGCCCACGTCCCGCAGAGGAGGCGCAGCGCATGAGCCGCACGCGACCCGACGCCCAGCGCCGGATGGAGCACGCGCTCCCCGGCGACCCCAGCCTGCGCGAGCCCGGACCGATCGTGCGCCCCTACGGCGACACCACCGGCGACGGCATGGTGCAGGTCTCCTTCACCCTGCCGCTGCCCCACGACAAGCGCGCCGAGGGCGCCGCGCTCCAGCTGGCCGCCAAGATGGGCATGGAGCCGGCGATGCTGGTCCACGCCAAGGCGATCGGGCCGCACTACACCTTCTTCGTGCTCTACGGGTCGGTCACCCACCTGGTCGACGTGCGCGAGGTGGAGGTCGTCGAGCGGGAGTTCGAGCTGCTGCCCTCCGCCGAGGTCAACGCCCTGATCCGCCGGCACCTGCGCCGCAAGCTCGTCGTCCTCGGCGCCTGCATCGGCACCGACGCGCACACCGTGGGCATCGACGCGATCCTCAACATCAAGGGGATCGCGGGGGAGAAGGGGCTGGAGTATTACCGCGAGATGGAGGTGCACAACCTCGGCGCCCAGGTGCTCGTCCCCGACCTGGTCAAGGCGGCCAAGGAGCTGCGCGCCGACGCGGTGCTGGTCAGCCAGGTGATCACCCAGCGCGACGCCCACCTGCACAACACGAGGTCGATGTCGGCGGCCTTCCGCGAGGCGTTCCCGGCGGGCCGGGTGCCGCTGCTGGTCGTCGGCGGACCGCGCTTCGACGAGAAGGCCACCACCGAGCTGGGGGTGGACCGCATCTTCGGGCGCGGCACCACGCCCGACGAGGTGGCGAGCTACCTCGTCCACGCCCTCGTGGTCGCACCGCGGGCCGAGCCGAAGGGGGCCTGAGCCGTGACCGGGCACCCGCCATCCACCACCGGCACGCCGTCGCCGCTGCCCCGCCCCACGGTGGGCACCACCGTCGTGCACCGCCGCTACGTGCCCTACAGCCACGCCCACTACGCCGGCAACCTCGTCGACGGCGCCTACTCCCTCGGCGCCTTCGGGGACGTGGCCACCGAGCTGTGCATCCGCACCGACGGTGACGAGGGCCTGTTCGCCTCCTACTCGGAGGTGCAGTTCCGCGCTCCCGTCCGCGCCGGTGACGTCATCGAGGTCGAGGCGCGGCTGGTCCGCGTCGGCAGCCGCAGCCGCGAGATGGAGTTCCAGGTGCGGGTCGTCGGTCGGGGCGCGCCGCAGCGTGGTGAGTCGGCCGCCGACGTCCTCGACCCCCCGGTCGTGGCGACCACCGCGCGGGGCGTCGTCGTCGTGCCCGCCAGGGAGCTCCCGACCGCATAGCCTGCCCCCGTTCGACCGAGCCGGCCTCGTCGTGGACTAGTCGGCGTGCACGACGTCGACGGAGATCTCCACCGCCGGGACCGTCCCCCTGTTCTCGAGCCAGTGGACGGTGTTCCGGTCCTCGGGCCAGCCCACGCCCGGCCCGTAGTCGGTGGCCACCCCGTCGCGATGGTCGGTGATGGTCCCCTGCAGCACGTACACGGTCCCCGGTCTGCCCCGGTGGTCGTGGACCGGCCCGAAGACCCCGCCCGGCTGCATCGTCACCATGCGCATCCTGAGCTGGTGCCCTGCCATCCCCTCGATCTCCGGGCCGAGGTCGACGGTGGCGAGGAGCTCCACCGCGACATCCCTGCCCTCCGGCGCCACCGGTTCATCGCCCATCGTGCAGTCCTCTCCGCGAGGCCGGCCGACCGCCCGGGAGCCGGGTCGCCCCCGGATCAGGTGCCCGTCACCCGGCCCGGCCGGCAGACCGATTGTCCACCCCCGTGGACCCGTTCTCCGCTCCACCGGCGGTGCGATCGCGCGCCGGGCGCCACGGCGTGCTCGCGCCAAGGCATGAACGCACCACGTCGGCCACCGTCGGCGCAGCATCGCGGTCACGGGCCGGCGGCGCTCACCGCCGCCGTCGTGCCGCCCCGGGAGCTCCCACCGGAGTGACCTACCGTGGGCGGGTGCTCCGGCCCACCCTCCCCGTCCGCCTCGCCCTCGCGGTGGCGGCCGGGCTGGCCCTGTGGCTCGCCTTCCCCGACCACGACCTGTGGTGGCTGGCCCCCGTCGGCGTCGCGCTGCTGGCGGCCGCCACCCTGAGCGCCACCGTCGGCCACGCGTTCCTCGTCGGGCTCGTCGGCGGGCTGGCGTTCTTCGTCCCGGTCCTCTCCTGGTCCGGGACCTACGTCGGGGCGCTGCCCTGGCTGGCGCTCGCCACCCTGCAGGCGCTCTACGTCGCGGCCATGTGCGCGGTGGTGGGGTATGCCGGCCGCCGCCTCCTCGACGCCGGCCGCCGGACCGCGGCCCTGGCCTGCGTGCCGCTCGGCTGGGTCGCGCAGGAGCTGGCTCGCGGCACCACCCCGTGGGGCGGCTTCCCGTGGGCGCGGCTGGCCTTCAGCCAGGCCGACTCGCCCCTCGCGCACGTGGCCGCGTGGCTGGGGGCCCCCGGCGTGACGGCAGCCGTGGCGACGGCTGGAGCCGGCCTGCTCGGGCTGGCAACGGCGCTGCGGCCGGTGGCACCACGCCGGCTGGCCGGTGGCGCCGCCGCGGCGACGCTGCCGCTGCTGGCCGGGGCGGTCCCCGTGGCCACCGACGGGCGCGCCGTCGAGGTGGGGATGGTGCAGGGGAACGTGCCACGGGCCGGTCTGGAGTTCAACGCCGAGCGGCGTGCCGTGCTCGACAACCACGTCCGCGGGACCGAGGCCCTCGCCGCCCGGGCACCCGACGACCTCAGCCTCGTGGTCTGGCCCGAGAACGCCTCGGACATCGACCCGCTGCGCAACCTGGATGCCGCCGCGCAGGTGCAGCGGGCGGTCGACGCGGTCGGCGTGCCGGTGCTGGTCGGTGCGGTGCTCGCCGAGCCCCCGGGCCGGGACTCCAACGTCTCGCTGCTCTACCGGCCCGGGAGAGGGGAGCCGGAGCGCTACACCAAGCTGCACCCGGCGCCGTTCGCCGAGTGGATCCCGTTCCGGTCCTTCTTCCGGAACTTCAGCGGCGCGGTCGACCTCGCCGGGGACTTCGTCGCCGGGACGGAGGTGGGCTCCTTCCGCATCGAGGCCGAGGGCGGCGCCTACTGGGCGCTCCCGACGATCTGCTTCGAGGTGGCCTACGACGGGCTGGTCCGCGACGCGGTCCGGGAGCACCCGGGCGATGACGCGCTGCTGGTGGTGCAGACCAACAACGCGACCTTCGGCCGCACGGCCGAGTCCGAGCAGCAGTTCGCGATCTCCCGGATCCGGGCCATCGAGCACGGCCGGTCCGTCGCCCACGTCTCGACGGTCGGGGTCTCCGGGCTGGTCCTGCCGGACGGGTCGGTGGTGGGCAAGACCGGTCTCTTCACCGTGGAGCAGGTGCTCGCCAGGCCGGTGCTCCGGTCCGGCACGACGCCGGCGGACCGGCTCGGCCGCGCCCCCGAGCTGCTCGCGGTGGTGGCGCTGGCCGCCCTGACCGTGCTGGCGCAGCGGTCCCGGCGACCGGCTAGGGTCGGGGAGCCCGCCGCCCGCCGCACCACCGAGGACGCCCCCGTTGGCTGACCCCAGCCCTCCCCAGGACCCCCCGCGGGGCGCCCTGGAGCGCGTCGCCGTCCTCGTCCCGACCTACAACGAGCGGGAGAACCTGCCCGGCGTGGTCGCCCGGGTCCGGAGCGCCGTCCCGGGCGCCGACGTCGTCGTGCTCGACGACGGCTCGCCGGACGGCACCGGTGAGGTCGCCGACGCCCTGGCCGCGAGCGACCCGGCGGTCCACGTCATCCACCGGCCGGTCAGGGAGGGGCTGGGCCCGGCCTACCTCGAGGGGTTCCGCTGGGCCATCGAGCGCGGCTACGACGCCGTCGTCGAGATGGACGC
>DASQFD010000046.1:0-36004 GCA_035633255.1 Dermatophilaceae bacterium
CGTCGACGACCTGGCCGGGGGCGCCGGCAGCAAGGGCCTGCGCGGCCACCTCGCGGCGGCGGCACGCGGCGAGGTGACCACCGGCCTGGTCAAGGTGGTCGGGCTGGCGGCCACCGGGCTCCTGGCCAGCGCGTCGGTCGACCGGTCCGCCGGTCGCGCCCTCGGCCCGGCCACCGCCGTCGGGGCCGGTGTGGTCGCGGGCTCGGCCAACCTGGTGAACCTCCTCGACCTCCGCCCCGGCAGGGCGCTCAAGGCCGTCGTGCTGGCGGGGGTGCCGCTCGCCCTGCGGCCCGCGCGACCCGGTGCCGCGGCGGCCGCCGCCGCGCTCGGCGCCTCGGCCGCGCTGCTGCCGCAGGACCTGCGGGGCACCGCGATGCTCGGCGACACCGGCGCGAACGCCGCCGGGGCGCTGATCGGCGTGGCCCTCGTCGAGCGCCTCGACTCCCGCGGACGGCTGGCCACCCTGGCCGTGCTCACCGCCCTGACCCTGGCCTCGGAGCGCGTGAGCTTCACCCGGGTGATCGAGGCGACCCCCGTCCTCCGGGAGCTCGACGCCCTCGGCCGGGGCCGGTCGTGACCGCCCGGGGCAGGTCGTGACCGCCGGGTGGCCGGTCGTGACCGCCCGGGGCCGGTCGTGACCCCCCGGGCCGCCGGTGCCGCCCGGGCGGCGACCGGGGTGACCGCGGCAGCCGGCCTCATCGCGGCCCTGACCCTGCTCTCACGCGTGGTCGGCTTCGGCCGCACCCTGGTCTTCGCCGAGTCGGTCCGGGCCGGCGGCGTCGGGGAGGTCTACAACTCGGTCAACGCCGTCCCCAACGTCCTCTACGAGGTGGCGGCCGGCGGGGTGCTCGCCGCGGTGGCCGTCCCCGTCGTGGCGGGGCACCTCGGCCGCGGGGACGCGGCGCGGGCCCACCACAGCGCCTCCGCGCTGCTGACGTGGTGCCTGGGCCTCCTCGTGCCGCTCGCCGTGCTCCTGGCCCTGGTGGCCGGCCCGGTCTCCCGGGCGCTGGTCGGCGACAGCGGGGTGCCGGGCGGTGCGGCGCTGGGGGAGCGGATGCTGCGCGTCTTCGCCGTGCAGGTGCCGCTCTACGGCGTGGGCGTGGTCCTGGGCGGGGTGCTCCAGGCGCACCGCCGATTCGCCGCGGTCGCGGTGGCCCCCATCCTCTCCAGCGCGGTCGTCATCGGCACCTACCTCGCCTACGGTGCGCGGGTGGACGGGGCCACCTCCGGCGTCCCCGAGGGTGCCGTCGACCTGCTCGCGTGGGGCACGACCGCCGGGGTGGCGGTGCTCGCCCTGCCGCTGGCCGTCCCGGCGTGGCGAGCGGGCTTCCGGTGGCGACCGACGTGGCGCTTCCCCGAGGGTGACGGGCGCCGCTCCGCCGCGCTCGCCTCCGCGGGGCTCGTGGCGCTGGCGGCCCAGCAGGGCGCCGTCCTCGCCACGATCTGGGTCGCCAACCACCGCGGCGGGGGCGGCGCCTTCTCGGTGTACGGCTACATCCAGGCGGTCTACCTGCTCCCGTATGCCGTGCTCGCCGTCCCCGTCGCGACCGCGGCCTTCCCCGCCCTCGCCGGCGGGGTGGGTGCCCGGTCCGCGCTGGGCGGCCCCGCGGCCGGGCCCGACGAGCAGGCGCTCCTCGGCCGCTCGCTGCGCGCCGTCCTCGTGCTCACCGGACTCGGGGCCGCCGTGCTGCTCGCCGTCGCCCAGCCGGTCCAGGCCTTCTTCACCGCCCTGGACACCCGCCGGGGGGGCGGTGAGGTCAGCGGTCCGGCCCTGCTGGCGCTGGGCGACGGCCTGAGCGCCTACGCCCCCGGGCTGGTCGGGTTCGGGGCCGCCGCGCTGCTGCTCCGGGCGCTCTACGTGCACGGTCGGCCGCTGCACGGGGCGCTCGTCATGGCCGCCGGCTGGGCGGTCGCCGCACTGGTTCCGCTGCTCGTGCTCGGGGAGGGCGCCGGACCGGCCGCGACGCTGCGGGCCCTGGGGCTGGCGTCCTCGCTCGGGATGACCCTGGCGGCGCTGGGGCTGGTCGTGCTCGTCCGCCGGTCCTGGGGCGCCGGCACGGTGGCGGGCTGCGGCCGCTCCCTGGCGGCGATCGTCGTGGCCGCCGCGGTGGCCCTCGCGCTCGGTGACACGGTGGCCCGTCTGCTGCCGCCGGAGGGTGTCGGGGGCTCGCTCCTCTGCGGCGCGGTCGCCGGCGCCGTGGCCGCGGTGGCCGGCGTGGCCGTCCTGGCGGTCGCCGACCCGGGCACCGTGGGCGCCGTCGTCGCGCGCGGCCGCAGCCGGCGCAGGGGCGAGCGGTGAGGGTCGCGCTGGTGCTCGGCACGAGCACGGGCGGCGTCGGCCGCCACGTCGCCGACCTGGTCACCGGGCTGGGGGGGAGCGGTGCCCACGTGGTGGTCGCCTGCCCCCCGGAGGTGGAGGCCCGCTTCCGCTTCGCCGACCAGGGTGCCCACGTCGTGCCGCTCGAGGTCGCCGACCGGCCGAACCCGCTGGCGGACGCCCGGGCCACGGCCAGGCTGCGCGAGGTCGCCCGGGTCGTGGACGTCGTCCACGCCCACGGGCTGCGGGCCGCCGCCCTCGCCGTGCTCGCGACGGCGCGCACCGCCACCCCGGTCGTCGCGACCCTTCACAACGCCGCTCCGGCCGGCGTCGTCACCGCCCGGGTCCACGCCGCTCTGGAGCGGGTCGTGGCGCGTGGCGCGGAGCTCGTCCTCGCCGTCTCCGCCGACCTCGCCGAGCGGATGCGGCGCCTCGGTGCCTCCGACGTGCAGCTCGCCGTCGTCGCGGCGCCGCTTCCCGGCACGCCGACGCGCGACCGGTATGCCGTCCGCGCGGCGCTGGGGGTGCCGGGCGCGACCCCGCTCGTCGTCACCGTCGCCCGGCTCGCCCCCCAGAAGGACCTCGGCCTGCTCCTGGACGCGGTCGGCCTGCTCGTCGGGCGGGGCGAGGGCGACCTCCTCGCGGTCGTGGCCGGGGACGGTCCGGAGCGGGCGGCGCTGGCGGCCCGGGTGGACGACGAGGGGCTGCCGGTGCGGCTGCTCGGTGGGCGGGACGACGTGCCCGACCTCCTCGCCGCGGCGGACGCGGTCGTCTCGACGGCCCGGTGGGAGGGCCAGCCGGTGGCGCTGCAGGAGGCGCTGCACGCCGGTGCCGCCGTCGTCGCCACCGACGCCGGGGGGACCGCCGCCGTCGTCGGCGACGCCGCGCTGCTCGTGCCGGTCGGCGACGCGGAGGCCCTCGCGCGGGCGCTGCACGAGGTCCTCACCCGCACATCGGTGCGTGAGGACCTGCGCTCGAGGGCGGTGCAGCGGTCGGCGAGCCTGCCGAGCAGCCGGGACGCGCTGGAGGCCGCGGAGACGGCATACCGGCGCGTGTTGGGCGTCGCCGGGGCAGGCGGCCCGCCATGACGTATCGTTGAAGCCCGTGGTGCTCCAGACGAAACACATCTTCGTGACCGGGGGCGTCGCCTCCTCCCTCGGCAAGGGGCTCACCGCCTCCAGCCTCGGGCACCTGCTGCGGGCCCGCGGGCTCCGGGTGACCATGCAGAAGCTCGACCCCTACCTCAACGTCGACCCCGGGACGATGAACCCGTTCCAGCACGGGGAGGTCTTCGTCACCGAGGACGGCGCCGAGACC
The DNA here is from genome assembly GCA_035633255.1 of Dermatophilaceae bacterium. Classification (GTDB taxonomy): domain Bacteria; phylum Actinomycetota; class Actinomycetes; order Actinomycetales; family Dermatophilaceae; genus DASQFD01. The sequence continues at coordinate 3,635 of DASQFD010000046.1, forward strand.
GACCTCGACATCGGGCACTACGAGCGGTTCCTCGACGTCTCCCTCGGAGCCAGCGCCAACGTCACCACCGGGCAGGTCTACAGCCGGGTCATCGCCAAGGAGCGGCGGGGGGAGTACCTCGGGGACACCGTGCAGGTGATCCCGCACATCACCAACGAGCTCAAGGACCGGATGCGCGCGCAGGCCGCCGGCTCGCCGGGGGTGGACGACGCCGACGCACCGGACATCGTCATCACCGAGATCGGGGGCACGGTCGGTGACATCGAGTCGCTGCCCTTCCTGGAGGCCGCGCGGCAGGTGCGCCACGACCTCGGCCGCGACACCGTCTTCTTCCTCCACGTCTCCCTCGTCCCCTACCTCGCGCCGAGCGGGGAGCTGAAGACCAAGCCGACGCAGCACTCGGTCGCCGCGCTGCGCCAGGTCGGCATCCAGCCGGACGCGCTGGTGCTGCGGGCCGACCGCGAGATCCCCGACGGCATCAAGCGCAAGATCTCCCTGATGTGCGACGTCGACACCGAGGCCGTGGCCGCCTGCGTCGACGCGCCGAGCATCTACGACATCCCCAAGGTCCTGCACGGTGAGGGGCTGGACGCCTACGTCGTCCGGCGCCTCGGCCTGACCTTCCGGGACGTCGGCTGGACCGAGTGGGACCGGCTGCTCGACCGGGTGCACGCGCCCGAGCACGAGGTGGAGGTGGCGCTGGTCGGGAAGTACGTGGACCTGCCCGACGCCTACCTCTCGGTGACCGAGGCGCTGCGGGCCGGTGGCTTCCACCACGACGCGCGGGTCCGGATCCGCTGGGTGGCCTCGGACGAGTGCCGCACCGAGGCGGGCGCCTCGCGGGTGCTGGGCGGCGTGGACGCCGTGCTGGTGCCCGGCGGCTTCGGCGTGCGGGGCATCGAGGGCAAGCTCGGGGCACTGCGGTGGGCACGGGAGCGCACGGTGCCCACGCTCGGGATCTGCCTGGGGCTGCAGTGCATGGTCATCGAGTACGCCCGGGACGTGGCGGGGATCGAGCAGGCCAGCTCGACCGAGTTCGACCCGGGGACCCCCGCGCCGGTGATCGCGACGATGGAGCAGCAGAAGGCGTTCGTCGACGGTGCCGGCGACCTGGGCGGGACGATGCGGCTCGGCTCGCAGCCGGCGCGCCTGGAGCCGGGGTCGGTCGTGGCCGAGGCCTACGGCGCGGTCGAGGTGGCCGAGCGGCACCGGCACCGCTACGAGGTCAACGAGCGCTACCGGGAGGAGCTCGCCGCGGCCGGCCTGCGGTTCAGCGGCGTGCACCCGGACCTGGGGCTGGTGGAGTTCGTGGAGCTGCCCCGGGAGGTCCACCCCTACTACGTCGGCACGCAGGCGCACCCCGAGTTCAAGTCGCGGCCGACCCGCGCGCACCCGCTCTTCGCCGGGCTCATCGGGGCGGCGCTGGCCGAGCAGCGCGCCAGCCGGCTGGTCGAGGTGGACCGGCCGCGCCAGGCCGTGCCGGCCGACGCGTGACCGGGGGAGCGGACGAGGCGGCGGGGCCGCTGCGCGACGTCCTGGCACCAGCCGTGGTGACCCGCGCCCGCACCCTGTTCACCGGCCGGGTGTGGGACGTCGTGGAGGAGACCTTCGACCTCGGCGAGGCGGGGACGCTGACCCGCGAGGTCGTCGACCACCCCGGGGCGGTCGCGGTGCTCGCGCTCGACGAGGCGGACCGGGTGCTGCTGATCCGTCAGTACCGCCACCCCGTGGGGATGCACGAGTGGGAGCTGCCGGCCGGCATCCTCGACGTGGTGGGGGAGCCGCCGCAGGAGGCGGCCGCGCGGGAGCTGCACGAGGAGACCGACCACACGGCGCGCACCTGGCACGTGCTTGCCGACCACTTCTCCTCTCCCGGCGGGCTGAACGAGGCGCTGCGGATCTTCCTCGCCCGCGACCTCGCGCCGGTGCCGGACGGCGAGCGGCACGAGCGTGAGGGGGAGGAGCGGGGTATGCCGGTGCGCTGGGTGCCGCTGGACGAGGCCCGCGACGCGGTGCTGGCCGGCGGGCTGCACAACCCGACGTTGGTCATCGGCATCCACACCGCGTACGCGCTGCGCGAGCGCGGCTGGGCCGGGCTGCGCCCGGCGGACGCGCCGTGGCCGGAGCACCCCCGGCTCCGCGCGGCGCCCGGCGGGTGAGCCGGGGCGGGTCCGGAGGCGGGGTCGGGGTGGGCGCCGGGCGGGAGGAGGGCGCGTGCCCGTGCGGCGGTGTCCCGGTCGGCACGGCATACCGGCGGTGCTGTGGACCGGCCCTGGGCGCGGAGGTGACCGCGGCGACCGCGGAGGCGTTGATGCGCTCGAGGTACACCGCCTACGCCCGGGGCGAGGCCGACCACCTCTTCCGCACCTGGCACCCGGGCACGCGACCCGCCGACGTGGCGCCCGACCCGCGGGTGCGCTGGGTGGGGCTGAGCGTGCTCGAGGTCGTCGGTGGCGGCGCGAGCGACGGCGAGGGCGTGGTGGAGTTCCGGGCGCAGTGGGTGAGCGCGGACGGCGGGCCGGTGCGGCGGGGGGAGCTGCACGAGCGCAGCCGGTTCGGGCGGCGGGCCGGTCGGTGGGTGTACGTCGGCAGGGCGTGAGGCCCGGGCGACATTTTCCCGAACGCGTTGACACGGTGGTGGCGGCGCGGGCATGCTCGGGGCCATGACAACGTTGTCATCCACCCGGTCCGCGCGACCGACCATGGTGGATGTGGCCCGGGAGGCGCAGGTCTCCCTCAAGACGGTGTCGCGCGTGGTCAACCGGGAGCCCGGGGTCCGCCCGGAGACCTCCGAGCGGGTGCGGGCCGTCATGGAGCGCCTGGGCTTCCAGCGCAACGACAGCGCGAGGCAGCTCCGCCGGGGCAAGACCGCCAGCATCGGCCTGGTGGTGGAGGACCTGGCCAACCCCTTCTACTCCTCCCTCGCCGCCGCCATCGAGCAGGAGGCGCGCGAGGCGAGCCACCTGCTCATCAGCGGGTCCACCGAAGGCTCGGTCGAGCGGGAGGCGAGCCTGGTGGACGCCCTGCTCGACCGTCGGGTCGACGGGCTGGTGGTCGTGCCGGCCACCGGGAGCGTCCCCGAGACCGCCGAGCGTCGGACCTGGGGCACCCCCTTGGTCTACGTCGACCGGCCGGTCGAGGGCGCGAGCGCCGACACCGTGCTCAGTGACAACGACGGCGGGATCCGGAGCGCGGTCGAGCACCTCGCCGGCCACGGCCACCGGGGGCTGGGCTACCTCGGGGACGCCCCGGACCTGTGGACCGCGCGACGGCGCGAGGCGGCCTTCCGCACGGCCTGCGCCGACCTCGCCCTGCCGGTCCCGCCCCGCGTGGCCATGGGGCCGCACACCGCCGGGTCCCTGGTCCCGGTGCTGAAGGAGTGGGGGCGAGGCGCCGAGCCCGCCACGGCACTGGTCACCGGCAACAACCGGGTCACCGTCGCCCTCCTGCACGCCCTGCAGGCCAGCGGGCTGCGCTTCTCCTTCGTCGGGTACGACGACTTCGAGCTCGCCGACGTCCTGGTGCCGCCGGTGACGGTGGTGCACCAGGACCCGCCGGAGCTGGGGCGGCGGGCGGCACGGCGGCTCTTCGGGCGGCTGGGCGGCGACGCGTCGCCCCCGCACACCGAACGGGTGCCCACGCGGCTCATCGTGCGGGAGTCCGGGGCGATGGCAGCGAGCGGGAGGTCGTGATGGCGCGCGACGGGTCCGGGTGCCGGATGGTGCCCCTGGCGGTCAACACGCCGCAGCGCTTCTACCGCGGAGGTGAGCGCATCCTGCGCTTCCGCGGGCTGCCGACGCCTCCGGACTTCGACGGTCGGCGGCCCGAGGACTGGCTGGGGTCGACGACCCGGCTGTTCGCCGAGGGCGGTGACGGGCTCACGGTCCTGCCGGGCGGCACGCCCCTGCCGGAGGCGCTGCGGCTGGACCCGGAGGGCTGGCTCGGCGCCGACCACCGTGACCGCCACGGCGAGGACCCCGGCCTGCTCGTCAAGCTGCTCGACGCCGCGGAGCGGCTCCCCGTGCACACCCACCCCGACCGGCACTTCGCCACCCGGCACCTGGGCTGCGCCCACGGCAAGACCGAGGCCTGGCTCGTCATCGAGGCCGAGCCGGGGGCCATGGTGTGGCTGGGCTTCCGGCAGGACCTCAGCGCCTCCCGGCTCGCCGAGCTGGTCGAGGAGCAGGGCGAGGGCCTGCTCGGGGCCCTCAACGGGTTCCCGGTCGCCAGGGGCGACGCCGTCCTCGTCCCCGCCGGCCAGCCGCACGCCATCGGGGCGGGCATCATGGTCGTTGAGCTGCAGGAGCCCACCGACTTCTCGGTCATGCTCGAGCACCAGCGCTTCGGCCTCGACCCGGCGCACGCGTGGCTCGGCCTGGACCGGGACCTGGCGCTGTCCAGCGTGGCACGGGACGCCCTCGACGGCGACGGCCTGGACGCCCTGCGCACCACCTGGGACCGCGGTGCGGGCGCGTCGCGGGCGCTCCCCGTCGCCGCCGACGAGTTCTTCACGGCGGAGGTGCTCGATGCCCGGGAGGGCAGCGTCACCCTCCCCGCGCGGTTCTCGGTGCTGGTCGTCGTCGGCGGCGAGGGCAGCCTGACCACGAGCCAGGACGGGCGACGCATCCGGGCCGGGGACGTCTTCCTCACCCCGTTCGCGGCCGGCCCGCTCACCCTGGGCGGTCAGGTCACCGCGCTGCGTTGCTCCCCGTCCATCACCGGGACCCCGGCGCCGGACACCAGCCCCACCCACCCCGTCGCGGAGGCCCCATGACCATGTCCCCCAACAGATCCCACCCTCGCACCACCCCGCGCACACCCACCAGGAGGAACTCCATGCGCACCCGTTCCCTGCTCTCGGTCCTCACCGCCACGACCGCGGCGCTCAGCCTCGCGGCCTGCAGCTCGGGCACCGACACCACGGGCGGAGACTCGACGGCCGCCCCGTCCGGGTCGTCGTCGGCCAAGCCCGGCGGCGCCGGCGGCGAGGTCGGGTCTTCACCTGGTGGGCGGCCGGCTCGGAGAAGAAGGGTCTGGACGCCCTCGAGGGCCTGTTCAAGGAGAAGTACCCGAACAACACGTTCGTCAACCTCGCCGTCGCGGGCGGCGCGGGCAGCAACGCCAAGGCCAAGCTCGCCTCCGACCTGGCCAACAACCAGCCGCCGGACTCCTTCCAGGGCCACGCCGGCGCGGAGCTGACCGACTACATCGCCAAGGGCCAGATCGAGCCGGTGGGCGGCATCATCGACGAGCTGGGCGGCGACTCGGTCTTCCCCAAGACCCTGCTCGAGCGGATCACCGTCAAGGACCAGATCTACTCCGTCCCGTCCAACATCCACCGCGCCAACGTCGTCTGGGCCAATCCCGCGGTGCTGAAGAAGGCGGGCGTCACGGCGGTCCCCAAGGACATGAAGGCCTGGATCGCCGACCTGCAGAAGGTCAAGGCCAGCAACGTCAACACCCCGCTCACCATCGGCGGCACCTGGACCCAGGTCCAGCTCCTCGAGACGGTGCTGCTCTCCAACCTCGGCCCGGAGAAGTACGCCGGCCTCTTCGACGGCTCCACGAAGTGGGACTCGCCGGAGGTCGCCACCGCGGCGGCCGACTACAAGACGCTGCTGACCTTCGCCAACACCGCCTCGGACGGTGACGACTGGCCCGCCGCGATCGACGCGGTCATCGCGGGCAAGGCGGGCTACAACGTCATGGGCGACTGGGCGGTGGCGCAGTTCACCGACAAGGGCAAGAAGGACGGCACGGACTACACGTACTTCGCCGTGCCCGGCACCGACGGCGTCTTCGACTTCCTCGCCGACTCCTTCACCCTGCCCAAGGGCGCCAAGAACGCCGAGGGCTCCAAGGACTGGCTGCGCCTCGTCGGCTCTCCCGAGGGTCAGAAGGCGTTCAACGTCGCCAAGGGCTCCATCCCGGCTCGGACCGACGTGCCCGCCGACGGCTTCCCCGCCTACCAGCAGAGCGCGATGGAGGCGTTCAAGACCGACACCATCGTGTCCTCGATCGCGCACGGAGCGGCCGTGAACCTGGCCTGGTCGAGCGACATCTCCACGGCGGTCTCGAAGTTCTACGCCAGCCGCGACGACGCGGCCCTGGTCAAGGACCTCACGGCGGCGGCCACGAAGAACCTCGGCTGAGCTCTCGCGGGTGGGACGGCGGAGCGCCGCCCACCCGCGCCACCCGTTCCAAGGCCGCCGCGCCGCTGTTCTGTCGGAGAGGGGAACCCGTTGCGCAAGGTGAAGGACTGGCTGCCGGGCTTCCTGCTCGTCCTGCCCTCGATCATCCTGGTGGGCGTCTTCGTCTACTGGCTGATCGCCCAGAACGTCGTGACCTCGCTGCAGCGGTCCACCAACATCGTCACCGACAAGGTGGTCAACCCGGGCGGCTACCGGAACTACACCCAGCTGCTCGGCAGCAGCGACTACCAGCACGCGCTGTTCAACCTGCTGGTGCTCACGACGGTCTTCATGGTGGGCACCATGGTGATGGGCCTGCTCTGGGCGGTGCTGCTGGAGAAGGGCGTGAACGCCGAGGGGGTCTTCCGCTCGGTCTACCTCTTCCCCATGGCGGTGTCCTTCATCGCGGCCGGCGTCGTGTGGCGGTGGCTGCTCAGCCCCGCCACCGGCGAGGGGGCGATCGGGCTCAACCAGCTCCTCGCCAAGGTGGGCCTGGAGCAGTTCCAGAGCGGCTGGTGGTCCTCGAACAGCCGGTTCTCCATGGCCGCCATGGCGCTGCCGGCGATCTGGCAGCTGTCCGGCTACGTCATGGCGCTCTTCCTCGCCGGCTTCCGGGGGATCTCGGTGGACCAGCGCGAGGCCGCCCGCATCGACGGGGCGAGCGAGTGGAAGATCTACCGGCACGTGCTCTTCCCCCAGCTCTCGCCGATCGCCCTGTCCGCGCTGATCATCCTGGGCCACATGTCGATGAAGATGTTCGACCTGATCTACGCGATCGCCGGGCCGAACTCCTACAAGGCCGCCGTCCCCGCGACGATGATGTGGACCCAGCTCTTCGCCGAGTCCGACCCCCAGGCGGCCGCCGCCAACGCGACGATCATCCTCCTCATCGTCGCCCTCGTGGTGGTGCCGTACCTGGTGAGCACCAGCAGGTCCGAGGGGAGGAACTGATGACCACCGTCCTCACGGACAAGAAGATCCCCACCCTGGCGGCGCAGCACGGCGCCCCGGGGACCAAGGGCTCCACCGGGACGCGAACCCTGCGCTACCTGCTCCTCGTCCTCTTCGTGCTGGTCCTCCTCATCCCCCTCTACGTGCTGCTCGTGACCAGCTTCAAGGCGTCCTCGGAGATCTCCGCCGACACGGCATGGAGCCTGCCGAGCGGACTGGCGACCGAGGGCTGGTCCTCGGCCTGGGCGAGCCTGTCGCCGGCGCTGTTCCGCTCCCTCGTGCTGGCGGTGACCGTCGCGGTCATCTCCGCCGTGCTCGGCTCGATGAACGGGTTCGTCTTCGCCAAGTGGAGCTTCCCCGGCTCGCAGACGATCTTCACGCTGTTCCTCTTCGGGATGTTCATCCCCTACCAGGCCGTGATGATCCCGCTGCAGGCGATGTTCATCCAGCTCCAGGAGACCGCACCCTTCGTCAACGGGATCGGCAAGCTGATCCTCGCCCACACGATCTACGGCATCCCCATCTGTGCCCTGATCTTCCGCAACTACTACGCCACCGCCGTGCCCACCGAGATGCTCGAGGCAGCCAAGGTCGACGGCGCCGGCATGCTGCGGACCTTCCGCTCGATCGTGCTGCCGCTGTCGGCTCCCGCCTTCGTCGTCGCGATGATCTGGCAGTTCACCTCCGCGTGGAACGACTTCCTCTTCGCCCTGTTCCTCACCACCCGCAACGACGGCCCGGTGACGTACGCGCTCAACGAGCTGGCCGGTGGGCAGAACCCGGACTACTCCTCGATCATGGCCGGCGTGATGCTGGCGTCCCTCCCGACGATGCTCGTCTACATCCTGCTCGGCCGGTACTTCATCGGCGGGCTGATGAGCGGGTCGGTCAAGTAGCCGCGGGCGCCACTGCGCGGGCGCCAGGCAGCAGGCAGAGCAGTCGGTTCGATCGGTGCGCCGCTGCTCCGTAGACTTGGTCGGCGCGTGCCGCGGCCGGGAGCGGTCGGTGCGCACCCGGCATACCTGCTCCTGACGACCGAAGGAACCCGCGTGCTCCGCACCCACGAGGCCGGCACCCTGCGTGCCCCCGACGCCGGCTCGACCGTCACGCTCACCGGGTGGGTGGCGCGGCGACGGGACCACGGCGGGGTTGCCTTCGTGGACCTGCGGGACAGCAGCGGGGTCGTGCAGGTGGTGGCGAGGGACGCCGTGCTCGCCGAGGGCGGGGCGCACGAGCTGCGCAGCGAGTACTGCGTGCGGGTGACCGGTGAGGTGCGGGCGCGCCCGGAGGGCAACGCCAACCCTGACCTGCCCACCGGGGAGGTCGAGGTGGTCGCCGCCAGCCTCGACGTCCTCGGGCCGAGCGCGGCGCTGCCCTTCCAGCTCGACGGTCACACCAGCGTGGGGGAGGAGGCCCGCCTCCGGCACCGCTACCTCGACCTGCGCCGGCCGGGCCCGGCCTCCCCGGGCGCCGCGCTGCGGCTGCGGTCCCGGGTGAACGCCGCCGCGCGCCGGGTGCTCGGCGAGCGGGACTTCGTGGAGGTCGAGACGCCGACCCTGACCCGGTCCACCCCTGAGGGGGCGCGGGACTTCCTCGTGCCGGCCCGGCTGGCGCCGGGCAGCTGGTACGCCCTCCCGCAGAGCCCGCAGCTGTTCAAGCAGCTGCTCATGGTGGGTGGCCTGGAGCGCTACTACCAGATCGCCCGCTGCTACCGCGACGAGGACTTCCGCGCGGACCGGCAGCCGGAGTTCACCCAGCTCGACATCGAGATGAGCTTCGTCGAGCAGGAGGACGTGATCGAGCTCGGCGAGGCGGTGGTCGCGGAGGTGTGGCGGCTGGTGGGGGTGGAGCTGCCCCGGCCGTTCCCCCGGCTGACCTACGCCGAGGCGATGGCGCGCTTCGGCACCGACAAGCCGGACCTGCGCTTCGGCCAGGAGCTCGTGGACTGCACCGAGTTCTTCGCGCACACCCCGTTCCGGGTCTTCCAGGCACCGCACGTCGGGGCCGTCGTCATGCCCGGAGGCGCCGACCAGCCGCGCAAGGTGCTCGACGCGTGGCAGGAGTGGGCGCGCTCGAGGGGCGCGAAGGGACTGGCCTACGTGCTGGTCCGCGCGGACGGCAGCCTGGCCGGTCCGGTGGCGAAGAACCTCACCGACGCCGAGCGGGAGGGGTTCGCGGCACACGTCGGCGCGGCCCCGGGGGACTGCGTCTTCCTCTCCGCCGGGACGCCGAGGGCGGCGCGGGCGCTGCTCGGCGCGGTGCGGCTCGAGGTGGGCCGGCGCTGCGGGCTCGTCGACGAGGACGCCTGGTCCTTTCTCTGGGTGCTCGACGCACCGCTCTTCGAGCCGGCCGACGAGGCCGTGGCCGCCGGGGACGTCGCGGTCGGCGCCGGTGCGTGGACGGCGGTGCACCACGCCTTCACCTCACCGAAGGCGGAGTTCCTCGACACCTTCGACGTCCGGCCGGGTGAGGCCCTCGCGTACGCCTACGACATGGTGTGCAACGGCAACGAGATCGGCGGCGGCTCGATCCGTATCCACCGCCGCGACGTCCAGGAGCGGGTCTTCGCGGTGATGGGGCTGAGCCCCGAGCAGGCGCAGGAGAAGTTCGGCTTCCTCCTCGACGCCTTCGCCTTCGGTGCTCCCCCGCACGGCGGCATCGCCTTCGGCTGGGACCGGGTCGTCATGCTGCTCGGGGCCTTCGACTCCATCCGCGACGTGATCGCCTTCCCGAAGTCCGGCGGGGGCTACGACCCGCTGACCGACGCGCCCGCGCCCATCACCGCCGAGCAGCGTGCCGAGGCCGGCGTCGACGCGGCGCCGTCCCGCGACCTGGCGCCGTCCCGCGACCTGGCGCCGTCCCGCGACCCGGCGCCGTCCCGCGACCCGGCGCCGTCCCGCGACTCGGCGCCGTCCGGGCTCAGCGGCGCAGGAGCGCCAGCACCGCCGCGTTGAACTCCTCGGTGTGGCTGGCGGGAATGCCGTGCGGCCCGCCGGTGAGCAGCACCAGCTCGCTGCCCGGCACCGCCTCGTGCGTCCGCTTCCCGGACACCTCGAACGGCACCGTCGCGTCGCTGTCGCCGTGGATGACGAGCGTCGGCAGCCCGAGCTCGGCGATCCGGGCGACGTCGCCCGTGAAGTCGCTGGCCCACGACTCGATGCATTCCGCCGCGGCGTGCACGTCCGCCTGGCCCGCCAGCCCGATCGCGGCCTGCAGCTGAGCCTCGGTCACCTTGAGCTCCCCGTCGACGGAGTAGAAGTTGTGCAGAAACCCGTCCAGGAAGCCGGGCGGGTCGGCGCGCAGCCCCTCCTGGAGCGAGCGCACCATCTCCATCGGCAGGCCGCCGTCGGGGTGGTTCTCGTCCTGGAGCAGGCACGGCGGGATCGCGGATGCGAAGACCACGCTGCGCACCCGGTCGGCGCCGTGCGTCCCGACGTACCGGGCCACCTCGCCGCCACCCATCGAGAAGCCGACGAGCGTGGCGTCGCGCAGGTCCAGCTCGCGCATCAGCGCGTCGAGGTCCCCGGTCAGCGTGTCGTAGTCGTAGGGCGAGGCCGCCCCCGGCTTCCCCGACCGCCCGAAGCCGCGCCGGTCGTACGCGACCACGCGGTAGCCCGCGTCCCGCAGTGCGGGCGCGAGGTCGGCCCACGACTCGCCGCTGAGCGGCCAGCCGTGGACCAGCACCACCGCTCGGCCCGCACCCCCGGTGTCCTCGTAGTGGATCTGCACGGAGCCGTTGGTCACGGTGGGCACGCTCACTCCTCTCGTGGGGCCGGCCCGCGGGACGGCGGGCCGGCGTTGCCCCGAACCTACGACGACGGGCAGCCCGGCACCAGCGAGCGCGCGGGCGCGTCCACCGCCGCACCGTGGTCCGGCAGCTGCCGCGTCGACCACACGACCTCGGTGGAGTAGCCGAGGCGGTGGTAGAGCGCGCGCGCCCGGTCGTTGTCGGCATACATGCCCAGCGTGCACACCCCGGTCCGCCCCACCCCCTCCGACGTCAGGTATGCCGTGACCGCGGCTCCCAGCCCGTGGCCCCGCAGCCCCGGGGCCACGGTGATCCCGGCCAGGTGCGGCGCCCCGGCCGGGTTGGGCTCGCTGCACCCGATCGCGACGAGTGCCCCGCGCCGGTCACGCACCCCGACCCAGAGCTGTCCCGGCCGGGCGAACGGCTGGCCGTGGGTGCGGGGGTTGTGCGCGCCGAGGAAGGCCAGGAGGGCCTCGCGGTGCGACTCGTCGAGGACCTGGACCCGCTCCTGCCCGGGCACGTCCGGCAGCGCACGGGTGGTCCACATCCACTCCCACTGCGTGGCGTCGCCGGCACCGAGGGCGCCCGGCACGGCGGCGTCGGCGCCGCGGGGGGCGCTGACGGCCCGTGCGGCGTCGAGGCCGGCCGCCCAGGCCCGCACCTCCGGGCGGGAGACGAGGTCGGTGACGCCGGCCGCGGAGCCGAGCAGCACCAGGCTGACCCCGCGCGCCCGGGTGCGTCGGGCGAAGGCGACCGAGCCGGGTCCCACCGCCTGTGCGCCGTCGCCGGCGCTTACGGCATACCCCTTGGCGACGAGCGGGTCGGTGAGGTCCCAGCGCACGAACGGAGAGCCGCCGCTGGCGGCCAGCAGGTCGGCGTGGGTGCGCACCCGGCGCAGCGGCGACCGCCGGCTCACTCGGTGATGCCCCACCGGTCGTGCAGGCGCCGCAGCGCGGGGGGCGCCCACCAGTTGGCGTTGCCGAGGACCGACATCGTCGCGGGGACGAGCAGCATGCGCACCAGCGTCGCGTCGAGGACGACCGCGATGACGAGGGCGAGCCCGACCTGCTTCATGACGAGGAGCTCGCCGGCGGCGAACCCGGAGAACACGATGACCATGAGCAGCGCCGCCGAGGTGATGATCCGCCCGGACCGCTGCAGCCCCAGCGTCACCGCCGAGTTGCTGTCCAGTCCCTGCTCGTGCAGCTCGACGATGCGGGAGAGGAGGAAGACCTCGTAGTCCATCGCCAGGCCGAAGCCGAACGCGACGACGAGCACCGGCACCGTCGCCTCGATGGCACCCACGCTGGAGAAGTTCAGCAGCTCCTCGAGGTGGCCGTACTGGAACACCCACACCAGCAGGCCCAGGCTCGCCCCGAGGGAGATGACGTTCATCAGCAGCGCCTTGAGCGGGATCACCACCGAGCCGGTCATGAGGAAGAGCAGGACGAGGGTCACCAGCGCGACGACGGCGATGGCGTAGGGGGCCCGGTCGCGCACCGCGTCCACGAAGTCGGTCAGGCTGGACGCCTGGCCGACGACGTATGCCGGGAAGGGCGGGCGGTCCTCGCGCAGGTCGGCGGTGAGCGCGCGCGCGTCCGGGTCCAGCGCCCCTCCCTCGGTGCGGAAGCCGACGGTCACCACCTCGGACCCCACGTCGGTGGCGGGATCGACCGCCAGGACGCCGGGGCGGTCGGCCGCCGTGGTGGCCCACGCCTGCACCTGCGGCAGCGGGGCCTCGGTGACCACGGTGACGTCCGCGCCGCCCAGCTCGGGGTAGCGGTCGGCGAGGTCCTCGAAGAGCACCCGCTGCGGGTGGCCCACCGGCAGCAGCTCCGGTCCGGAGGAGGTCAACCGCATGTCCAGGCTGGGGATCGCGGCGACGACGAGGAGGGCGCTGACGCCGACGACGACGAACCATGGCCGGCGGTGGACACCGTCCGCCAGCCGGGAGAACACCCCGGTGTCCGGTGCGGTCTCCGTCCCACCCCGGCGGAGCAGCCGGCGGGCGGACAGCACGCACAGCGCCGGGACGAGCGACAGCGCGACGGCGAGCGCGAGGAGGACCACGGACACCCCCGCCGCGCTGACCGCCCGGATGAAGGTGATGTCGAAGAAGCTGAGCCCCCCGAGGGAGATCGCGACGATGAGCCCGGAGAAGATCACCGTGCGCCCGGCCCGGTCGACGCACCGCTCGCCGGCGACCAGCGCCTGCTCGCGGGTCAGCGTGTCCAGCGGCGCACCCTGGAGGATGGCGCGCAGCTCCTCGCGGTAGCGGCTGACGACGAGCAGGCCGTAGTCGATGCTCAGCCCGAGGCCGAGCACCGTGACGACGTTGACCACCGAGGCGTCGAGGTCGAGCAGGTGGGAGAAGGCGAGGAGGGAGAGGAGGGCGCCCGCGATCGACGCGATGGCGCCGAGGATCGGCAGGCCGGCGGCGAGGAAGCCGCCGAAGACGACCACCATGACGGCGAAGCTGACCGGCAGGGCGATCCCCTCGCCGCGCTTGGCGTCGTCCTGCACCTGGGTGACGATCGCGTCGACGAGCGTCGTGACCCCGCCGCGCTGGCTCTCGGTCGCCCCCGTGGCCCGGGTCAGATCGTCGAAGGCCGCGTCGACCTGACCGGTGGCGGTCTCGACCTGTTCGTCGGTGGCGTTCCGGTCGAAGGTGACCACGGTCGCGAAGCCGCCGGACGCCGGGTCGCCGTCCGCGACGAAGGTCGCGCCCTGGGCCCCCGTCGGGCCGCCGGGCACCACGAAGGGGTTGGCCACCGAGTCCACCGACGGCACCGCCGCGATGGTCCGGGCGGCGTCGGTCGCCGCCGCGGCGACCGTGGGTGAGGCGAGGTCGACGCCGTCGAGGAGCAGGGTGGTCGTGGTGAAGCCGGTGGCGCCGGCCTCCTCGAGCAGCATCCGGCCCTGGTCGTTCTCGCCCGGCGCCACCATCTCGCCGCTCTGCAGCCGGTCGAAGAGCGCCTGGTTGCCGAAGGCTCCCAGCGCGGCCCCGAGCCCGCCGACGATGAAGAGCAGCCACAGCAGGAGCACCACCCTGGCGTGCCGCCCCACCATCCGCCCCCAGCGGCGCAGCAGTACGCCCTGGCGCGGGTCGTGGTCGGCCATACGTACTAGCGTGCCATCCGTGTCCGGACTCGGGGACGGCGACCTCTTCGCTGCCGCGGTGGGCCCGGGCGCCGGTGCCGCCGCCGGGGCCGCCGCCGCGGCCCTCCTCCCGCTGGCGGCCCGGATGCGCCCCCGCTCGCTCGACGAGGTGCGCGGGCAGCGGGACGTGCTCCGGCCCGGCAGCCCGCTGCGCCGCCTGGTCGAGGGCTCCGCCGGCGCTGCCGGCCCGGTCTCGGCGATCCTCTGGGGCCCGCCCGGGACCGGGAAGACGACGCTGGCGCACCTCGTCGCCACGGTCGCGGACCGCGACTTCGTCGAGCTCTCCGCCGTGACGGCCGGCGTCAAGGACGTCCGCACCGTCATCACCGCGGCGGACCGCGCGCGGGACATGTACGGCCGGCAGACGGTGCTGTTCCTCGACGAGATCCACCGCTTCACCAAGGCGCAGCAGGACGCCCTGCTGCCCGCGGTGGAGAACCGCAGGGTGATCCTCGTAGCCGCGACGACCGAGAACCCGTCGTTCTCCGTCATCGCCCCGCTGCTCTCCCGCTCGATGCTCGTGACCCTCACCCCGCTGTCCGACGAGGACGTCGCCGACCTGCTGCGCGCGGCGGTGGCGGACGAGCGCGGTCTCGCCGCGGCATACCTGCTCGAGGACCCGGCGGTCGACCACCTGGTCCGGATGGCCGGCGGTGACGCCCGGCGGGCGCTGACCGCGCTGGAGGCCGCCGCCGGGGTGGCGCAGGACGCCGTGCCGGCCGGCGCCGAGCGCGCCGACCCGCTGCCGGTGACCCTCGCCCACGCCGAGCAGGCGCTCGCCGCGGCGGCGGTCCGCTACGACCGGGCCGGGGACCAGCACTACGACGTCGCCTCCGCGTTGATCAAGTCGATGCGGGGGTCCGACGTCGACGCCGCCCTGCACTACCTGGCTCGCATGCTGGAGGCCGGTGAGGACCCGCGGTTCGTCGCCCGGCGGGTGGTGATCGCGGCGAGCGAGGACGTCGGCATGGCCGACCCGACCACGCTGCACACCGCGGTCGCGGCGATGCACGCGGTCGCCCAGATCGGCATGCCGGAGGCGCGGATCGTCCTCGCCCAGGCGGTCGTGCACGTCGCGCTCGCCCCGAAGAGCAACGCGGCATACACGGCGGTGAACGAGGCCATCGCCGACGTGCGCGCCGGCCGGGGCGGCCCGGTGCCGGTCCACCTGCGGGGGAGCGGGTATGCCGGTGCCACCCGTCTCGGCCACGGTGCCGGTTACCTCTACGCGCACGACGAGCCGGAGGGGGTCGCGCAGCAGCAGTACCTGCCGGACGACCTTCAGGGCCGCACCGACTACTACCGGCCCACCGACCGCGGCTTCGAGGAGCGGCTGCGCACCCGCTGGCAGTGGCTGAGGGAGCGCCTCGGCCGCGGGTGAGCCGCGGCGGGCCGCCGTGCAGCCGCGGCCGGGAGCCCAGCTGACCGGCGGGCGCGACGCGGAACCTTGCACCGGACGCAGCAATATCCGCGTCCGGTGCAAGGTGCCGGGTCGGGAACGGCGATCCTCACGTCGGACGGTGCTGTTGCGCCGTCCGAGGTGAGCTTCACCGTCCGCGGCCACCCAGCGCCGGGAGCCCGGGCGGGCCTCCCGGTCCGAAAGGCGATCGGGTGCGCGCCTCCGCCCGCGCTAGGCTCGACGGCATGGACGTGACGCTCGGGGGGATCGCGGGGCTGGTGGCGGCGCTCGCCTTCACCTACCTCGTCATCCGGCTGTCCGGCCTGCTCGAGCGGGCCGGGCGGATCCTCGACGAGACCGTCGTGTCGCTGCGGACCACCACCGACAACGTGCAGCCCACCCTCGTCGGTCTCACCGACACGGTCACCCTGACCAACGACCAGCTCGCCCGGGTCGACACGATCAGCGGGTCCGCGGCGTCGGTCGCCGAGAACGCCGCCGCGCTGAGCTCGGTGGTGACCACCACCGTCGGCTCCCCGCTGGTCAAGGTGGCCGCCTTCTCCTACGGCGTGCGGACCGCCGCCAAGGCCCTGTCCTCGCGGAGCGCGTCATGAGCGAGCGGCGCCTCGTCGCCGCGGGCGCGCTCCTGGTGACGGGCATGGCGCTGGCCGGCTGGGCCGCCCGGCGGTTCGCGCCCGACGGCGTCGGCAAGGCGGCGGGTGACTTCGCGGCGACCTACCGCCAGGCGGCCGGCCAGCGCGAGGCGGAGCTCCGCTCGCTGCTCTCCACGCCGCCGGCGCCGGACCCGCGAGCTCTGCCGGGGCGCTGAGCCCCCGCTCCCCGGCCCGCCGGACCGCTGCTCACCTCCCGTACGATGCGCCGTGCCCGCCTCCCCAGGCATGGCCGAAGTGAAGGACCGCACTCATGGACACCGCCGAGATCCGTCGCCGCTGGCTGGACTTCTTCGAGAGGAACGGCCACACGGTCATCCCATCGGCCCCCCTGGTGCACGAGGACCCGAACCTGCTGTTCGTCAACGCCGGCATGGTCCCCTTCAAGCCCTACTTCCTCGGCCAGCAGGCGCCCCGGTGGGACCGCGCCACCAGCGTCCAGAAGTGCGTCCGCACCCAGGACATCGAGGAGGTCGGCAAGACCTCCAGGCACGGCACGTTCTTCCAGATGAACGGCAACTTCGCCTTCGGGGACTACTTCAAGGAGGGGGCGATCCGCCTCGCCTGGGAGCTGCTCACCACGCCCCAGGAGCGCGGCGGCTACGGCCTGGACGGCGACCTGCTCTGGGCGACGGCCTACGAGGACGACGACGAGGCCGTCGAGCTGTGGGTCTCGCTCACCGACATCCCGCTCGAGCGGGTGGTCCGGCGCGGCAAGGCGGACAACTACTGGAGCATGGGGGTCCCCGGCCCCGGCGGCCCGTGCTCGGAGATCTATGTCGACCGCGGCCCCGACTACGGCCCCGAGGGCGGCCCGGCCGTCGACGAGGACCGCTTCCTCGAGGTCTGGAACCTGGTGTTCATGCAGCACGAGCTGTCCGCCGTGCGCAGCAAGACCGACTTCGACATCGCCGGGGACCTGCCGAAGAAGAACATCGACACCGGGATGGGCCTGGAGCGGATGGCCTCACTGCTCCAGGGCGTCGACAACCTCTACGAGATCGACGAGGTCTACCCCGTCCTCGCGCGGGCGGCGGAGATGACCGGCAAGGAGTACGGCGCGCACTCCGGCCACGACGCCGCGCACAGCCACCCCGACGACGTCCGCCTGCGGGTCGTCGCCGACCACGTCCGCTCCTCGCTGATGCTCATCGGCGACGGGGTCACACCCGGCAACGAGGGCCGCGGCTACGTGCTGCGCCGTCTGCTCCGGCGGGCGGTGCGGTCGATGAGGCTGCTCGGCTTCGAGGACCCGGCGCTGCCGCACCTGTTCCCGGTCTCGGTGGAGCGGATGAGCCGGTCCTACCCCGAGCTGGCGGCCGGCTTCGACCGGATCGCCGCCATCGCGTATGCCGAGGAGGACGCCTTCCGGCGCACGCTCGCCTCCGGCACCACCATCCTGGACACCGCCGTGGCCCGCACCAAGGAGGGCGGTGGCACCCGGCTCGGGGGCGCCGAGGCGTTCGCGCTCCACGACACCTACGGCTTCCCGATCGACCTCACCCTGGAGATGGCGGCGGAGCAGGGCGTCGACGTCGACCGCGAGGGCTTCGCCGCCCTGATGGCCGAGCAGCGGGACCGCGCCAAGGCGGACGCGCGGGCCAAGAAGTCCGGGCACGCCAACACCGAGGTGTGGACCGAGCTGCGGTCGGCCGGCGCCACCGACTTCCGGGCCTACGTCGAGCTGACGACCGAGGCGGCCGTGGTCGGCCTCGTCCGGGACGGCGAGCGGGTCGAGGAGCTCGAGCCGGGGGAGCGCGGCCAGGTGGTCCTGGACCGGACGCCGTTCTACGCCGAGTCCGGTGGGCAGGTCGCCGACGCGGGGGTGATCACGGCCGACGGCGTCCACCTCAAGGTCATGGATGTGCAGCGGCCGGTCAAGGGCCTCCTCGCGCACACCGTCGAGGTGGTCACGGGGCCGCTGCGCGCCGGCTCCCCGGTGCTCGCCGAGGTCGACCCCGAGTGGCGGCTCTCGGCGTGCCAGGCGCACAGCGGCACCCACGTGGTGCACGCCGCGCTGCGGCAGGTGCTCGGCCCGACCGCCCTGCAGTCCGGGTCCTACAACAAGCCCGGCTACCTGCGGCTCGACTTCGCCTGGGGCTCCGGGCTCTCGTCGGAGACCCGCAGCGAGATCGAGGAGGTCGCCAACCTCGCGGTTCGGAAGGACCTGCCCGTCTCCGCGACCTACATGCCGCTCCCGCGGGCCCGGGAGATCGGCGCCCTCGCGCTCTTCGGCGAGACCTACGACGAGGAGGTCCGTGTCGTCGAGATCGGCGGCCCCTGGTCGCGCGAGCTGTGCGGTGGGACGCACGTGCAGCACTCCAGCCAGGTGGGGGCGCTGACCCTCACCGGTGAGTCCTCGGTCGGCTCCGGGGTCCGCCGGCTCGAGGCCTTCGTCGGCATGGACGCGCTGCGCCACCTCGCCCGGGAGCGCGCGATCCTCGCCGAGCTCGCCGAGCTGGTCAAGGCTGCCCCCCCGGAGCTGCCCGAGCGCGTCTCGGTGCTCCTGGCGCGCCTGCGCGAGGCCGAGCGGGAGCTCGACCGGGTCCGCCGGGAGCAGGTCCTCGCGGCGGCGGGCAGCCTGGCCGAGCAGGCGAAGGACGTCGGAGGCGTCCTCTTCGTCGGTCACGACGCCGGCGCGGGCGCGGGCGCGGACGACGTCCGCAGCATCGTCCTGGACGTCCGCGGCCGGCTCGGCACCGAGCGGCCCGTCGTCGTCGCGGTCACGGGCGTGGCCAAGGGGCGTCCGGTCGTCGTGGTCGCGACGAACGCGGCCGCTCGCTCCGAGGGGATCGGCGCCGGTGAGCTCGTCCGCATCGCCGCCTCCGCCCTCGGTGGTGGTGGCGGGGGCAAGGACGACATCGCCTCGGGCGGCGGCACCGACCCGGCGAAGGTGCCCGACGCCCTCGCCGGTGTCGAGTGGCGCGTCGGGGAGCTCGCGGGCTGACCGTGCGCAGCGGGGTGCGCCTGGGCGTCGACGTCGGGTCGGTGCGGGTCGGGGTCGCCGTGAGCGACCCGGGCGGCGTGCTCGCCACCCCGGTGCGCACCGTGGCCCGGACCGAGCCCGGCCCGGCGGGGCCGCAGGACGCCGACGTCGCCGAGGTGGCGGCGATCGCGGCCGAGCGGGGCGCCGTCCTGGTGGTGGTCGGCCTGCCCCGGAGCCTCTCCGGCGTCGAAGGTCCCGCCGCCGAGCGGGCGCGTCAGTATGCTCTCGCGTTGGCGGTGCGCCTCGCGCCGGTGCCGGTCCGTCTCGTCGACGAGCGGCTCACCAGCGTGGACGCGCACCGTGCCCTCCGCGAGAGCGGGGTCACCGGGCGAGCACAGCGGGCCGTCGTCGACCAGGCGGCCGCCGTGCTCATCCTGCAGTCGGCCCTCGACCAGGAGCGGGGGTCGGGTCACCCGCCGGGTGAGCCGGTCGGCCGGAAGCGGCGCAGGCCGCGGACCAAGGACGGGGAGCGGTGACCGAGCAGCACCTCGAGCACTCGATCTTCGGCGGCGACGACCAGCGTCCGCGCCGCCGCCGACCTCGCCGGCCGACGCGGCGCGCCTGGCGGCTGCTCGTGCTGCTGCTCACCATCGGCCTCGTCGCCGGCGCCGGCGCCGTGGCGTGGGGTGCGGTGGGCCCGATGGTCCGCTCCGTGACCAGCCTCGGCGGCGACGACAAGCCCACCGACTACCCCGGACCCGGCACCGGGTCGGTCACCGTCACGGTCGAAGAGGGCGACAGCGGCGAGGACATCGCCAGCACGCTCAAGGACGCGGGCGTCGTGCGCACGCGCACGGCATACCTGCAGGCCTCGGCGGCGAACCCGGAGGCGACCGCGCGCATCCAGCCGGGCACCTACGCGCTGAGGACCGAGATGCAGGCCGTCGACGCCTTCACCTACCTCACCGACCCGGCGAACCGCACCAACCCCAGCGTGACGCTGCCCGAGGGGCTGTGGGCGAGCGAGACCTACGCCCGCCTCGCGAAGGCGACCGGCACGCCCGTCGCGGACTACGCGAAGGCGGCGAAGGACGCCGACGCGATCGGGCTGCCCCCCGAGGCGAAGGGGAACGCCGAGGGGTGGCTGTTCCCCTCGACCTACCAGTTCGAGGAGGGGGAGTCGGCCGCCGACCAGCTCGCGACCCTGGTCACCCGGGCCAAGAAGGAGTTCGCCACCACCGGGCTGACCGGGAAGAAGCTGGAGCGCACCCTGGTCATCGCCTCGATCGTCGAGGCGGAGGTCAACCGCCCGGTGGACCGGGCCAAGGTGGCGCGGGTCATCGAGAACCGGCTCGCCACCGGGAAGCCGGCCGGCGGCCCGCTCCAGATGGACTCGACGGTCCACTTCGCCGTCCGCGAGCGCGGGCGCGCCGGGACGACCCCGGCCCAGCGCGCCAGCGACAGCCCCTACAACACCTACCGCGTCGCCGGCCTGCCACCCGGCCCGATCGGGAACCCCGGCATGGCGTCGGTCAAGGCGGCCGCCGACCCGGCCGCCGGGTCGTGGATCTTCTTCGTCACCGTCGACCCGGACACGGGCGAGACGAAGTTCGCGACGACGCAGGCGGAGCACGAGCGCAACGTCGCCGAGTTCCAGCGCTGGTGCTCCGCCAACCCGGACGCGTGCTGAGAGCGGCCGTGCTCGGCTCACCGGTCGCGCACTCCCTCTCGCCGGTGCTGCACCGGGCCGGGTATGCCGCGTGCGGCCTGCACGCCTGGGCGTACGACCGCGTGGAGGTGACCGAGGACGCACTGGCCGGGTTCGTCGCGGGACTCGGCGAGGAGTGGCGCGGCCTCAGCCTGACGGCGCCGTTGAAGGAGGAGGTGCTGCGGGTCGCCGACCATGTCGACGACCTCGCGCGGCGGGCGGGTGCCGGGAACACCCTTCTGCACCAGCCGGACGGGCGCTGGGCGGCCACGAACACCGACGTCGAGGGGGTCGCGGGCGCGCTGCGACCGCACCTGCCCATCGGCGGGCCCGACCGGACCGCCGCGGTCCTGGGCAGCGGCGCCACCACCCGCTCGGCGCTGCTGGCCCTGGCGGGCCTGGGGGTGGACGACGTCGTCGTGCACGCCCGGAACCGCGCCGCGGCCGCTGCGCTGCTGGACTGGGCCGACACCGAGGGCGTCGACCTCGCGCTGTCGGTGAGCGTGCTCGCCCCCGGTGTCGTCGACCCCGGCGCCGCCGTGGTGGTCTCGACGCTGCCGCCGGCCGGTTCACCGGCCGCGGTCGCCGCGCTCCCGCCCGCCTCCACCGCGGTGCTCCTCGACGTCGTGTATGCCGGGTGGCCGACGCCGCTCGCCCGCGCGGCCGGGGAGCGCGGCATGACCGTCGTGTCCGGGCTGCAGATGCTCGTGCACCAGGCGGCGGCCCAGTTCGCGCTCTTCACCGGCGTCCCGGCGCCCCTCGACGCCATGCTCGCCGCCGGCCGCGCGGCGCTGGGGCGCTGAGCGTGACCCTGCCCGTGGCCGGCTGGGTGCTGGTGGCCGTCGCGGTCGGGGGCGCCCTGGTGGGCTGGGCCACCGCCCGCCGGCTCGCGACCGCCGGCTACCGCCTCGATGACGAGGAGCACCTGCCGCCTCCGCGGCTGACCTGGTGGCCGGTCCCGGCCCTCGCCGGGCTGGCGGTGTTCACGACGTGGCACCTCGGCGGGCTGGCGCACGGGGCCGCGCTGCCGGCATACCTGCTGTTCTGCTGGCTCACCGTCGCCCTGGTGTGGATCGACGTCGACGTCCACCGGCTGCCCTTCGGGCTGGTCGTGCCCGCCATGCCCTGGCTGGTGCTGCTGCTCGCCATCGCGTCGGTCGCCGACGGGTCGCGCCGGTGGGTCTCCGCGCTCGTCGGGGCGTTGCTGCTCTGGCTGCTGTACGTCCTGCTGGCGGTGCTGCCCGGGGGCGGGGTGGGCGGCGGCGACGTCCGGCTGGCCCCGCTCGTCGGCGGCCTGCTCGGGTGGCTCGGGCCGGGCGCGCTCGTCGTGGGGACGATGGCGACCTTCCTCGTCGGCGGGCTGGCCGCCCTCGCCCTGCTCGCCACCCGTCGGGTGGGCCTGCGGGGGGAGATCGCGTTCGGGCCGGCGATGTGCGTCGGCGTCTTCGTCGCCATCGGCTGGTCGTCCCCGCTCGTGGCGGTCCTGCTCGGCACGTGAGACGGGCGTGGCAGGATCGGCGCCATGCTGCGCTGGTTGACCGCCGGTGAGTCGCACGGCCCCGCGCTGCTCGCGACCCTCGAGGGGCTGCCCGCCGGCGTCGAGCTGACCACCGCCGACGTCGCGGACGCCCTGGCGCGTCGGCGCCTGGGCTTCGGGCGCGGCGCCCGGATGCGCTTCGAGCAGGACGAGGCGGAGCTGCTCGCCGGGGTCCGGCACGGGGTGAGCCTCGGCTCGCCGCTGGCCATCCGGATCGCCAACAGCGAGTGGCCGAAGTGGCGCACCGTGATGAGCCCGGACCCGGTCGACGCGCAGGCGCTCGCCGCGGCGGACGACGTGGGCGCCGAGAGGGAGCTGGCCCGCAACCGCCCGCTCACCCGGCCCCGCCCCGGGCACGCCGACCTGGTCGGCATGCAGAAGTACGGGTTCGACGACGCCCGCCCCGTGCTCGAGCGGGCCTCGGCCCGCGAGACCGCGGCGCGGGTGGCCCTGGGGGCGGTGGCCGCCCGCTTCGTCGAGCAGGCCTACGGGATCCGCCTGGTCTCGCACACCGTCGCCATCGGCGCCGCCGGGGTCGCCGACGACGCCCCGCTGCCGGGGCCGGACGACGTCGCCGCCCTGGACGCGGACCCGGTGCGCACCCTGGACGTGGCCGGCTCGGCGGCGATGGTCGCCGAGGTCGAGGCGGCCCGCTCGGACGGGGACACCCTCGGCGGGGTGGTCGAGGTGGTGGCGCACGAGGTCCCGCCGGGGCTCGGCTCCTACGTCCACTGGGACCGGCGCCTGGACTCCCGGCTCGCCGGCGCACTCATGGGCATCCAGGCGATCAAGGGCGTCGAGGTCGGTGACGGCTTCCGGACCGCCGCCCGGCGCGGCTCGCAGGCGCACGACGAGATGGAGCGGGACCCGGCCGGCGTGATCCGGCGGCGGAGCGCGCGCGCGGGCGGCACCGAGGGCGGGATGTCGGTGGGCGGCCTGCTGCGGGTGCGCGCGGCGATGAAGCCGATCAGCACCGTGCCCCGGGCGCTCGACACCGTGGACGTGACCGGCGGCGCTCCGGCGAAGGCGATCCACCAGCGCTCGGACGTCTGCGCCGTGCCGGCGGCCGGGGTGGTCGCCGAGGCGATGGTGGCGCTGGTGCTGGCCGACGCGTGCCTGGAGAAGTTCGGCGGGGACTCGGTGAGCGAGACGTCCCGCAACCACGCGGCCTTCCTGGCCGCCGTCCCGCCGACCATGCGCACGTGGTGAGCGCCCGTGGTGAGCGCCCGTGGTGAGCGCCCGTGGTGAGGCGGCGATGACCACCCGGCCGCGCGCCGTCCTCATCGGCCCCCCCGGGTCGGGCAAGACCACGGTGGGCGCCCTGGTCGCCGACGCGCTCGGAACGACCCTCACCGACACCGACACGGTGGTCGAGGAGGCCGCGGGGCGGTCGGTCGCCGACATCTTCGTCGGCGAGGGGGAGGCGGCGTTCCGGGACCTGGAGCGGGCCGCGGTGGCGGGGGCGCTCGCCGGGACCGACGGCGTCGTCGCCCTGGGGGGCGGCGCGCCGATGGAGCCCGGCACGGCCGCCGCGCTCGAGGGGCACACCGTGGTCTTCCTCGACGTCGGCATCGCCGACGCCGCCGGGCGGGTCGGCTTCGACCGCAGCCGCCCGCTGCTGCTGGTCAACCCGCGGGCGAGGTGGGTGGCGCTGATGGCCGACCGGCGGGCGACGTACGAGCGGCTGGCGACCTTCCGGGTCGACACCGCGGGGCGCACGCCCGCCGAGGTCGCGGCCGAGGTGGTGGCGCTGCTGCCCGGGGCGGCCCCGTGACCGTGGTCGTGCCGGTCGGGGACGCCTACGACGTGGTCATCGGTCCGGGGGCACTGTCCGGGGTGGCACGGGCGGTCACGACGGCGGCGCCGCGGGCCGAGCGGGCCCTGGTCGTCCACCCGGGGGGCCTCTCCTCGCTCGGCGAGCGGGTGGTGCGGGACCTGCGGGCGGTGGGGCTGGACGCGCACGCCGCGGCCGTGCCCGACGCCGAGACCGCCAAGACCGCCGAGGTCGCCGCCGGCCTCTGGGGCACCCTCGGGCGGCTGGCGCTCACCCGCAGCGACGTCGTGGTCGGGGTCGGCGGCGGGACCGTCACCGACCTCGCCGGCTTCGTCGCGGCGACCTGGCTGCGGGGGGTGGCGGTCGTGCAGGTGCCGACCACCCTGCTGGCCATGGTCGACGCGGCCGTGGGCGGCAAGACCGGCATCAACACCGCGGAGGGCAAGAACCTCGTCGGCGCCTTCCACGAGCCCGCCGCGGTGCTGTGCGACCTGGACCTGCTCGCCACCCTGCCGCCGGCCGACCACGTCGCCGGGCTCGCGGAGGTCGTCAAGGCCGGGTTCATCGCGGACCCGGTGATCCTGGAGCTGGTCGAGCGGGACCCGGCCGCTGCGGCCCGCTGGGACGGGCCGGTGACGGCCGAGCTGGTCGAGCGGGCGGTGGCCGTCAAGGCCGCGGTGGTCGCCGAGGACCTCACCGAGTCGTGGCTGCGCGAGGTGCTCAACTACGGCCACACGCTGGGGCACGCGATCGAGCAGGTGGAGGGTTACCGCTGGCGCCACGGCGACGCCGTGTCGGTCGGCATGGTGTACGCCGCGGAGCTGGCCCGGCTCGCCGGCCGCCTCGGCGACACCGACGTGCAGCGGCACCGCTCCGTGCTGGCCTCCCTCGGGCTGCCGGTGCGCTACGAGCCGGGGCGGTGGGAGGCGCTGGAGGCGGCGATGCGCCGGGACAAGAAGTCCCGCGGGTCGCTGCTGCGCTTCGTCGTGCTGGAGGGCATCGGGAGGCCGGCCCGGCTGGAGGGTCCCGAGCAGGCCTGGCTGCGCACGGCATACCAGCGGGTCTGCGAACCGGACTGACGCCCGAGCGGCGCCCGCCCCACTGGGGGGCTGGGGCGAGGGGGACCGGGGGGCGAGGGGCTGGGCGGGGGGCCGGGAGGCGTTGGGGGGCGTCAGCCCATGGCGTTCGCCGACGCCGGCGCCGTGGAGCCGGTGGGCGCGGTGGGGCGCATGACGCGCCGGATGTCGGCGGCCACCTCCGGCCCCACCCGGCCCCACCCCGGCTGGTAGCCGTAGACCTCCCGCAGCGGCGTCCCGTTGCGGGTGTCGACGAGCACCTCGACGTCGTCGGCGTCCACCAGCGCCGGGTGCAGCACCCCGCACGCCTCGGAGACCTTGAGCAGGTCCCGCCGGAGGGTGAGGAGGTAGTTGGCCAGCCGCACCGACTTCAGCGTCGGGTCCAGGCCGCGCGCCAGCCAGGCGTTCTGCGTGGCGACGCCGGTGGGGCAGTGGTCGGTGTGGCACTTCTGGGACTGGATGCAGCCGATGGCGAGCATCGCCTCGCGGGCGACGTTGACCATGTCCACCCCGAGCGCGAAGGCGACGAAGGCGTTCTCGGGTATGCCGAGCTTGCCGCTCCCGACGAACGTCACCCGGTCGGCCAGACCGGCCCCGGCGAAGGCCCCGTAGACCCGCGAGAAGCCGAGGCGGAACGGCAGGGCCACCGAGTCGCTGAACACCAGCGGCGCCGCCCCGGTGCCGCCCTCGCCACCGTCGACGGTCACGAAGTCGACCCCGCGGTCGCCGCTCGCCATCAGGCGCACGAGCTCGTCCCAGAACGCCTGCTCCCCGATCGCCGACTTGATGCCCACCGGCAGCCCGGTCGCGTCGGCGACCATCTCCACCCAGTCCAGCATCGAGTCGACGTCGCGGAACTCGGCGTGCCGTGAGGGGCTGGCGCAGTCCTGACCCAGGGGGATGCCGCGGATCCGCGCGATCTCCGCGGTGACCTTGGCGGCCGGCAGCAGGCCGCCGAGGCCCGGCTTCGCGCCCTGGCTCAGCTTGACCTCGATGGCGCGCACGGGCGCGGAGGCGACGAGGTCCTTCAGCCGCTCGAGGTCGAAGCGGCCCTGCTCGTCGCGGCAGCCGAAGTACGCCGTGCCGATCTGGTAGATCAGGTCACCGCCCTGCCGGTGGTGGTCGGAGAGGCCGCCCTCGCCGGTGTTGTGCATCGTGCCGGCGAGGGCCGCGCCCTGGTTGAGGGCGGAGATCGCGTTGCCCGACAGCGAGCCGAAGCTCATGGCCGAGACGTTGACCACCGACGCGGGGCGGAAGGCGTGCCGCCGGGCGCGCGGCCCGCCGAGCACCTTGGACGACGGCAGGGCGACGTCGTCGTGGTGGCCGTGCGCGACGGCCGTCGAGGGGGCGACGTCGGCGAAGGTGCGGTGCTTGATGACGACGTAGTTGGGGGTGTGCTCGATGTCGTTGTCGGTGCCGAAGCCGACGTAGTTGTTCTTCTTCTTCGACGAGGTGTAGATCCATGCCCGCTGGTCCCGGGTGAAGGGCCGCTCCTCGTCGTTGCTGGTGACGATGTACTGCCGCAGCTCCGGCCCGATCGCCTCCAGCCCGAAGCGCAGGTGCGCGATGACCGGGAAGTTGCGCATCAGGGCGTGCCTGCGCTGGAGCAGGTCGTGGGTGGCCAGCCCGGCCAGCCCGGCCGCCAGCCCTCCTGCGATGGTGCGTGATCGCATGGCGCCAGTGTGCTCCTACGGGCCAGACGCGGGGGGCCATCGGGGGCGAGCCATCGGGAGTGCCCGCTCACACCCGGTAGCATGACCTCGATCCTCGACCCCCCGCGCGGGTGACACGCGCCCGCGACCGGCACCCCACGGCACACGAAAGCGACCGACACAGTGGCGACGACCAACGACCTCAAGAACGGCATCGTCCTCAACCTCGAGGGCCAGCTGTGGGCCGTCGTGGAGTTCCAGCACGTCAAGCCGGGCAAGGGGCCGGCCTTCGTGCGGACCAAGCTGAAGAACGTGCTCTCCGGCAAGGTCGTCGACAAGACCTTCAACGCCGGCGTCAAGGTCGAGACGGCCAGCGTGGACAAGCGGACCATGCAGTACCTGTACAACGACGGCACGGACTACGTGTTCATGGACGGCGACACCTTCGACCAGATCCCGGTCTCGCCGGAGGTCCTCGGCGACACCGCGAAGTACCTGCTGGAGAACCAGGACGCCGTCGTCGCCCGGCACGAGGGGGCGGTGCTCTACGTCGAGCTGCCCGCCTCGGTCGTCCTCGAGATCACCTACACCGAGCCGGGCCTGCAGGGCGACCGCTCCACCGGCGGCACCAAGCCGGCGACGCTGGAGACCGGCGCCGAGATCGCGGTGCCGCTCTTCCTCAACCCCGGCGAGAAGGTCAAGGTCGACACCCGCGACGGCTCCTACCTCGGTCGGGCCGGCTGACCCGTGGCCGCCCGCACCAAGGCGCGCAAGCGGGCGCTGGACCTGCTCTTCGAGGCCGACCAGCGCGGTGTCGACGCCGGGGAGCTGCTCCGCGAGCGGCTGGCCCGGCCGGTGACCGAGGCGCCGCTGTCGGAGTTCACGGCCGACCTGGTGGGCGGGGTGGTCGAGCACCGCGCGCAGATCGACGAGCTGCTCACCACCTACTCGCAGGGGTGGACGCTGGAGCGGATGCCGGCGGTGGACCGCGCCGTGCTCCGGCTGGGCGCCTACGAGGTCCTGTATGCCGTGGACGTCCCCGAGCCGGTCGCCATCAGCGAGTGGGTGGCCCTGGCCACCGAGCTGTCCACCGACGACAGCCCGCGCTTCGTCAACGGCCTGCTCGCCCGGCTCGCCGAGGTCAAGCCGACGCTCGCCTGAGCGCCCGCCCCGGGGGCGCCCGCCCGGGGGCGGGGGGTCACGGGGCGGGCGCGCACGGGCGGGAGCCTGGGGGCGGGGCCCATGGGCGCCGGGCGACGCTCGCGGGGACCGTAGCGGCATACCGGCATACCGGCATACCGGCATACCGGTATGCCCCCTTCAGTCCTCGAGGCGGAAGCCGACCTTCAGACCCACCTGGTAGTGCGCCACCGCGCCGTCCTGCAGGTGCCCGCGGATCTCGGTGACCTCGAACCAGTCGAGGTTCCGGACCGTGGTCGACGCCCGGCCGACGGCGGACCGGATGGCCTCGTCGATCGACTCGGTCGAGCTGCCGACGACCTCGGTGATGCCGTAGGTGTGTGCCATGGAGCGTCTCCTTCCGTGGGCGCCGACGGCGCCGTAGGGCCGATGTTCCTACCTCCGGCCCCGGACGGCCAGCAGTGCACGCGGCCCGGCTGGTGCGGAGCCCGGCCTGCGCGGACCTCGGCATCGTGGCCCGCACCCCAGTGGTCCTCCCGAGATCGTCAACCCGCTTGAGAGATTCATCAAGGGGGTTGACGATCCGGGACGACATGTCGGGGGTGCGGCCGGCCGGACGGTGCGGCCGGGCTCGAACGGTGTGGCAGGGGGATCGGACCGGGGGGAGACTGGGCTGGTGGCCCACGTCCGGCTTGCCGAGGACCGCGACCTGCCGCAGCTGGCGGCGGTCGAGGACGCCGCCGACGCCCGGTTCGCAGCGGTGTTCGACACGACCGGCTGGTTGGCGGCCGACTCCGGCGAGGAGCGGGCCGCCGAGCCGGGCCTCCTCGTGGTGGCCGGGGACCCGGTGGTCGGCTTCGCCCACGTCCTCGACCTCGATGGCCACTGGCACCTCGAGCAGATCGCCGTGCATCCGGACGCCGGCCGCCACGGTGTCGGCTCGGCGCTGCTGGCGGAGGTGCACGCGGAGGTCGCCCGGCGGGGCGGCACGGAGGTCACCTTGACGACGTACCGCGACGTGCCGTGGAACGCGCCGTTCTACGCGGCCCGCGGCTACGTGGTCGTCGAGGACCTTGCGCCGTTCCTCGCCGCGATCCGCGAGCACGAGCGAGCCCTGGACCTGGAGCGGAACGGCCCCCGGGTCGCCATGGTGCACCGGCTCCGGTGAGCCGTCGGCGGCCCGCACACCCTTCGCCGGTGCCGTGGGCCGTCCACGGGCCGGAAGCGCCGGCTACCTGCGGGTCACTGTCCGTTCCGGGGGCCGTGGGGCCCCCGGAACCGACACCTAACCGCAGGTTCCGGACGACGCCCCGGCCGCCGCGCGCACCGCACGCCGTCCCGTGTCGTCCGTGCACGGCGGCCGGATCCCTTCCGTCACAGTGGTCCCAGTCGGCGGGGCGGCCGCGCGGGCAGCCGACCACCCGGCATACACTCTGGCCCACCAGACGTCCTTTAACGACCTGTCCCGTGAGGCAGGGAAGGAGGTCGCACGCGTATGCCGCGCGCCGACACCGAACCGTCCGCCCCCGACCCGGTGCCAGACCCCGTCCCCGACCCGGCGCCCACCGCATCGCCGGGCCCGCCGCCCGAGCCGGCCGCACCCGGTGCCTCCCGCACCGTGATGAGCGACTCCGACGTCGCCCGGGCGCTGCGCCGCATCGCCCACGAGATCCTCGAGCGCAACAAGGGCGCCGACGACCTCGTCCTCCTCGGCATCCCGACCCGCGGCGTCGAGCTCGCCCGCCGGCTCGCCGCCCTCGTCGCCGAGGTCGAGGGCGCCGAGGTGCCCGTCGGCGCGCTCGACGTGACGATGCACCGCGACGACCTGCGCCGGCAGCCCACCCGCGCCCCCGCGCAGACCCACATCCCGAGCGTCGGCGTCGACGACCGGGTCGTGGTCCTGGTCGACGACGTGCTCTACTCCGGCCGCACCATCCGGGCCGCCCTCGACGCGCTCTCCGACCTCGGCCGGCCCCGCGCCGTGCGCCTCGCGGTCCTCGTCGACCGCGGTCACCGCGAGCTGCCGATCCGCGCCGACCACGTGGGCAAGAACCTGCCGACGGCACACGGGGAGAAGGTCCGCGTCCGGCTCGCGGGCGTGGACGAGGAGCCCGAGGCGGTCACCATCGCGAACGGGGGTACCCCCGCGTGAGGCGCCACCTGCTCTCCAGCGCCGACCTCGACCGCGACGACGTCCGGACCATCCTGGCCACCGCCGCCGAGATGCACGAGGTCCAGCGCCGCGAGGTCAAGAAGCTCCCCACCCTGCGCGGGCGGACCGTGATCAACCTCTTCTTCGAGGACTCCACCCGCACCCGGAGCAGCTTCGAGATCGCCGGGAAGTGGATGTCCGCCGACACCATCAACATCGCCGGCAAGGGCTCCTCGGTGAGCAAGGGCGAGTCGCTGCGCGACACCGTCCTGACCATCGCGGCGATGGGGGTGGACGCCCTCGTGGTGCGCCACATGGCCAGTGGTGCGTGCCACCAGATCGCCGCGTGGGTCGACGCCACCGTCGTCAACGCCGGCGACGGCACCCACGAGCACCCAACCCAGGCGCTCCTGGACGCCTACACGATGGAGTCGCGCCTGGGCGACCTCGCCGGCCGTCGGGTGGCCCTGGTCGGCGACCTGACCCACTCCCGGGTCTTCCGCTCCAACGCGATCACCCTGCGCACCCTCGGCGCCGAGGTCACCGCCGTGGCCCCCCCGACCCTGATGCCCGCCGGCATCGGCCCGTGGGCGGCGGCCGACGGGTTCACCCTCTCCACCGACCTCGACGAGGTGCTCGCCACCGGCCCCGACGCGGTGATGATGCTGCGGGTCCAGCGCGAGCGGATGAGCGGCGGCTTCTTCCCGACCGCGCGGGAGTACACGATCGGCTACGGCCTGACCCGTGACCGCCTCCGGGCCCTCCTCGCCGCCAACCCCGAGGCGGTCATCTGCCACCCGGGCCCGATGAACCGCGGCCTGGAGATCAGCGCCGACGCCGCCGACGCGGCGGCCAGCCTGGTCCTCGACCAGGTGAGCGCGGGGGTGGCGGTCCGGATGAGCGTCCTCTACCACCTGCTCGCCGGCGAGGGGGTGGCCGCGTGACCTCGCTCGTGCTCACCGGGCCGACCTGGTATGCCGGGGACGGCACCTCCACGCGGGGGGACGTCCTGCTCACCGACGGCGTGGTCGCGCAGACCGGCAGGGTCGCGGCCCCGGCGGACGCCGAGCGGGTCGACGCCGACGGCCTGGTCCTGCTCCCCGGCCTGGTGGACCTGCACACCCACCTGCGGGAGCCCGGCCGCGAGGACGCCGAGACCGTCTGCTCGGGCAGCCGGGCCGCCGCCGCCGGCGGCTTCACCGCGGTCCTGGCCATAGCCAACACCACGCCCGTCACCGACACCGCCGAGCTGGCCGAGCGGGTCCTGGACCTCGGTGCCGCCTGCGGGCACGTCGACGTCTCCCCGATCGGCGCGGTCACCAAGGGCCTGGCGGGCCTGGAGCTCGCCGAGCTCGGCCTGATGCACCGCTCCCGCGCCCGGGTCACCGTCTTCTCCGACGACGGTCGCTGCGTCGCCGACGCCCGGGTGATGCGCCGGGCGCTGGAGTACGTCGGGGCGTTCGGCGGGGTCATCTCCCAGCACTCCCAGGACGGGTCGCTGGCCGGGCCCACCGCGTGCGCCCACGAGGGCGAGCTCTCCGGCCGGCTCGGCCTGCCGGGCTGGCCCGCCGTGGCCGAGTCGGTGGTCATCGCCCGCGACGCCATGCTCGCGCGGCACACCGGCTCGCGGGTCCACGTCGCGCACGTGAGCACCGCCGAGGGGGTGGAGGTGGTCCGCTGGGCCAAGGCACACGGCATACCCCTCACCGCCGAGGTGACCCCGCACCACCTCGCGCTGACCGAGGAGCGGGTGGCCGGCTACGACCCGGTCAACAAGGTGAACCCGCCGCTGCGGCCGACCGAGCACGCCGAGGCGCTGCGGGCCGCCCTCGCCGACGGGACCCTCGACGCGGTCGCCACCGACCACGCCCCGCACGCCCGGCACGACAAGGAGCACGCCTTCGTCGACGCCGCCCCGGGCATGCTCGGCCTGGAGACCGCCCTGGCCGTCGTCGCCGACCTCATGGTCGCGACCGGCCGGATGACCTGGGCCGACCTGGCCCGCGTCATGTCGCTCACCCCCGCGCGCATCGCGGGCCTCGCCGGCCACGGCCGTCCGGTCGCCGCGGGCGAGCCCGCCAACCTCGTCCTCGTCGACCCGCAGGCCCCCTGGACGGTGGACCGGGACGCCTCGGCGTCGCTGTCCCGCAACAACCCCTGGCACGGGATGCGCCTCGGCGCGAGCGTGCACACGACGATCCTGCGCGGCCGCGTGACGGCGCGGGAAGGAGCGCCCATCCCATGCTGACCTCCTCGCCGCCCCCGCGGCTGACCCGGCGCGAGCCC
>DASQFD010000047.1:0-4862 GCA_035633255.1 Dermatophilaceae bacterium
ACAGGCCGGTATCGTTCACCACGCGGGTGCCCTTCTGCTCGGTTGATCGCGACTTCGACAATCACGATCTTCCCGTGCAGCAAGGGCACTTCCGCGTCACGACACGACCCCCACGCCCACCCCGACTGAAAGATCAGGGTCAGACGTGCCAAGCCCCCGGGTGGCGGGGAGCAGCCGGCGCCGCCGCGCTCGACGGCGCTCAGCCGACCGTCAGCAGGATCTTCCCGACGTGGGTGCTCGCCTCCATCTCGCGGTGTGCGTCGGCCGCCTGCGCCAGCGGGTACCGACCCTGGATCACCGGCCGCACCCGGCCGGCCTCGACCAGCGGCCACACGTGCTCGCGCACCGCCGCGACGATGGTCGCCTTCTCCGCCCTCGGCCGGGCCCGCAGCGAGGTCGCGATCACGGCGCCGCGCTTGGCGAGGAGGGACCCGATGTCGAGCTCGGCCCGGCGGCCGCCCTGCATCCCGATGATGACCAGCCGGCCGTTCGCCGCGAGCACGTCGACGTTGCGGGAGAGGTACGTCGCGCCCATGTTGTCGAGGACGACGTCGGCGCCGCGCCCGTCGGTGGCCGCCCGCACCTCGGCGACGAAGTCCTGCTCCCGGTAGTTGACCAGCACCTCGGCGCCGAGCTCGCGGCAGCGCTCCAGCTTCGCCGCCGACCCGGCCGTCACCGCCACCCGGGCGCCCACCTCCCGGGCCAGCTGCGTCGCCATGGTGCCGATCCCCGACGAGCCCCCGTGGACGAGCAGCACCTCACCCGGCCGCAGGTTGGCGGTGAGGAACACGTTGGACCACACCGTGCTCACGACCTCGGGCAGCGCGGCCGCGTCGACGAGGTCCACCCCGGCCGGCACCGGCAGCACCTGCCCGGCCGGGACGACGACCGCCTCGGCGTAGCCCCCGCCCGAGAGCAGCGCACACACCTGCTCGCCGACGGCCCAGCCGTTCACCCCCTCGCCGAGCGCGTCGACCACCCCGCTCACCTCGAGGCCCAGCACCTCGGACTCACCCGGCGGCGACGGGTAGTGCCCCATCCGCTGCAGGGTGTCCGCGCGGTTCACCCCCGCGGCCGCCACCCGGATCCGCACCTCCCCCTCGCGCGGGGTGGGCTCGGGCGCCTCGGCGAGGACCAGGGCCTCCGGCCCACCGAACTGCGGGATCGTGATCGCCTTCACGGTCCCAACCTACGGCGCACGTCCTCCAGCGCCTCGCGCGTGTCGACGTCCGCCGCCGCCGGCCCGTCCACGGCCAGCGCGCGGTGCGGCAGCGCGCGCAGCAGGGTGCGGGCCGCCCGGTCGCGCGGTTCGGCCGGCAGCGCCCGGCGCAGGGCGAGCGTCCGGTATGCCGCCAGCAGCGGGTTGGCGTGGCCGCTCGCGTCGGTGCCCACGACCGCCGCCACGTCGTCCGGCGCCGCGACGAGGGCGGCCACGAGGGCCGGCACCGCCGCCCCCGCCCCCGGCATGTCTCCGGCCACCACGACGGTGACGGCGCTCGCGGCCAGCCGCGCACCCGCCGCGATCCCGGCGAGCGGCCCGCCACCGGGCGGCTCCTCGCGGGTCCACAGCACGTCGCGGACCGTCGTGCGCCCGGGGCCGACGCAGACGACCGGCCAGCCGGCCGGCATACCGGCCAGGGTGCGGTCGAGCACGGTCGTGCCCCACAGGGGCGCCGCGAGCTTGTCGGCGCCGAAGCGCACGGACGTGCCCCCGGCGAGCACGACCACGGTGGCGGTCACGGCGCACCACCGAGCCGGCGGCGCAGCGAGCGCACCGCGCCGGTGACGAGCGCGGCCAGGGCGGCCTCGGCGGCGGCGTCGACCTCGTCCGCGGGGAAGGTCACGGCGACCGCCGCGAGGGGGTGGCCGGTGTGGTCCGCAAGCGCGACGGCCACCGAGCGCAACCCGGGGGTCACCAGCCCGTCCTCGAGCGCGTACCCGCGCCGGCGCACCCCGGTGAGCACCTCCTTGAGCCGCAGCGGGGTGTCGGGACCCCGGCCGTCGCGTCGGACCAGCGCGTCGGCGGAGGGGAAGAGCGCCCGCACCTGCGCGGCCGGCAGCGCCGCGAGCATCGCCAGGCCGGTCGCGGTCAGGGTGGCCGGCAGGCGCACCCCGACGTCGGTCACCAGGTGCGGGCGGCGGGGGGCGCGCTGCTCGATGACGTAGAGCACGTCGCGGCCGTGCAGGACGGCGAGGTGCGCGTTGTGCCCGCTGGCGTCGACGAGCCGGTCGAGCGTGGCCCGCGACATCCGCTCCAGCGGCGCGGAGCGCTGGTAGGCGGCGCCGAGCTCGTAGGCCGCCAGGCCGAGGCCGAAGCGGCGCTCGGCCTCCAGGTGGCTGACGTAGCCGCGGTCCCGCAGGAGCGAGAGCAGGTGGTAGACGGTCGACCGCGGCAGCCCCAGGTCGCGGGCGATGGCCGCGGCCGGGACCGGCTCGCCGCGCCGGGCGAGCAGCTCGAGCACGTCGAGGGCGTGCCCGGCTGCCGGTGCGTTGGCCACCGCCCCATCCTCGCAGGGGAGGGCCGGGGCTCCCCCCGTTCGGCGCCCGGGGCTCGGCGGCTCGGCGCGCAGGTCGGCGCACTCGCGCAGCCCCGCCTTGGCCGTGCCGATCGCCGCCGCGTCCTCGGCGCTCGGCGCGCGGGGCACCCCGGCCCGAATGCGGGCCGGCACCCAGCGGGCGTCGGTGACCTGCCGGCCACGGGCGGTGAGCACCAGCACCCCGGACTGCGTGGTCACCTCGCGCTTGGCGTAGAAGCCGAAGTTCCCGAGCCCGTAGTCCACGTAGGCCCCCGTGGACGTCCAGCCGCCGCCGAGGAGGGCGTGCGCGTGGGAGCCCACGACGACGTCCGCGCCCGCGCCGACCAACGCGCCCTGCAGCTCGCGCTGTGCGGGCGCGGGGCAGGTGACGAGCTCACGCCCCCAGTGCAGGTAGACCACGACGAGGTCGGCGTCCTCCCGGGCCGCTCGGACGGCCTGCCGCAGGCGGTCCACCCGCTTGGCGGAGGCCAGGCCCGGCTTGCCGGGGCCGGCGGTCCAGGCGTCACGCACCTCGTCGTCGAGGACCGAGGTGGCCGAGAGCACCGCGACCCGCTGCCCCCGGAGCGTGAACCACGCGGGGGCGTAGGCGGCGTCCTCGTCCCGCCCGATCCCGACCAGCGCGACCCCGGCCTCCCGTGCGGCGCGCACCGCCACCGGCACCTGCGACGCGCCGTGGTCCAGGCCGTGGTTGTTCGCCATCGTCGTCACGTCCACGCCGGCTCCGCGCAGCGCCTCGAAGGCGGTCGGGGGTGCGGTGAAGGTGAACTGCTTGGGCGCCGGCCGCCCGCCGCCCTCGGTCACCGCCGTCTCGAGGTTGACCATCGCGACGTCGGCGGCCCCGAGGGTCGATGCGGCGTGCGTGCCGAGTGCGGTCGCCGGGTCCTTGGCCAGCCGGCCCGCGAGCGGCGGGGCGAAGTGCACGTCACCGGCGAAGGCGATGGTGACCGGGGGAGGAGGGGGGGCGTCCCGGTGCACCACCACGGACACCGCCGCCGCGCCGAGCACCAGCACGAGGCCACCGGCCGCGAGGGTGACGCGCCGGCGGGCGCGCGTCGACGGCACATCTGCTCCTCCCGGTCGTGGCGCGGCCGGCGCCTTCCCGCTCAGCCGCGCACCAGCGCGAGGCTATGCCGCCAGGGGCGCAGACCGTGGGAGCGCCACGGCGGGCCCACCTCGGCTCGCCGGACGAGTGCCCTGACGGGGTAGGGCCATGCCCACGCGGAACCGGCCCCCGGGCGGTGCGCCCGGGGGCCGGTTTTGCGTGCGGCGACCTACGGGGTGGGGTCGGCGTACACCCCGCCGTAGATGCTGGAGTTGCCGAAGGACACCTCGGAGCCCTGCGGGCACCCGTTGTTCGGTCCGGGCCGGAGGGCGTCAGAGGGTGCCGCGGGCAGCTCGGCCGACTCGTCGGCGTCCTCCTTCTCATCACCCACGATGGGATCGGTGCTTCCACCGGTCACATCGTTGACGAATGCCTGGCGGTAGGTGTTGATCGCCGGACACACGGCGCCGTCGCGCATGTCGTTCCAGACAGCGGCGCCGAACCGGCGAGTCGCCACGGCGTAGTTGTAGTCGCCCAGGAACTCGGCGGTGAGCCCGTTCGTGCTCGAGGCGCGGGCATCACCCACGGCACCCCGGTGCAGCGGGGACGCCGTGCCGTCGGACGCGACATGGTTCACGACGCCGAGCATCCGTCGCGGCGAGGTGGTGTCGGTCCGCCAGAGGTCGAGGTAGGCGTTGTAGACCACGTAGACGTCGCCGCCGTCCGGGGCGATGGCGACAGCGGGCTGGTTGGCCCGGTCCCCCGCCGTCGAGACGACCGCCGGCGTGGAGTAGCTGCCGCCGCGGTTCGTCGAGCGGGCGAGATAGGCCTTCTCGGCGTTCGTGCCGGCCCGGTCGTCCGACCACGCCAACACCACCTCGTCGGTGGCGTCCGTGCCGCTCGGGGCACCGTTGGCGATGTCGATGCTGGGGAAGACGTCCGTCCGGGCGCCCGCGATGCCGTCGATGGTGTAGCGGCCCTGGGCGGGGTCGAACTGGCCGATGCCGAACACGTCTGCCACCGCCCGCGGCCGCTCGAAGGTGCTGCCCCCGTCGGTCGACCGGGTCTGGAAGAAGACCCCCTTGCGGGTGCGGATGTCGGTGCCGACCCACACGACGTAGACGGTGCCGCGGCTGTCCGTGCGGATGGCGCATCCCTGCCGACCGCCGGTCTGGGTGTTGTTCGTCGCGGGGCTGAGCTGCTTGTTGTCCCAGGTGTCCCCACCGTCGCGGGACCGGGCGACGAGCACCGGCTCGGCGCCCGCGGTGCCGCGGAAGCCCACG
>DASQFD010000048.1:0-17688 GCA_035633255.1 Dermatophilaceae bacterium
CGGCCGCCCGGAACGGGTTGGGATCAGACCCCGACCGGGGCGCCGTGCGTCACGCGCGCGGCCAGGTCGGGAGGACGGTGCGCTTGTGGGTGTTGTTGACGACACCCGCAGCCGCGGCGTACCAGGCGAGGAACGCGGTCACGACGCCGAGGTAGCCGCCGAGCCTCCCGAAGGTGCCGCCGCCGCCGCCCTGGAGGTCGTTGATGCTGAGGCAGGCGAAGGTCACCAGGAGCACCGTGAAGGTGGCGAGGAGTGCCGTGTTCGTCCGCAGCGACGCCAGCCACATGATGACGGTGAAGATCGTCCAGCCCAGCAGGAACCACCCGACCCCCTTGACGTCCTCCGGCTTGGCGTAGACGAGGAGGTACCAGAGCGAGAGCCAGAAGGCCCCGTAGGAGGAGAACGCCGTCGCGCCGAAGGTGTTGCCCTTCGCGAACTCCCACATGCCCGCGAAGACCTGAACGATGCCGCCGTAGAAAAGGGCGACGCCGAGCACGGCCGGCTCACCGGCCTCGGAGATCCAGCCGGCGTTCGCCGCTGACAGGAAGAAAGTCGTCAGCGCGAAGGCGGACAGACCGAGCGGGCCCGGGTCGGCGATCGTTGACGCCATGGGGGGCGGAGCCACCGCCTGGCTGCGCTCGGCCCCGAGAGCTGCGCTGTCGACTGCCACTGCTGTCCCCTCTCTCCGGACGCGGCCACCCTGGCCGCCGGTTCGAATCTGGCACCGGCGTGGCCTCTTGGCAACTTGGCGCGGGTGCGCTGCGCCGACCGAGCGAGAGGCTGCGTGAACGGGCCCTCAGCACGAGGAACGGTCGGTGGGACCCGACGGGCGGTGCGCCGTCTCCCAGCGTGGCGCCATGAGACCGGTCGACCCCACGGGGCGCCCGCCCGCCGTAGGGGCGGGCCCGGCGGACCCCCGGTCCCAACCGCGCGACCCCTCCCTCTCGGCCGCGGCCGACGGCCTGGCGGCGTCGCTCGGCCCCGACCGGCCCGTCGAGTTCCCCTTCACCGCCTTGGACCGGGTCGGGGTGGCGTTGTGGACGAGCGTGCTGACGCCGGGCCCCGGGTGGGCGGCGGCGGGGTGGACGGCATCGGCTACGGAAGCGGACCGAGTCCGAGGCGGGTCAGCGCCCACTCCTGCTACCTGGCTGGTGCGTGTACATGCTCACTCAGGCGTCGCGCGGCTGTGGGGGTCGCCGCCACTGAGCCCGTCTTCGCCACCGTCGATCTGACGTTTCGGGACCCGCGGACCGTGAGTCGCTGGCT
The DNA here is from genome assembly GCA_035633255.1 of Dermatophilaceae bacterium. Lineage (GTDB taxonomy): Bacteria > Actinomycetota > Actinomycetes > Actinomycetales > Dermatophilaceae > DASQFD01. The sequence continues at coordinate 1,267 of DASQFD010000048.1, forward strand.
CAAGGAGGCGCGCGAGGCTGCCGGCCTTGAGTGGATGACCGCGCACTCGTGGCGGGAGACGAGCGCCACCATCCTCGACGGCAGCGAGTTCAGCGCCCGCGTCATCGCCGATCAGCTGGGGCACTCACGCGTGTCGATGACTCAGGACGCGTACCTCGGGCGGCGTGCTCTCGACCCCCGCGTGCGCACCGTGCTGGAAGGCGTAGACCCGGGCCGCCGGACGAAGAAGGGGGCGAAAGAGGGGGCGGAGCCACCCGATGGGTGAGGTGTGGTGACGACTTCGCTGGTCAGGGTGCGCCATCAGGGACTCGAACCCCGAACCCGCTGATTAAGAGTCAGCTGCTCTGCCAATTGAGCTAATGGCGCGCGACCGGAGACACTAGCAGCCGCCGGGGGACGGACGGAAATCCATGCTCCGCCTCCGCCCGCGGGACGTCCTCGCCGCCTCCGGCGAGGGCAGCAGCCGGACTCCAGCGGTCGGCCGTCAGCCGCCAGCCGAGCCGCTTCTTGACCGTGCGTAGAGCACCCCGCCCACCCCCGCGGCGGCGAGCACTCCGCCCCCGACCAGCCACGGCGTCGCGCCGCCGCCACCGTTGCCGGGGTCGGCCGCCCCGGTCGCCGCTGCGGCCGGCGATGGTGACCCCGTGACAGACGGTGGGCCGGTGGCCGATGGTGACTCGGTTGTTGTCGCCGACGGCGTCGCGCTCGGCGTGGGCGTCGCGCCTGCGGTCGCCGGCGCGGACGGCGGGGCCAGCGGGTCGCCGGCGACCGTGAAGTCCGTCGTCCCGGAGATGGGGTGGGAGTCCGCGCTGACCACCTTGTACGTCACCCGGTAGTCCCCCGGCCCCAGGTCCGCTGCCAGAGCCTGCGTCACCACGGCCCCCGTCACCGCCGGCTCACCGCTCGTCCGCGGCAGCCCCTCGCCGTCGGTGACCCGCACCGTGACGAACTGCGCGAGCACCTTCTCGTTGAAGGTGAGAACCACCTGCGCCGGCGGTTCGTCGAGCTCGGCCCCGTCCGCGGGGGTGACCGTGAGCAGCCGGCTGTGCGCGACGGCATACCCGCTCCCCAGCAGCAGGAAGGCGAGCAGGACGACGAACCCGGCCAGCAACCGGGGGAGGGGGGCGGGGCGGCTCACCGGGCCATCCTCCCAGCCGCACCTGCGCGGGGCCGCCGCGGATACACCCACGCCGGCCGGTGCCGCCGGCGCCGGGCCGCCGTCCCCCCGTGGTGGCACGCTGGCCTCCTGCCCCCACGGACGGGAGACCTCATGCTGCCGGTGCTCGACCTCGCACTCGTCGACCAGGGCGAGGAGGCGGCGGAGCGGTTCCGGGCGGCGCTGCTCGCCGCCTCGCACGACATCGGGTTCTTCTACCTCGTCGGGCACGGCATCCCGGCCGCCGTCACCACCCGCGCGTTCGACACGGCCCGAGCCTTCTTCGACCTGCCCCTCGACGACAAGCTCTCGGTGGAGATGGTCCGCAGCCCGCACTTCCGCGGCTACACCCGCACGGGCGGCGAGCTGACGCAGGGCCGCACGGACTGGCGGGAGCAGATCGACATCGGCGCCGAGCGCGAGCCGGTGACCGACCCCGCGGCGGCGCCCTACCTGCGGCTCGAGGGTCCCAACCTCTGGCCCGAGGCGATGCCCGAGCTGCGCACGGTCTTCACCGACTGGGAGACGCGGTGCAGCCACGTGGGCCGCACGCTGCTGCGACAGTGGGCGGTCGCGCTGGGCAGCGCCCCCGGCGTCTTCGACGACGCCTTCGCCCGCCCCTCGACCCTGATCAAGCTCGTCCGCTACCCGGGGCGCGTCGACGGGGGCCGGCCCGCGCAGGGGGTCGGAGCGCACCAGGACCCCGGTGTCCTGACCCTGCTGCTCGTCGAGCCCGGGAAGGCGGGACTGCAGGTCGAGCACGACGGCACGTGGCTCGAGGCGCCCGCCGTGGAGGGAGCGTTCGTCGTCAATCTCGGCGAGCTCCTGGAGTTCGCCACCGGCGGCTACCTCAGGGCGACGGTGCACCGCGTGCAGTCCCCGCCACCGGGGCAGACGCGCCTGTCGATCCCGTTCTTCCTCAACCCGGCCCTGGACTCGCGGATGCCCTCGCTCGTCCTGCCGCCGCACCTGGCCGCGCAGGCGCGCGGCGTCAGCGACGACCCGGCCAACGTCATCTCCGGCACCTTCGGGGACAACCTGCTCAAGGCGCGCCTGCGTGCCCACCCCGACGTGGCCGCCGCGCACCACCCCGACCTGGTCGGTCCCCGGGACGACCGAGCCCGGCACCCCTGAGGGCGCCGGGCTCGGTGGACCCCGCCGGTGCGGGACCCTCGCGGGTGAGTGACGGGACTTGAACCCGCGGCCACCTGGACCACAACCAGGTGCTCTACCAGCTGAGCTACACCCACCATGTCGGCGGCGGATCGCCCGGACCGGGCCCGCCGCACGCAGCGCGGACTATCGTACCGGGTCGCCGGGGGTGGTCCGGACCGCCGGCCCGCCCTCCGCGGCCCCCTTCTCGGCACCCCTGTCGCCGTCCGCACCCGCCGCGGTTGGCTCGGGCGGGACCACGGTATGCCGTGCGGCCAGCGCGCGGGCCTCCTCCGACGTCGGCCCGGGGGGGCCCACGAACACCGCCTCGCGGTAGTAGCGCAGCTCGGCGATGGACTCGCGGATGTCGGCGAGCGCCCGGTGCCCGCCGTTCTTGGCCGGGGCGGCGAAGTAGGCCCGCGGGTACCACCGGCGCGCGAGCTCCTTGATCGAGGAGACGTCGACGATCCGGTAGTGCAGGTGCCCCTCCAGGGCCGGCATGTCGCGGGCGAGGAACCCGCGGTCGGTCGCGACCGTGTTGCCGCCCAGCGGCGCCCGGCGCTGCTCCGGCACCCACTCCTTGACGTAGGCGAGCACCGCGTCCTCGGCCTGCTGCAGGCTCACCCCGGCGGCCAGCTCGTCGAGCAGCCCCGAGCTCGCGTGCATCTGCCGGACGAAGTCGCCCATCTGCGCCAGCGCGGCGTCGGCCGGGCGGATGACGAGGTCCACGCCGTCCCCGAGCTGGGTCAGCTCGAAGTCGGTCACCAGCGCCGCCACCTCGACCAGGGCGTCCGCGGTGAGGTCGAGGCCGGTCATCTCGCAGTCGATCCAGACGATGCGGTCGCTCAGGGCCCGATCCGGGTGCTCGCTCACGGCGCTCACTCTAGGCCGGTGGCACTAGGGTCGTGCGCCATGACCTGGCAGTCCGTCGGCCCGGTGAGCCCACCCCCGCCGGGGCCCGCGCGGCAGCCGCCGGGGCGCGTCACCCACCGTCCGGCGCTGCGGCTCTGGGCGTTCACGGGCATCGCCGCCGTCGGCTTCCTCGTCGCCGCGCTCGTCATCGCGACCTACCTCGGAGCGGCGTTCGGCGTGCAGACCGCCCTGCTCGCCCTCGCCGTCGCGCTGATCCCCCTCGGCATCGTCCTCCCCACCTTCCTGTGGCTGGACCGCTACGAGGAGGAGCCACGCCGGCTGCTCGTCGCCGCGTTCCTGTGGGGTGCCCTCGTGGCCGCCGTCGTCGCCGCGACCATCAACACCAGTGCGATCTCCGTCTTCCGCAGCGCGACGGACGCCGACGCCGCGCTCGCCACGACGGCCGTCTTCGTCGCGCCCGTGGTCGAGGAGGCGGCCAAGGGCGCCTTCGTCGTGCTGGTCTGGTGGTTCGCGCGCCGGGAGTTCGACGGGGTCATCGACGGCATCGTGTATGCCGGTGTGACCGCCGCCGGCTTCGCCTTCACCGAGAACATCCAGTACCTCGCCACCGCCTACGTCGAGGGCGGGTCGGAGGCGCTGACCGCCACCTTCGTCGCCCGGTGCCTGCTGTCACCGTTCGCCCACCCGATGTTCACCGTCCTCATCGGCGTGGGGGTGGGCGTCGCGGCGACGAGCCGCTCCGGGGCGGTCAAGGTTCTCGCCCCCCTCACCGGCTACCTGCTCGCGGTCCTCACCCACGCCCTGTGGAACTTCGCCGCGCTGAGCGGCGCGAGCGGCCTGCTCGTGGTCTACGTCCTCGTCGAGGTGCCGGTCTTCCTCGCCTTCGTCGGCTTCGTCGTCGCGGCGCGGCGGCGCGAGGGCCGCCTGATCGGCCGGTTCCTCGTGCCCTACGTGCAGGCCGGGTGGCTGACCCCCGCCGAGGTGGCGATGCTGAGCTCGATGTCCCGGCGTCGGGAGGCCCGGGCGTGGGCCCGCGCCCACGGGGGGCGCGCGGCCCTGTCGTCCGTACGGGACTTCCAGGACGCGGCCAGCGAGCTGGCGCTGCTGCGCCGCCGCATGGAGCACACGCCCCCGGACGCCCACGCGGTCGACATGGAGCGGCGGCTCCTCGACGCCCTCTCCGCGGGTCGGGCCGACCTCCTCGCCCGGACGCCGGCCTGAGCCCGGCGCTACCGTGGGCGCCGTGCCGACCCGGGAGCTCGCCGCCGACCTCGCCGACGACCTCGTCCGCCTCCGGCGGCGGCTGCACGAGAGGCCGGAGATCGGCCTGCATCTCCCGGACACCCAGCGCGCCATCCTCGACGAGCTGACGGGGCTCGACCTCGAGGTCACCCTCGGACGCGACCTGTCCTCGGTGGTCGCCGTGCTGCGCGGGCGGGCCCCGGCGCCCATGGGGGGTGCCCGGCCCGTGGTCCTCCTGCGCGGCGACATGGACGCGCTGCCGGTCGCCGAGGAGACCGGCCTGCCCTACTCGTCCCGGCGCCCCGGGGCGATGCACGCGTGCGGGCACGACCTCCACGTCGCCGGCCTGGTCGGCGCGGCCCGCATCCTGCACCGGCTGCGCGACGAGCTCGCGGGGGACGTGGTCCTCATGTTCCAGCCCGGCGAGGAGGGGCCCGGCGGCGCCGAGCCGATGATCCGCGAGGGCCTCCTGCAGGCGGCCGGGAGACCGGTCGACACGGCATACGCCGTGCACGTGTATGCCGGCGACCAGCCCCTCGGCGTGTGGTTCAGCCGGCCGGGCACCCTCATGGCGGCCGCGGACGAGGTGTACGTGACGGTCCGGGGTGAAGGGGGGCACGGCGCCTCCCCGCACCGCACCCGCGACCCGGTCCCGGTGGCGTGCGAGGTCGTGCTGGCGATGCAGTCGATGGTCACCCGGCGGTTCTCGGTCTTCGACCCCGTGGTGCTCACGGTGGGCAAGGTGGCGGCCGGTACCAAGGACAACATCGTGCCCGACGACGCTCACCTGGAGGCGACGCTGCGCACCTTCTCGGCCGACGCCCGGGCCCGGGCCCACGCGTACCTGGTGCGGCTGGCCGAGGGCATCGCGGCGGCGCACGGCATGGAGGCGGAGGTCGAGGTCAGGCAGGGCTATCCGGTGACCGTCAACGACGCCACGGAGCTCGACGTCGTGCGCGACACCGTCGTCGACCTCTTCGGCGCGGACCGGTGGGCCGACCAGGTGGAGCCGGAGGCGGGCTCGGAGGACATGGCCTTCGTCCTGCAGCGGGTGCCCGGGTGCTACGTCAACATCGGGGCCTGCGCGACGGGCGACCACCGGACCGCGCCCGACAACCACTCGCCGCGGGCCCGGTTCGACGAGGTGGTCGTGCCGGACGTCGCGGCCCTGCTGGCCGAGCTGGCGCTGCGGCGCTGTCGCCGGCCGGCGTCCACGCCGGCTCACTAGACTCCAGCCCGCAGGCGCGTCACGCGCCCCGGCCCCCGTAGCTCAGCTGGATAGAGCAGGAGCCTTCTAATCTCCAGGCCGCAGGTTCGAGTCCTGCCGGGGGCGCCGATCGGGGGTGGATGCGCGAAGCGCGTCCACCCCGGTCGGCGCCACGGCAGAAGTCACAGGCGCTCGAACGCCAGTGAGAGCGCCGACGGGGGCGCCGTCGAGGCCGTGCCCTGAGCTGCGCGCCCAGGACCAGAGCCCTCGCCGCCTTGGGTCTACGCCTGCACTTCGAGTCCATCGCCTAGCTGGGCGCTGGCCAGCAGCGCGCGCGGGCCGCGGCAACATGCGCGCAGGGTGTCCGTGCCCGGTCCAGGGGCTCGCGGGCGTGGGCGGTGCCCGGTGCTCCCCTACCCGAGCGGAACCTCGGCCACCACCTCGTGGCGGGGTCGGCCGCGCGGTCCCTCCCCGAGGTGGGACTGCACCAGGGCGAGGTGGTCCGCCGTCCACCACGGACCGGCATAGAGGTCCAGCACGCGCACCCACCGGGTCGCCTCGGTGGGGCGGCGGAAGCGCCCCAGCGTGAGGTGCGGGGTGAAGCGGCCCCCGTCCGGCGCCGCGCCGGCTCGGTTGGCGGCCGATCGCACCCGGCGCGCCAGCGGAGGCAGGCCCCCCGCCGGGTCCTCCACGCCGGCCCAGAGGACCCGCGCGCCCGGGACGTCGGGGAAGCACCCGGCGCCGCACACCCGCAGCGGCATCCCGGGCGTCCGTGACGCCGCCCCGGCCAGGCCCTCGACGAGGTCGTCGACGCGGTCGGCCGGTGCGTCCCCCATGAACGCCAGCGTCACGTGCCACTGGTCCGGCGGAGTCCATCGCGGACCGTCCTCGACCTCCTGCCGTGGCGCGAGCAGCTCGCCGAGGTCGTCGACGGCGGCCCGCGGGAGCGGCACGGCCACGAAGACGCGCATCCGCACATCCTCGCCCACGGCCAGCCCCCGGCCAGCCCCCGGCCAGCCCCCGGTGGGCTCACCGGTGGGCTCCCCGGTACGCGCAGCGCGGGCCGACGCCGGTGCCCTGTCCCCGTCCACCACGCCGTTAGGCTGGCCCGCGTGGCGCAGGCACCGACAGAGAGCGACGAGCTCGTCGACGTGGTGTCCCGCCTGCGGGACCTCGTCGAGGAGGTGTCCCTCCCGCTCGACGTCCCCGGCCGCGACGCCGCGGAGGTGAGCCGGCTGGCCCTGCTGAACCAGCTCGACGACTACGTCCTCCCGCGGCTGCGCTCCATCGACGCCCCTCTCCTCGCGGTCGTCGGCGGCTCCACCGGCGCCGGCAAGTCGACCCTGGTCAACTCCGTCGTGGGCGCCACGGTCAGCCGCACCGGGGTCATCCGCCCGACCACGACCACGCCTGTCCTGGTGCACCACCCCGACGACGAGCGGTGGTTCACCGGCCACCGGATCCTGCCGACGCTCGCCCGGGTGACCGGCGCTGCCGGGGAGGAGCAGCAGGCCGGAGCCGTCCGGCTGGTCGCCTCCTCGGCCCTGCCGCCGGGGATGGCGCTGCTCGACGCCCCGGACATCGACTCGGTGGTCCACACCAACCGGGAGCTCGCGACCCAGCTGCTGGCCGCCGCGGACCTCTGGCTCTTCACGACGTCCGCCGCCCGCTACGCCGACGCGGTGCCGTGGGACCTGCTGCGCACCGCCTCCGACCGGGGCACCGCCGTGGCGATCATCCTCGACCGGGTCGTGCCGCCCGCCGACGAGGAGATCCGGCCGCACCTGCACGAGATGCTCCGCGAGCAGGGGCTGGTCACCGCGCCCATCTTCACCGTCCCGGAGAGCGTGCTCGACCGCGACGCCCGGCTGCCGGAGGCGGCCACCGCCCGGCTGCGGGCCTGGCTGGACGCCCTCGCCGGCGACTCCCGCGCCCGCTCGGTGGTGGTCAGCCAGACCCTGCGCGGTGCCATGCACTCCCTGTCCGGTCGCACGGACCAGCTCGCCGCCGCGAGCGAGGCCCAGGACGCGGCCCGTGCCGCGCTCGCCGGTGCCGCCGAGGAGGAGTACACCGCCGCCCTCGCCGCGGTCCAGGCCGGGATGACCGACGGCACGCTGCTGCGCGGGGAGGTCCTCGCGCGCTGGCAGGAGTTCGTCGGCACCGGGGAGTTCTTCCGCCAGATGGAGACGACGATCGCGCGGTGGCGTGACCGGGTGGGTGCGGCCCTGCGTGGCGCGCCTCGGCCCAGCGAGTCGCTCGGTGAGGCGCTCCAGACCGGCGTGGCGGCGCTGGTCCGCTCGCACGGCGACGCCGCCGCCGCCGACACCGCCCGGACCTGGCGCCGGCTGCCCGGCGGCGAGCCGCTGCTGGCCGCCGACCCCGCACTGGCCAGCGGCTCCGGCGACTTCGGCGACCGCGTGGACCGGGTCGTGCGTGAGTGGCAGGGCGAGGTGTTCGACCTGGTCCGCACCGAGGGGGGGAACCGGCGCACCAACGCCCGCGTCGCGGCATACGGCGTCAACGGCATCGGGCTGGTGCTGATGCTGGTCACCTTCGCGCACACCGGTGGCCTCACCGGCGCCGAGGTCGGCATCGCCGGCGGCACGTCCGTGCTGGCCCAGCGCCTCCTCGAGGCCATCTTCGGCGACCAGGCGGTGCGCGAGATGGCCGCCAAGGCGCGCGCCAGCCTCGCCGCCCGTGTGGAGGAGCTGTATGCCGGTGAGCGCGGCCGGTTCCTCACGCGCCTGGAGGACCGGGCCGCCCCCGAGGACCAGACCGGGCGGGTGGTCGCTGCGGCGGCCGCCGTGCGGGAGGAGTCGCGTTGAGCCCGCTCCGCCGGGGGAGCGCGACGGTGACGGGGGTCAGTGTGGAGGCCCTCGACGAGGCGTCCCAGGCGCTGCGCGCCGCGGTCGACACCGGTGGCGGCCAGCTGCCCGAGGCCCCCCGCGAGCGTGCCGGGCTCGTCGTGGACAAGGTCCGGCAGCGCACCGCCCTCGTCGGCGGCCACACGGTCGTCGCGCTCGCCGGGGCGACCGGGAGCGGGAAGTCCTCGCTCTTCAACGCGCTCGTCGGTGCCGACGTCGCCGAGGTGGGCCACCGCCGCCCGACGACCTCGCGGCCCACGGCCGGGCACTGGGGCGAGGAGCCGGTCGGCGAGCTGCTCGACTGGCTGGGCATCGGGCAGCGCCACGCGGTCGGGTCCGGTGGCCCGTCGGGCGCCGGCGCCGTTGGCAGCCTGGACGGGCTGGTGCTGCTCGACCTGCCGGACTTCGACTCGCGCGAGTCGGCGAACCGCGTCGAGGCCGAGCGGGTCCTCGACCTCGTCGACGTGTTCGTCTGGGTGACCGACCCACAGAAGTACGCCGACGCGCGGCTCCACGACGACTACGTCAGGGCGCTGGCCACCCACGACGCGGTGACGCTGGTCGTGCTGAACCAGGCGGACCTGCTGACCGAGGCCCAGCTGGCCGAGTGCGTGGCGGACCTGTCCCGGCTGACCGCGGCCGACGGGATGGCGACCGCGCCGGTCCTCACCACCTCGGTCGTCACCGGTCAGGGCCTGGACGTGCTGCGCCAGCGGCTCGCGAACGCCGTCGTGGGGGCCGGCGCCGCTCGCAGCCGGCTGGCGGCCGACGTGCGGGCCGCGGCCGGCGCGCTGCGGCCGGGCGTCGCGGACACCGAGCCGACCCTGGCCGCGGAGTCCGAGACCCAGCTCGTCTCCGCGCTGGCCCGCACGGCGGGCGTGCCCACCGTGGTCGACGCGGTGAACCGGGACCACCGGATGGCGGCGGTCAGCCACACCGGGTGGCCGTTCACGCGGTGGGTGCAGGGGCTGCGACCCCGCCCCCTGCGGCGGCTGCGGCTGGACGGTGACGAGGTGCGGATCACCCAGTCCGACGTCCGCTCGGTCCTGGGCCGCTCGTCGCTGCCCCCGCCCACCCCGGCCGCGCGGGCCGCGGTGTCGCTGGCCACGCGGCAGGTGGCCGACCGGGCCGCCACCGGGCTGCCCATCGCGTGGGCCGACGCGGTGGCCGACGCGGTGGCCGACGCCGCGAGCCCACCCGGGTCCGAGCTCGGCGACGTGCTCGACCAGGCGGTGCTGCGGACGCCGCTGCGTGGCCGTGACCCGGCGTGGTGGCGGGTCGTCGGCATGGCCCAGGTGGCGCTCGCCGTCGCGGCGCTCGCCGGGCTGGCCTGGCTCGTGGTGCTCATGGTCCTCGGCTGGCTCCAGCTGCCCCAGCCGGACACCCTGAGGTGGGGTCCCCTGCCGGCGCCGTTCGTGCTGCTCGCCGGTGGGGTGCTGGGCGGCCTGTTGCTCGCGGCGCTGTCGCGGTGGTGGGGCCGGGTCGGTGGCCGGCGGCGGGCCCGGGCGGTCGAGAAGCGGCTGCACGCGGCGGTCGCGGAGGTCGCCGACGCCCAGGTCGTCGCGCCCGTCGCCGAGGTGCTCGGGCGGCACCGGACGACCCGCGAGCACCTGGAACGGGCCGCGGCCGTCTGAGGCGGCCCGGGCCGCCGACGCGGCTGGACGCGCCGACGCGGCTGGAAGCCTGACACGCCTGGACGCCCGACACGGCTGGACGCCTGACGCGGCTGGATGCGCCCCACGCGGGTGGACGCGCCCGACGCGGCTGGACGCGCCGACGCGGCTGGAAGCAGCGGGGTCCGTCCCCGGTCGCCGTCGTCCACAGCGGAAGCTCACGGCACGTGCCGTCCACAGGCGGGGGGCGCAGGTCCGCGGTCGTCGGCGCCTCCCGGGTTGGCTGGCGTCCTGCCGCCCCGCCGGGGCGTGAACCAGGGAGGACACCTCATGAACGAGACCCACGTGACCATCCAGGGCCGGGTGGTCGCCGACCCCGAGCTCAAGGCGACGCGTTCGGGCGTGCCGTTCGCCAGCTTCCGCATCGCGTCGACGGTCCGGCGGCCGGTGCCCGGGCGAGCGGGAAGCTTCGAGGACGGTGGCACCAGCTTCTACGCCGTGACCGCCTTCCGGTCCCTCGGGATCAACGTCGCCCGTTCCTTGCACAAGGGCGAGCCGGTGACCGTCCACGGGCGGCAGCGGGTCAACCAGTGGACCCGCGCGGACGGCACCTACGGCACCACGGTGGAGATCGACGCCCGGGCGGTCGGGCACGACCTGGGATTCGGCACCTCCTCGTTCGCCAAGGTGGTCCGCGCGCAGACCGACGAGTCCGACCGGATGTCGGACCCGGTGGTCCAGGAGACGTTCGAGCGCCAGGCGAGGGAGCAGGACGGGGTGCCGCCCGCGCTCGGCGACCCCCGGGTGCCCACCTCGCCCTACGGCGCGCCCGGCACGCCGTCGTCGCCCTTCGGTGACCCGCTCACCGACCCCTACGTGGTCGTCGACGGGCCGGGGGTGCTGGAGGGTTCGGGGGCGCTCGACGGTCGCGAGCTGTTGGAGGGGCCGGGGGCGCTCGAGGGATCGGGGCCGCTGGAGGGATCGGGGCCGCTCGGCGCCCTCCCGACCGACGGCTCGGACACCCACGCCGCGGAGGGGCACGCCGCCTGAGCTGCGTCGCTGGGCACCGGTCGCTGCCCCCAGGCGAACCCGGCAGGGCGAACCCGACCGGCGAACCCGGCAGGTTCGGGCTGGGGCCGAGGAGTCGTTAGCCTTGGCCCCATGCCCGAGTTCATCTATGTGATGTCGCGCGCCCGCAAGGCGCACGGCGACAAGGTCATCCTCGACGACGTCACGCTCTCGTTCTACCCCGGCGCCAAGATCGGCGTCGTCGGGCCCAACGGCGCCGGCAAGTCCTCGGTGCTGAAGATCATGGCGGGACTGGACCAGCCCAGCAACGGTGAGGCCCGGCTCACCCCCGGGTACAGCGTTGGCATCCTCATGCAGGAGCCGGAGCTGGACGAGACGCGAACGGTGCTCGGCAACGTCGAGCAGGGCGCCGGGGAGATCAAGGCCAAGCTCGACCGGTACCACGAGATCACCGCGCTGATGTCCGACCCGGACGCGGACTTCGACGCCCTGATGACGGAGATGGGCCAGCTGCAGGAGGCGATCGACGCGGCTGACGCCTGGGACCTCGACTCCCAGCTCGAGCAGGCGATGGACGCGCTTCGCTGTCCACCGCCGGACGCGGACGTCACCGTCCTCTCCGGCGGCGAGCGACGCCGCGTCGCGCTGTGCAAGCTGCTGCTGCAGAAGCCGGACCTGCTGCTCCTTGACGAGCCCACGAACCACCTCGACGCCGAGTCGGTCCTCTGGCTCGAGCAGCACCTCGCGGCCTACCACGGGGCGGTGGTGGCGGTCACCCACGACCGGTACTTCATGGACAACGTCGCGCAGTGGATCCTGGAGCTGGACCGGGGTCGCGCCTACCCCTACGAGGGCAACTACTCCACCTACCTGGAGAAGAAGCGCGCCCGCCTCGAGGTCCAGGGCCGCAAGGACGCCAAGCTCGCCAAGCGCCTCAGCGAGGAGCTCGAGTGGGTCCGCTCCAACGCCAAGGCCCGCCAGACCAAGTCCAAGGCACGCCTCTCCCGCTACGAGGAGATGGCCGCCGAGGCCGACCGCACCCGCAAGCTCGACTTCGAGGAGATCCAGATCCCCCCGGGGCCGAGGCTGGGCAGCAAGGTCATCGAGGTCAAGGACCTGCGCAAGGGGTTCGGCGACCGGGTCCTCATCGACAACCTGTCCTTCTCACTGCCCCGCAACGGCATCGTCGGCGTCATCGGACCCAACGGCGTCGGCAAGACCACCTTGTTCAAGACGATCGTCGGGCTCGAGGAGCCGGACGCCGGCACGGCGGAGGTCGGGGACACGGTGCAGATCTCCTACGTCGACCAGTCGCGCGGCGGCCTGGACCCCGATCTCAACGTCTGGGAGGTGGTCTCCGGCGGCCACGACTACATGGACGTCGGCCACGTCGAGATTCCCACCCGTGCCTACGTCTCCCAGTTCGGTTTCAAGGGCCCGGACCAGCAGAAGAAGGCCGGCGTCCTCTCCGGCGGAGAGCGCAACCGGCTCAACCTCGCGCTCACCCTCAAGGAGGGCGGCAACCTGCTGCTCCTCGACGAGCCGACCAACGACCTGGACGTGGAGACGCTTGGCTCGCTCGAGAACGCACTGCTCGACTTCCCCGGCTGCGCCGTCGTGATCAGCCACGACCGGTGGTTCCTCGACCGGGTGGCGACGCACATCCTCGCCTACGAGGGCGATGCGCAGGACCCCTCGAAGTGGTACTGGTTCGAAGGCAACTTCGAGTCCTACGAGAGCAACAAGGTGGAGCGCCTCGGCGAGGAGGCTGCCCGCCCGCACCGGGTCACCTACCGCAAGCTGACCCGCGACTGACCCCGGACCCGGACGCACGCGACCGCCGCCCGGAATGGACGGCGGTCGGGTGTGCGCCTCGCGGCGCGGGGGAGGTCGGTCAGCCCAGGACGGTGATGTTCGCCGCCTGCGGACCCTTCGGGCCCTGCTGGGTCTCGTACTCGACCTTGGCGTTCTCGTCGAGCGAGCGGTAGCCGCCCGAGTTGATGGCCGAGTAGTGGGCGAAGACGTCGGCGGAGCCGTCGTCCGGGGCGATGAAGCCGAAGCCCTTGTCGGCGTTGAACCACTTCACGGTGCCAGTAGCCATGTTGGCCTGCTTTCTGAGGGAGGAGCCGGCCGCGTGTCGGATGGCTCCGCGTTGGTGATGCCTGGTGCGTACCTCTGCTCAGAAAGTGCTGCTGCCCCGGCGGGGCGCTCTGCGACCACTTCACAACGGAAAGCTCAACAACTGATCACCACCCTACCGGTCGGCGCCGGAATCGCCGCATCAGTCGCCCACGTCCGGGACGCCCCGTTCAGTGCCGGCGGACGAGCCGAACCGCGAGGTCGCCGTTGGTCCGCCCGATGTCGTCCGGCGTCCGCCGGATCTCCGGGTCGTACCATCGGGCCACGTCCACGGCGATGGACAGCAGCGCCAGGGCGGTCGCCGCGGCGTCGCCCACGTCGAACTCGCCGGTCGCCACGCCGTCCTCGAGGACGTCGCGCACCACCGCGTCGATCTGCTTGCGCAGGGCCAGGACCACGTCGCGGTGCTCGGGGGAGAGGTGGCGGAACTCGTGCTGGACGATCCGGCCGAGCTGGTGGTGCTCGGCGTGCCACCGGGAGAAGCCGCCGATGATGCTCCGCAGCGCCTCGGTCGGGGAGTCCGCCGCGGCCGCGGCCGCGACCAGCATGTCGCGCGCCGTGACGTGCCCCCGGCGGCTCAGCTCGAAGAGCAGGTCCTCCTTCGACGCGAAGTGGACGTAGACCCCGGCCGGCGACAGGCCGGCCCGCGAGGCGACATCCCGCGTGGTCGTGGCGTGGAAACCGCGGTCCGAGAACGCGTCCGCGGCGGCCATCATCAGCCGCGCCGACGCCTCGCCCGGGACCTCCTCGCCGATCGCCTCGAGCGTCTCGAGGATGCTGCGCTCCGACAGGGGCGCCCGCTGGTCCGCCGTCGACGACATGGTTGACAGCATGCACCCCCTCCGCGAGACTAAGCAAGCGCTTAGTCACCTTCAGGAGGAGCCCATGCCCCGCAACATCTATGGACCCGAGCACGAGGACTTCCGCGTCTCGGTGCGCGAGTTCGTCGAGCGCACGCTCAAGCCCAAGGCGGAACGGATGCTCGAGGTCAAGGCCATCGAGCGTGACATCTGGCAGGAGGCCGGCAAGCAGGGCCTGCTCGGCCTCGACATCCCCGAGGAGTTCGGGGGGATGGGTGCGGAGGACTACCGCTTCAACGCCGTCAACGCCGAGGAGCTCGGGAAGTTCAACTGCGCGGTGGCGGCCTCGTTCGGGATCCACGCCGATGTCGTGCCGCCCTACATCGTCGACCTGGGCACCGAGGAGCAGAAGCAGCGCTGGCTGCCGCCGATGGCCGCGGGAGAGAAGATCGCCGCCATCGCGATGACCGAGCCGAGCGGCGGGAGCGACCTCGCCGCCCTGAAGACCACGGCGGTGCGGGACGGCGACGCGTACATCCTCAACGGCTCCAAGACGTTCATCACCAACGGCTACCAGTGCGACCTCGTGATCGTCGCGGCGCGCACCGACCCCAGCAAGGGCGCCAAGGGCATCAGCCTGTTCATGGTCGAGGAGGGAATGCCGGGCTTCAACCGCGGTCGCAAGCTCGACAAGGTCGGGCAGGACGAGGCCGACACCTCCGAGCTGTTCTTCGAGGACGTCCGGGTGCCCGCCGACAACCTGCTCGGGGCTGAGGGCATGGGCTTCATCGCGATGATGCAGCGGCTGCCGCAGGAGCGGATCGGCTGCGCCATCTCCAACGTCGCCCACGCCAAGCAGATCCTCGGCGAGACGGTGGAGTACGTGAAGGAGCGCAAGGCCTTCGGGCAGCCGGTCGGCTCGTTCCAGCACAACAAGTTCAAGATCGCCGAGGCGCTCACCGCCGTCGAGGTCGCGGAGGCCTACATCGACGACTGCGTGGCGGCGCACGCCGAGCACAAGCTCAGCGCCGTCGACGCCGCCAAGGCGAAGTGGTGGAGCGCCCAGGTGCAGAACGACGTCCTGGACGAGTGCGTCCAGCTGCACGGCGGCTACGGCTTCATGAACGAGTACCGCGTCGCGCGCGCGTGGCGCGATGCCCGCGTCTCGATGATCTGGGCCGGCAGCAACGAGATCATGAAGGAGCTCATCGGCCGCGACCTCGGCCTCTGACAGCCCACCGGGCGGCCCGACGCCCCTGCCACGGACCGCGCGGCGCGCCGGGACGCTGACCGCACAGCAGGTATGCCGTCCGCCCACCTCGGGCGGACGGCATACCCGTCCCTGCGGCTGGCCCGTCCGGCTCCGGGCCCCCACGCCGGCCCGCGGCTACCGTGGGCGGCGTGAGCCCGAGCTCCAGCGCTGACGTCGGTGACCGGTGGGAGCGCCATGACTGGTGAGGCCGGCTGGCACGCGCGGCTCCGGTCCTCCGCGCGCTGCGGCCGCGACCCGGCGTCAGGAGGCCGCGGCCAGCGCGTTCCGGACCAGGTGCGCGACCCGCTCCGGTCGCTCGAGGTCGACCCACGTCAGCCGGACGACGCGGTAGCCGAGGGCCCGCAGCCGGTCCTCGCGAAGCTTCTCGGCTACCAGGGCGTCGCGGCCGTCGGCTCCGGCATACTTCACCGCGCCGTCGAACTCGACCACCACTTGGTCGCCCACGAGGAAGTCGACCCGGGCGACGAAGCCCCCGGTCGGGTCGCGCACGGTCACCTGGGTGCGGACCACGAAGCCGAGGCTGCGCAGCAGGAAGCGCGTCCGGCTCTCACCGGGTGACTCGCACGTCGGGTCGGCCAGACCCAGGGCGGTGCGGGCCGCGGGCTCGCCGTACCGGACGTGGCCCTCGTCGAGGTGCGCCGCGACGTCGGCCGTGGTGCACAGCCCCCGCTTCAGCGCGGGATCGAGCACGACCAGGCCCGGCTCGACCCCGGCCGTCGCTGCCACCTGGGCCGCGGCCAGCGCGGCGGGAACCGCCGGCCCCCACCGGGTCTGTGTCGGCGGCGACGTGCTTCGGTGCACCGCCCGGGTGCCGCGCCGCTTGCTGGTGGTCACCGGGGCGCTGACGTCGACGCGGCCCAGGTCCACGCCGAAGAGCGGCAGACCGTGCAGCGCGGCTGCCGCGTGGTGGGACGCGGCCCAGCCCCGGCGCAGCCGAAGGACCCCGGCCACCGTCAGCACGTAGCGCTGGTGCGCCTCCGCCTGCTCCCACACGGCGGCGTCGACGAAGGCTCCGCGGGTGACTGGCCGGAGCTGACCGGATCGCAGCGCGCCGGCGAGATGGGTGGGTGAGAG
>DASQFD010000049.1:0-2382 GCA_035633255.1 Dermatophilaceae bacterium
CGGCCACCCCGACGGCCACCCCCACGGTCGCCCCGACGGCCACCCCGACGGTCGCCCCGACGGCCACCCCGACGGTCGCCCCGACGGCCACCCCGACGGTCGCCCCGACGGTCGCCCCGACGGTCGCCCCGACGGTCGCCCCGACGGTCGCCCCGACGGTCGCCCCCACGGGCGAGGCGCTTCCGACGGGCGGGACGCTTCCCGAGACGGATAGCACCACGGGCGGCACGTCCGGCTCCGGTGGCTGGAACATCGCGATCATGGTCATCGGTGGCATCGCCCTGGCCACCATGCTCCTCCGCCCGACGCGCCGGCGCATCCGCCGCTAGCCTCTCGGGCTCCACGAACGAGCCACGAACAGGACCGGGGTCGCGAGACCCCGGTCCTTTCTTGTCTGGGAGGAGCTCGCGTCGCCTGGACTCGGCTTACAGGCCGCCTGGCTGGCGCACTTCCCCGGTCATGGTCGGCGCTGCCGTGCTCGCCACGCGGCCGTCGTCGCACACGGGCGCACCGTCCAGCCGCCCGGCGACCCGACCGCCGAACCCCGCCACCCGGCCCGCCCCCACGGCGCCCCCTGGCACTGAGCCGTGCCACGCTGGCCTCCTGGCACGCGGCGGTGCCAGATCGACGGCCTTGACGCGGAGCTCAGCGCACAATCGGCGGATTCCGCACCGAACCCTGCTGCCACCTCCGCCTCCTGGCACTGTGAGCCGTGCCACGCCTGCGGCCCTCGCCCGCGACCCGGCCCGCCGTGCCCGCGGAGGGACGCGGGGTGAGCAGTTGACATGGAGGGATCGCGAGAGGATCGTTGGGCGATGGCCGACGACTGCCCCATGACCGAGGAGTGCCCGGGCTTCGACCGCGAGCGCCGGGTGTGCCTGCTTCGTCCCGAGGACTGCGAGTTCGCGCCCCCGGACGGCGGCTACGCCGCGACGATCAGGACGCTGCCGGCGCCGACACCGGGTGCGCCTGAGACGTCGGGGCCACCGTAGAGCGGCTCGCGGGGTTGGCGGTTCGGGGTCGCCGGCGGCCGGAGCCCGGCGTGGAGCCGGCGCCTAGTCCTCGTCCGCGCGGAAGATGTGCACGGCGGTGCAGGCGTTGCAGATCAGCAGGCTGGTGTCCAGGTCGCCGACGGGGATCGGCACCTTGCGGTCCGGGTAGAGGCACTCGACCTCGTACAGCCGCTCGGTGGGTCGGTCGAGCGAGATCAGGCGGCGGTATGTGCAGCGCTTGATGCGGTGCGGAGCGAGGTGCGACGCGTCGGAGCCGCGGGGATGCAGCTGCGTCGGTTCGGCGAGGGGCAACGCCATGTCGTGTGGCTCGATCACTTCCCGGCGGATTGGGCCGATGTCAACGGTACCGTCGTCGCAGCCCGATCGGACAGGACGGAGAGGCAGCCTAGCACCCGCGATTCCGCCCCGGCAATCCATCGGAGGTACTAGACTCGGCCCGAATCGGGGAACCACCGTCGGTTCCACCGGGAGGATTCGAGCTGAGCGACGATTCGATGGGCGGCGGGATCACGCCTGACCCGGGCGATCCCTACCCGCGTCCCGAGGCGACGGCCCACGGCATCGCAGATCCGTTGTTCGTGGCGGAGGATGCGCCGGCGGCCCCGACGCGGCCTGCGCTGCCGGTCCTCGACGACCCGAACCGCTCGCCGAACCCGGCGGTGTGCGCGTTCCTGCGGCGTCCCGACGGTGGCGGGCTCGTCGCGCCTGTCGCCTTCGCCGTCGAAGGCCAGACCTGTGTGGCCATCGGTTCACCGCGAGGCCAGTCCGTCAAGCAGCAGGAGTTCGTCTGCCTGCGGACGTCGCACACCGACTGCCCCCGGTACCAGCGGGGGGCGCTCGTCGCCCTCCCCGAGGCCGCCCTGCCGCGCACCCCGCCATCGATCCCGCGCGCGACCCTCGCCGCACTCCTGGTCCTGGTCCTGAGCGCCGGGATCTCGTTTGGATTCGTCGTCCAGCGGGGCGGCATCGCGATGCCGGTCGTCGATGGGTCCCCGACGCCGACCTCGATCGCGGCCGTCGCCACCGCGAGCCCCGCCCCGACCGAGGAGGCCGTCCCGACCGAGGAGGCCGTCCCGACCGACTCGCCCGAACCGCCTGCCTCGATCGTGGCGGCGTCGCCCTCCGTCGCGCCCACGCCCACGCCCACGCCCACGCCGACGCCCGAGTCCACGGCGTCACCAACGCCCGAGCCGACCGTCGCCCCGACGCCGAGGCCGACGCCGGCGGCCAGGCCGACCGCGACCCCGACGAGCGCGCGCGCCAAGCTGCTGACGGCCTGCCCGGACAGGAAGAACTGCTACATCTACCGGGTCCGCTCCGGCGACAACCTGTTCAGCATCGCCAAGTACTTCGGGCACTCACTGGCGAC
>DASQFD010000050.1:0-11435 GCA_035633255.1 Dermatophilaceae bacterium
TTTGTCAGGGCCGCTTGCCACCCACCCCGGCACCTCCCGGGGCAGGCTGCCCTCAGCTTCGCAGTCCTGCTGCGACAGAACCACGGTGCAGGTCTCTCACCTCCACTCGATCAACAAGCGCCTCACGGCGCACCGGCGATAGGACGCACCTCTTCCGGCGTTACGGACGCGCGTCGACGGCTGGTCGCCAACAGGCGAGATGCTGCCGTCCGTCGAATGCGCTCGTGGGTACCCGCCACGCTGGGACCAAGCCCAGGGCAGCGGGCCCTATCGGATGGGGAACTTGTCGGCTGCGGGACGGACGACGGGCCCGTGTCCAGCACAGATGATCCTTGCACCAAGCGCTTGCTGGGTCTTCACGGACTCCATGGCCTCTTGTTCGCCCCATGTTCGCGTAGTGGGTGATCGGCGCAACCGGCCATCACGGCCTGCCTCCATGGAGTCGCCACAGAACAGCACCCTGGACGCTGGCGCGTATAGCGATATGTGACCGGGCGTATGTCCTGGAGTCGCCACCACCCGCAATCCGCCAGCGATCGGCAGCTCCTCCCCGTCATCCAGGAGTTGGTCGACGCGTGCCGGCTTCTGCTTGAAGACCGAGAGGAAGACCTTCAACACCAACGCTGCCCATCGTGAGTTCAGCGGGCGTGAGGCCCGCCCATCGGTGATGGCCTGCGCCTCTAGCCGGTGGGCGAAGACCCGTGCGCCAGAGGCCGTCACGAGGTCGGCCAGCGCACTCACATGATCCGGGTCGGAGTGAGTGATGATGATGCGATTGAGATCGGTCAATGGTCTGCCCAGACCCTTCAGGTACTTCACGACGTTCGCCTTCGACATGCCCGCATCAATCAAGGTGATGCCGTCGGGCTCAAGGATCACGTAGCAGTTGACCATCTTGCTAGGAATGAGATGAATGCCGGAAACAATCTCCACGAGACTCTCCTCAACGCCACTGTGCCGGCGGCCCGTCATAGGACGGTCCCGCTAAGACCATCCTCCAGCGGCTGCCCACCGATGGATCAGCCGTGTGCCTGCCGTCACGCGCGGCGGAATGGACACGTGGAGCTGACCCGGTCCCGTGGACACGGGTTGGTGGGGCTCATGCTGCCAGTTCGGGGTCGGTCAGGCAGTGGCGCTGCTCGTAGGTGACGTGTGGGATGCTGCCGATGGAGGTGTGCCGGCGGCGCCGGTTGTAGAAGACCTCGAGGTAGTCGAAGATCGCGAGCTTGGCCTCGCTGTGGGTGGTGAACCGGCGGTGCGGCTGGGCCCAGAACAGCTCGGGTCTCCAAGGTGGCGAAGAAGGACTCGGCCAGGGTGTCGCAGACCAGCTGGGTCTTGCGGTGGGTGTCCATCGACCAGCCGACGACCCGCCGGCTGAACACGTCCAGGACGACGGCCAGGTACAGCCAGCCCTGGACCGTCGGCACGTAGGTCACGTCGGCGACCCATTTGCGGTTCGGGGCCTCGGCGGTGAAGTCGCGTTCGAGCAGGTCCGGCGCCGGTGCGGCGGCGGGATCCTGCTTCGTGGCGTGCCGCCAGGAGCGGCGGTGCACTCCGTGCCAGCCGCGTTCGCGCGGTTTGCGGCCGATCCGCAGCCCGGCGTCGCGCAGGTCGTCGTGGATCCGCGGCGTGCCGTAGTGGGCAGGTTCAGGGGGTCGATGCAACACCAGCCTGTGACAGGGACGATAGCTGTTCGGCGAGGACCTCGTCGGCCACACTCCGCGCCGACCGGGGCCGGCCGCGCCAGGCGTAGTAGCCGGATCGGGAGACCTTCAGCATGGAGCACAGTAGGTTCACCGGGTAGTGCGCCTTCTCCCGGTCGACGAAGGCGAACCTGGTCACTTCGTCGACTCCGTCACGAAGAAGCCGCCGCCTTTTCAGGATCTCCTTCTCCATGCGTAGCTGGGCGTTCTCCCGGCGCAGCCGGACCAGCTCGGCCGCTCGGTCTCGTTGACCTGGTCCGCGGGCTGCTCGCCACGGCGGCGACGGTCCGCGGCGACCCAGTTCCCCAGCGTCCCGTCATTGACCCCCAGGTCGCGGGCGACCTGGGCGATCGGCTTGCCGCTCTCGCGGACCATCGCACCGCGGAGTGGCGGAACTCTTCGGTGTACTTCGAGGGACGACCCCCTCGGGCACTCCTTCCCGAGGCCGATGCCTCGGATCAGAGTGTCCACGAGAGCGGGTCAGCTCCACACGGGCCAATCGCACATGGCGCTGCATACTGGGCGGTAGGACGTACGCCGGGGCGCATATTAGCAGCCTGCTGCAACGCCAGACTCTCGACACGAGCGGACGCCCGACTCTCGGCAGGGTCGGGCTGGCGGCTTCGGCAGTCGGGTCGGGAGCACCCGATCCGGCGAAGCGCCCTCACCGCCGAGGTCGGCACTCACACCAGCAACCCCACTGCTCCATCGAGCACCCATGGGCGCCGGCCATCTGCTGCCGGGCGGCGGCGCGTCTCCGGGCGGAAAGCCCGGTGGGCACCGACCCAAGGGCGCACGCGCCGGGAGCCGTCGCGGCATACGTCATGAGGATCCGCCGTCCGGCGAGCGAACGCGGTGCGCGTGCCTCCGCCGTGGCCTCGCGTGACCGATCGCTTCCCGCCCTGGCCCGCTGTCACGCGCGCGGTGGCACCGGCGGCGGGACGACACTGGCGGCGGCGCCGACGAGCAGCGCCGGCACGAGGTCGACACTGCGCTTGAGCACCCAAGGGACGCCGTTGCGCACCAACCATCCCACCTCGGCGACCCGGCTCGGAGGTGCCGACACCACGGGGCCACGGGGCGCGCCGTGCCGTAACCGCGGAGAGCGAGCGCCCGAAGGGCGGCGGCGGCCGCCCACCGATGGCTACCGGGGCCCGGATGCATGCGGTCGACGTGCCATGGCAGCACTGCCGGGTCGCCGCGACCAGGGAGCGTCACGCAGACGCCGCCAGCGTCCTCGGCGGCGCGCGCAACCGCACCTCCTACGAGGGCGCGGGAGGAAGGACCCAGAGACGAGCGTGACCTTCACGTTCCCCCATGGAACCCGCTCCACCCGGACGGGATGCCCACCTCAGGGTGCAGGTCGTCCGAACGCGGCGTGAACAGTCTCCCCGGCGCCGGTGCCCGAGCGGCCCCGCGTCAGCGCTCCTCGGGATCGTCCGGCGGCTGCACGCGGCACCAGCGCTGCGCGACCAGCCCCGCGCCGCACAGCGTCGCCGACAGCACCGTGAGCAGCAGCAGGCGCCACGCCCGCCCCTGGTTGGCCAACAGCTCGAGGTCGGGCGCCACCGCGGCGAGCTGGCCGCCGTACCACCCGGCCGCGGCCGCCCCGGTGAGCGCGGCGGCCTGCGCCAGTGCCACGGTCCGTGCAGCGCGCACCGGGTCCAGCAGGTGCCTGGCCCGGCCATGCAGGTAGCGCCGGACCGGCCAGGCCAGCGCCAGCACGAGCACGGCGATCAGGACGAGCAGCCCGGCGGCGAGGAGAGACGGCTCGGGCACGAGCCGGCCGCTGCGGGCCCACACCGCCCAGAGCACCCCGGAGGCGACCCCGACGACCAGCGCGACGACCATGGCCGCGCGGACCGTGATCCCCGAGCGGGCCATCAGCCCTCCCTCAGGTGGAGCGGCCGGACGCCGCTGGTGTCGGTGTCGGCGAGGAGGTCGGCGACGGCCCGGACCTCGAGCCCCACGCGGAGCAGGGCGCCGGGGTCGGCCGCCGCCCACGGGACGAGGACGAACGCCCGCTCGTGCGCCCGGGGGTGGGGCAGCAGCAGGTCGGCGTCGTCGCTGCCCACCTCGTCGGCCGCCCCAGGGCTGCCGTGCTGGAGCAGGTCCAGATCCAGCGTGCGCGCGCCCCAGCGCACCCCCCGGGTCCGCCCGAAGTCCGCCTCCACCTCGTGCAGGACCCGCAGCAGGTGCGCCGCCCCGGTCCGCGTGCGCCCCAACAGCACCCCGTTGACGTATGCCGGCTGGTCCGGCGGGCCGACCGGGTCGGTCTCGAACCACGGCGAGAGGACGACGTCGGTGAGGTCGGCGAGCGCCACCACACGGTGCGCCGCCGCCTCCAGCGTCCGGACCGGGTGGCCGAGGTTGGCGCCGAGCCCGATCGCCACCCGCGACGGCCGGCCCCGCCGGTGCACGCGCACGATGACGTCCTCGAACGGCACGCCCACGGGCGCCTGCGGCTTGTGCACGGTGACGGTGACGGCCTCGATGAGCGGTCGGGCCAGGGCGTCCTGGGCGACCAGCTCCGCGAGCGTCTCGACGAGGTCGACCGGCTCGCCCTCGATGCGGGCGAGGACGTCGGCGGCGACCTCGGCGTAGTTCACCGTGTGCGCGAGGTCGTCGGACCTCCCGGCCCGGGCCAGGTCGACGACGAGCTCGACGTCGACGGCGAACTCCTGGCCGTCGCGCCGCTCGTGGTCGAGCACGCCGTGTAAGCCGCGCCCCCGGATGCCGGTCACGGTGATGGTGTCACCCAGCCGCTCGGTCACCGGGCCACCCCCGTGCCGCCTCCGAGCGCCTCGGCGACGTCGAGCGCGTCCACGGTCCCGGCCACGTCGTGCACCCGCAGCGCCCACACGCCGTGCAGCGCGGCATACAGGCTGGTGGCCGCGGTGGCCACGTCGCGCCCGGCGGGCGGCCGCTCCCGCCCCGGGGCCCGGCCGACCCGGCCCAGGAACGCCTTGCGGGAGGCCCCGAGCAGAACCGGGTGACCGCTCTCCGTCAGGGCGTCGAGACGGCGCAGCAGCGCCCAGTTGTGCTCGGCGGTCTTCGCGAAGCCGAGCCCCGGGTCGATCACCAGCCGGTCCGGCCGGATCCCCGCCTCGGCGAGGCCGGCGACCCGGGCCGCGAGCTCGTCGCGGACCTCGCCCACGACGTCCTCGTAGGCGGCGCGGGACTGCATGTCGGCGCTGTGGCCGCGCCAGTGCATGACGACGAACGGCACGCCCGCCTCCGCGACCAGGGCGGGCATGCCCGGGTCGGCGAGGCCGCCGCTGACGTCGTTGACCATGCTCGCGCCGAGGTCGAGGGCCCGGCGGGCCACCTCCGCCCGCATGGTGTCGATGGAGACGGTCGCCCCGAGGCCGGCGAGCCCCTCCACCACGGGCAGGACGCGCCGAAGCTCCTCCGCGACCGCCGGCCGCTGCGCACCGGGGCGCGTGGACTCCCCGCCGACGTCGAGCAGGTCGGCGCCGGCGTCCAGGAGGTCCCGCCCGTGGGCGAGGGCGGCCTCGGGCGTGAACCACTCGCCGCCGTCGCTGAAGGAGTCGGGGGTGACGTTGAGGACGCCCATGACGAGGGGCCGTCCGGACCGGCGCGGGCGGAACGGCTGGGGGAGGGTGTCCTTGGGCGCGCCGTCGGCGGTCGGCGGCACCGCACTCACCGCGCGCCCCGGAGCCGGCCGAGCCGGGGCCAGGTGAGGAAGGCCTCGGCCTCGAGGGCGGCGGCCACCACTCGGGGCAGGTCCCGCGCGGTCGGGTACACGAGGAATCTGGGCTGCCACGCCGGCTGGAACTTCGCGTTGAAGCGGTAGAGGCTCTCGATCTGCAGGCGGCGGGAGGCGAGCAGCACGACCTGTCGCCAGGCCCGCAGCATCGGGCCGGCCCCGAGCCGCTCCCCGCGCTCGAGGGTGGAGCGGAAGACGGCGAAGTTCAGCGACATCCGGCGCACCCCCAGACGCGGCGCGGCGCGCAGGACGTCGACGATGAGCAGCTCGTTGACGCCCGGTCCGCGTCGCGGTCCCAGCGCATGACGTCGAGCGAGAGCCCGTCCCGGCCCCACGGGACGAGCTGCAGGAAGGCACGCACCACCCCATCCTGCCGGGCGGCGGCGAAGACGCAGTCACCGTCGCGGTCGTCGAGGAGGCGCCCGAGCGCCATCGAGAAGCCACGCTCGGTGTCCGAGCCCCGCCAGGCGGCGGCGTCCACCAGGGCGCGGCGCCGCACGGCGTCCGCCACGTCGCGAACCCGGAGGACTTCGGTGACGTACCCCGCCCGCTCGACGCGGCCGACCATCTGCCGGACGTTGCGCATCGGCCGGCCGGTGAGCGCGAAGGTGGTGGCGTCGAGGACCGCCTCGTCACCGAGCTCGAGAGCGTGGGCGCCGGTCTCCCGGACCCACACCCGGCCGGCTCGCTCCGAGCAGCCGAGGACCGCGGGCGTCCACGCGTAGGCCTCGGCGAGCCCGGTGAAGGCCGCCATCGCCCCTGGCCAGGCCTCCGGGTCCCCGATCGGGTCGCCGCTGGAGAGCGCCACGCCGGAGACCACCCGGTAGACCACGCCCGCCTTCCCGCTCGGCGACCAGACCACGCCCTTGTCCGACCGGAGGGAGAAGTAGGCGAGGGAGTCCGGGTGCCGGTCCAGCAGGGCGCAGAGCCGCACCTCGTCATCGACGCTCGCTCCGGGCCGCGGCTCGGGGGGGCGCAGCACGAGGTATGCCGTGACGAGCGCCGTCATCAGCCCCAGGCCGAGCAGCAGCGACCCCAGGACATCACCGGCCCGGTCGCTCGTGAACCTCAGCGGCCCCTCCGCGCCGACGAGCCCGGCGCCGACCTGGCGCAGGGTCGGCCATGCCGACGGCGGGCCGCCCACCACGTCGCCGCGGGCCATCCACACCGCAGCGACCCCCACGACGAGCGAGACCGCGAGCAGGATGACCAGCGCCCGGACGGCGCGCCACCGGGTGCCGGGGTCGCCCAGGGCCGGGAAGGCGTCGCGGTGGCGAACCATGAGGGCCACCCCGGCCAGAGACAGCAGCGCGGGCGCGACCTCCGCCTTGGCCACGTGCAGGAGGAGGGAGGCGGCGAGGAGGCCGACGGCGGCCCGCCACGCCCGGCGCTTCCGCCGCTTGAGCGAGTGGCCGAGGATGAGCAGGAGGACGCCCGAGACCACCGTCGCGGCCGCCGCGGCGTCCGAGAGGGCGCCGGGCAGGATGTCGGTGACCGGCGCCAGCCGCACTCGCCAGGAGTGGAGCAGGCCGGTGAGCACGTCGACGGCCCCGATGATGTAGGTGACGTTGCCCAGCACCCGGGGTGCCCGTTTGGAGTCGTGCCCCACGGACCGGCTGGGGGGGACCGGAGCAGGCGGCCCGGTGACACGGGGCGGGGTCGTGCCCCGGGCGGTCACCGCTTGCCGCCGACGAGCAGCGCCATGGCCTCGGCGCGGGTGGCGGGGTCGCGCAGCTGGCCGCGGACGGCCGAGGTGATGGTGCGCGCCCCGGGCTTCTTCACCCCCCGCATGGACATGCACAGGTGCTCGGCCTCGAGGACGACGATCACTCCCTGGGCACCGAGGTGCTCGACGAGGGCGTCCGCGACCTGGGTCGTGATCCGCTCCTGCACCTGCGGGCGCTTGGCGAAGACGTCGACGAGCCGGGCGAGCTTGGACAGCCCGGTGACCCGGCCGTCCTCGGCCGGGATGTAGCCGACGTGGGCGACCCCGTGGAAGGGCAGCAGGTGGTGCTCGCACGTGCTGTAGACCTCGATGTCGCGCACGAGGATCATCTCGTCGTGGTCGATGGAGAACCTCGTGGCCAGGATCGTCGCAGGGTCCTCCCACAGGCCGGAGTAGAGCTGGCCCAGGGCCCGGGCGACCCGGCCGGGGGTGTCGAGCAGGCCCTCCCGGTCGGGGTCCTCCCCCAGTGCGATCAGCAGCTCCCGCACCGCCGCCTCGGCGCGTGGGCTGTCCACCCGGCCGAGGGCAGGGGTGGCCTGCGCGAGCGTGTCAGTGCGCGTCGGGGTCGACACGCTCACCGCCGGGCAGCTCGATCACCGAGGTGGTGGGGTTCTGCGAGGCGGCGGGGTGGGCACCCTCGCCGGCCGCGCGGTCGATCGCCGCGGCGGTCGCGGGGTTGCCCGCGTTGACCCGCGCCCCGTGCGGGGCGCCGTTGGGGCTGTGCCCGTTCAGGGCCGCCTGCTCGGCCGGGGTGAGCACCGGCGGCTGCTCGGAGTGGACGCGCAGCTCGCTGGAGAGCCAGGTCGGCCGCAGCGGGCGCTTGCGGATGTCGGTGAAGATCGCGGCGAGCTCGGCCTGGTTCAGCGTCTCCTTCTCGAGCAGCTCGAGGACGAGCCGGTCGAGGACGTCGCGGTTGTCGTTGATGACGTGCCATGCCTCGTCGTGGGCGGCCTCGACGAGCTTGCGCACCTCGTCGTCCACGACGCTGGCGACCCGCTCGCTGTAGTCACGCTGGTGACCCATGTCGCGGCCGAGGAAGACCTCACCGCCGCTCGAGCCGAGCTTGATGGCGCCGACCCGCTCGCTCATGCCGTACTCGGTGACCATCTTGCGGGCCATCGCGGTGGCCTTCTCGATGTCGTTGGCCGCGCCGGTCGTCGGGTCGTGGAAGATGATCTCCTCCGCGACGCGCCCGCCCAGGGCGTAGGCGAGCTGGTCGAGGATCTCGTTGCGCGTGGTCGAGTACTTGTCGTCGGTCGGCATGACCATCGTGTAGCCGAGCGCCCGGCCGCGCGGGAGGATCGTCACCTTGGTCACCGGGTCGGTGTGGTTCATCGCCGAGGCGGCGAGGGCGTGCCCGCCCTCGTGGTAGGCGGTGATCTTCCGCTCCTTGGCGGACATGATCCGGGTGCGCTTCTGAGGCCCGGCGATGACGCGGTCGATGGCCTCGTCGAGGACGAAGTCGTCGATGAGCTTCTTGTCCGAGCGGGCGGTGAGCAGCGCGGCCTCGTTGAGGACGTTGGCCAGGTCGGCGCCGGTGAAGCCGGGGGTGCGCCGGGCGACCGCGAGCAGGTCCACGCCGGTGGCCATGGGCTTGCCCTGGGAGTGCACCTCGAGGATGCGGTGACGGCCGATCATGTCCGGGGCCTCGACGGAGATCTGCCGGTCGAAGCGGCCGGGGCGCAGCAGGGCCGGGTCGAGAATGTCCGGGCGGTTGGTGGCGGCGATCAGGATGACGTTGGTCTTGACGTCGAAGCCGTCCATCTCCACCAGCAGCTGGTTGAGCGTCTGCTCCCGCTCGTCGTGACCGCCACCGAGCCCGGCGCCGCGGTGCCGGCCCACGGCGTCGATCTCGTCGACGAAGACGATGGCCGGGGCGTTGGCCTTGGCCTGCTCGAAGAGGTCGCGCACCCGGGAGGCGCCGACGCCGACGAACATCTCGACGAAGTCGGACCCGGA
Organism: Dermatophilaceae bacterium; assembly: GCA_035633255.1. Classification (GTDB taxonomy): domain Bacteria; phylum Actinomycetota; class Actinomycetes; order Actinomycetales; family Dermatophilaceae; genus DASQFD01. The sequence goes on from DASQFD010000050.1 coordinate 9,119, forward strand.
GATCGAGTAGAACGGCACCCCGGCCTCCCCCGCGACCGCACGGGCGAGCAGGGTCTTTCCGGTGCCGGGCGGGCCGTAGAGGAGCACGCCCTTGGGGATCTTGGCGCCCACCGCCAGGAACTTCGCCGGGTCGGCGAGGAACTCCTTGATCTCGTGCAGCTCCTCGACGGCCTCGTCGGCGCCGGCGACGTCCGCGAAGGTGACCTTGGGGGTGTCCTTGGTGGCGAGCTTGGCCTTGCTCTTGCCGAACTGCATGACGCGCGAGCCCCCGCCCTGGGCCTGGCTCATCATCCACCAGAAGAGGCCGACTAGGAGCAGCACCGGGAAGATGCTGATGAAGATGGTGAAGAAGCCGCTGTCGCGCTCCTGCCGGTCGTCGAAGCTGTTGGGCACCCGCTCGTCGACCAGGGCCACCAGGCTCTCGGCGCGGGCGTCGATGTACTCGGCTCGCACCTTCGTCGCGTTGCGGACGTTGTCCGCGTCGCTGCTGAAGGTCTGCCCCTCCTTGAGGTCGAGGTTGAGGACGTTGTCGCTGGTCATGACGACCTTGTCGACCTTGTCGTCGCGGAGGAGCTGCTCGGCCTGTGCGGTCGTGATCTTGGAGTAACCGCCGTCCCCGTTGAAGGAGAACATGCTCAGCGTGATGACGATGACGATAAGGACCCAGAACACCGGGGCCTTCAGCACGCGCTTGACATTCATGAACGTCGCGGGGCGGTCGCCCCGATCCTCCTGATCGGTCGGTCGTCCTCCCACGACCGGCTGCTGGCGCGGGGGTGTTCACGCTACCGCCCGACCCAGGGCCGCCGCGGCGCGTCGACCGTTCGAACGCGCGGCGCCGCCCGGGTGTTCCGACCCCTCCGGTATGCCGGTGCCGCCGCTCAGCTGTAGACGTGCGGTGCCAGCGTGCCCACCACCCGCAGCCCGCGGTACTGCTCGTCGTAGTCCAGGCCGTACCCCACCACGAACTCGTTGGGGATGTCGAAGCCGACCCAGCGGACGTCCACCTCGACCTTCGCGGCGTCCGGCTTGCGCAGCAGGGTGCAGATCTCCACCGACGCCGGGTGGCGCGACTCCAGGTTGGACCGGATCCAGGACAGGGTCAGGCCGGAGTCGACGATGTCCTCGACGATGAGCACGTGCCGGCCGGTGATGTCGCCGTCGAGGTCCTTGAGGATCCGCACGACGCCGGAGGACTTGGTGCCCGACCCGTAGGACGAGACCGCCATCCAGTCCACGGGGACCGAGACGGGCAGGGCCCGCATGAGGTCGGCCATCACCATGACGGCCCCCTTCAGCACCCCGACGAGCAGGAGGTCCTTGTCGGCGTACTCCTCGGCGATGACGGCGGCCAGCTCGTCGAGCTTGGCGTGGATCTGCTCCTCGCTGAGGAGGACCCGCTCGAGGTCGGTGGCCATGTCGGCAGCGTCCACGTCCCGTTCCTTCGTCCGCGTCGGCGTCCGGCCCGGCCGGCTCATCCGGACCACGACGGCCCGGCCCCGCGAGCCTAGTCGCCGGCCGCGGCGCGGGTCACCGAGACCGTGCCCCCCCGGCGCGCGACCCGCAGCCCGCCGGGCACGTGCACCGCCCCCTGCCCGCGCCAGCGCACCAGGAGCGCGTCGCACGCGTCGGTGTGCCGCGAGGAGAGCGCGGCCCCCGGCGCCCCGGCCGCGAGGAGCAGCCGTCGCCAGACCCGGCCGCGCACGGCCGTCGGAAGGTCGGCCAGCGCCCGGGCCGACCACGGACCCGCCCCCAGGTCCGCGACCGCGGCCGCCGCGAGGCCGTCGAGGTGGTCGGCGTCCACGCGCAGCTGGTCGGCGGACCGGGCCAGCGCCGCGCCCACCCCCGGCCCGAGGTCGCGCTCCAGGTCGGCCACCGCGCCGCGGGCCGCCACCCGACGGTAGGCGGGGTCGGCGTTCATGGGGTCCTCCCACCAGTCCAGCCCCTCGGCGCGGCAGGCGGCCCGGGTCTGCTCGCGGGTGAGGTCGAGGAGGGGACGGCGCAGCGGGCCCCGGGCCCGCGGCATACCGGAGAGGGAGCGGGCCCCGGAGCCGCGCACCAGGCCCAGCAGCACCTGCTCCGCCTGGTCGTCTCGGGTGTGGCCGAGCAGCACGACGGGCGCCCGGTGCTCGCGGGCGGCCGCCTCCAGGGCGGCCACCCGGGCGGTGCGGGCGGCGGCCTCCGGGCCGTCGGCAGATCGCGCGACGGTCACCCGGCGGACCTCGACGGGGTCCAGCCCCAGGCGCCGGCAGGTACCGGCCGCAGCGGCGGCGACCTCCGCGGAGCCGGGCTGCAGGCCGTGGTCGACGACGACGGC
>DASQFD010000051.1:0-26053 GCA_035633255.1 Dermatophilaceae bacterium
AAGGCGATCAGACCGTCCGGCGTGAAGGGTCCACGTTCCCGGCCCGGCAGTCTCGCCCAGCCCACCGAAGACCGTCCGTGGCGCGCGGCGCAGAGCCTCGAATGATCAAGCCGCACGTGGCAGTGAAATGGATAACCCACTTCGATAGAACCGGTCCGGGCACTGGTGACCGTTCTCCCAGCGCGAGATTGCCACCTTCAGCGACTCGCGGTTCGCTACCGTCACGCCGCGACGATGAGCTGCAGTTTCCAGTGCGAGGACCAGCCGAGTCTGCGACCACTCCCGAGCACGGCGCAGCTCGCGCAGTGCTGGCACAGGCTGCTGGGAGGTGCCCACGGGTGGGTCGATGTCCCTCATACCCTCAAGAGTGACCCGGACCTGCTTTGTGCGCCAGCCGATAGCAGGTGTGGCGCTAATACTCGCTAACCCCCGTCATCTGTCGCGTCCGCACGCGCGGCGGTCTCCTGATTTCGAGATCACGAGCAGCGTGGTCCGGGACGAGGAGAGCGAGATGCCGAGTTACGCGGTGGAGAGCAAGCGTCACGCGATGTCCACGACGGGGATCGTGGAGCCGGTGATGGAGTGGGTGGAGGTGAACGGGAAGCGCCGGCCGGGTGAGGTGCAGGAGCGGGACGCGGACACGGGGATGCCGTTGTGGCAGGTGGAGGTGATCTACAAGTCGGAGTCGTGGGGTCGTGAGGTGACCGCGACGGCGATGGTGACGGTGGGCGCGATCGACAGGCCGACGCCGGGTGAGTTCGAGCGGGTCACGTTCACCGGGCTGCGGGTGTCGGTGTCGACGAACAAGGCCGGCGGGCTGTCGGAGCGCTGGTCCGCCGAGGCCATCGAGTCGGGCCGCCGGGCAGCCTCGGGGCCGTCCGGGTCGGCGGCGGCGTGATGGGCGCGCACGTGGATCTGGACCGTGCGGCGCGGGCGCTGGGCGTGTCCAGCGACGACGGGATCGCCGACGCGGTGCAGTCGTTTCAGGCGCGGGCGGACGTGGCCGGTGACGAGCTGGGGTCGCTGCGGCAGGCGCTGCGCGGTGGGGTGTGCCCGGAGGCGGAGGACGCCCTGGACCGGGCCTTAGCCGCGGTGGTGGACGCCGAGCGGGCGTTGAACGTCGTTCGCCAGGCCGCCGAGGACCACGCGCGGGGTGAGCGGTGATGCCCGCCGCCCGGGAGAGCGGTCCGGTGGGGTGGCTGGCCGTCAGGGCGGCCAGCCTGCTCGCGGCGCGGGTGGTGCGGGTCGCGGTGGAGACGGCCCGGGAGGCGTGGTGGGTCATCCGCTGCCTGCCCCACCTCGCGGTCGCGGTGCTCGTGCTGCTCGTCGCGTTGGTGTGGGCCGGGCAGTGGGTCACCACGGCGGGTATCGCAGCCGGGGCGGCCGGGCTGCTGTCGTGGCCGTCGTGGGACCGGGCTTCGTGGCTGGACGTCACGGATCGGGCCCGTACGCGGCACCACCGGCGCCGCTGGGAGGTCATCGCCGCAGCGGTGGGGCTGCTCGCCTACCCCCGCGTGCACGACGTCGGCATGCTGGCCCGGCCGGGGGTGCCGCCGCGGCTGCTCCGCGGCTCGACGACGCGGGGCGGGGTGGCGACGCTGCGGCTGCGGTACGCGCCAGGGCAGACGATCGACGACCTCGAACGTGCCGCCCCGGCCCTGGCGGCGCTGCTGGGTGGGCACTCGGTGCGGGTCGCGGCGGAGTCCCCGACGCGGGCGACGGTGACGCTCACGGTCCGGGACCAGCTGCGCCACGTCTGTGCTACCCCGCTCCCGGCCATGCGTGCAGTCACGGGGCGGCACCCGCTGGCCGCAGTCGAGGTCGGCCGGGTGATGACCGGGGACCCGTGGCTGCTCGACGCGCGGGTGCACACCCTGGTCGCCGGGGCGACCGGGGCCGGGAAGGCGTCGGTGATGTGGTCGCTCCTCCTCGCGCTGGCGCCGGCGGTGCGGGCCGGGACGGTGCGCCTGGTCGGGGTCGACCTCAAACGCGGGATGGAACTCACCCACGCCGCCGACCTGTTCTCGGCCCTCGCGACGACCCCCGAACAGGCCGTGGCCGTCCTCGAGCGGGAAGCGGCGCTCATGGACGCCCGCGCCGCCTCGATGGCCGGGCAGGTCCGCGCCCACACGCCCACGGCCGCGGACCCGCACGTGCTCGTCGTCGTCGACGAGCTCGCCGCGCTGACCTCGTACCTGACCGATCGGGACCTCACCCGCCGGGCGGACACCGCGCTGCGGGTCCTGCTGTCCCAGGGGCGCGCGCCGGGGTGGACGGTCGCGGCGTGGGTGCAGGACCCCCGCAAGGACTCCGTTCCCATGCGGAACCTGTTCCCGCAGATGATCGGCCTCCGCCTGAACGACGCGTGGGAGACCGAGATGGTCCTCGGCGAGGGCCGCGCAAAGGTCGCCCCCTGCCACCGGATCAGCCAGAACGTCCCCGGCACCGGGTACGCCATCGAGGAGACCGGTCACACCGTCAAGGTGCGGGCGCACTACGCCGACGACGACCTCATCCACGACGTCGCTGCCCGCTACGCCACCCCGCACCGGCTCCCCGACCCCGACCTGACTCCGCCCGACGACGCGATCAGCGACCAGCGCAGGGACGACCGAGGCGGGCTGCACCTCGTCGACGACCCCGCCACGGTGAGGGTGGATAGGTCACCGTCACCGCCAGCAGCGCCTCCCATGGAACGGGCACGACCACCGCGCAAGCCGCGGCCCCCGCGCGGGTCCCGCCGGCCCGCGGCGCTCGTCGACGGCGGCCTCGAAAGCGAACGGTCGTGAACCGCTACCAGCCGGTGTCAACGCCGCCGGGGAGCGAGCCGGGGAGCCGGACCGCGCAACGGCCCTTCGGGCGCCCATTGGCCTACGTCCGGACCTCCGCTGCCACGGTGGACGAGCTCGACGGGACCCGCTGGCGCGAACAGGGCTCGTGCGCCGGCCACCCCCGCGGCGGCTGGTTCGAGGACACCCGCACCCCTGCCGCCCACACGGCACGCCGGATATGTGCGCGGTGCCCAGTCCGCCGCCGCTGCCTCGCCGCTTCGCTGCTGTACGGGGAGGAGTACGGCATCTGGGGCGGGCTGGACCCCGAGCAGCGCGAACTGCTGCACGCCCGCCTCCGCGACGGCAAACCGCTGCGCGCGGTCGTCGACGACGCGGTGCCGCCGGCCCTGGTGCACCTGCCCCGGCCGCTCGGCGGTGACGCCGCATGACCGCCGCCGCGCCGACCTACTCCGCCCTGGCCCCCGCTGACTGCCCGCCGGGGGCCGAAACGACCTACCTGCCGGGCACCGATGTCGTCCGCGCCGGCGCGGAAGCGGTCGGGGTGTGCGTGCGACCGGTGCTGCGCCGGGTCACCGACACCCTCACCGGCGAGACCACGACCGTGCCGATTCCCTGCGGATCGACCCGCGCCTCCAAGTGCCCGACCTGCGCCGACAAGGCCCGCCGACTCCGGATCCACCAGTGCCGCGAGGGCTGGCACCTCACCGAGGATGCCACCCGGACCCCCGGCCTCGGTGAGGACCCGGTCGAGGACGAGGTCGATGAGGACCAGGACGACACCGACCACGGCGAGCAGGGTACCGGCCGCCGGGTCCGCTCGACCCGCCGCCGCAGCGACGTCCCCGATCTGCCGTGGGTGCCGATGGCCGACACCACTCTCGGCCGCATCTACACCGACCCCCGCACCGGCCGGACCTACCGGCCGTCGATGTTCCTCACCCTCACCCTGCCCTCCTACGGCCCGATCGTGCCCGGGGCCGGGGTGCCCCGCCGGCCACGCAACTACGACTACCGCCGGGCCGCGTTGGACGCGATGCACTTCCCCCGCCTAGTGGACCGGTTCTGGCAGAACCTGCGCCGCGTTGCCGGCTACCGGGTGCAGTACTTCTCCGCCGTCGAAGGACAACGCCGCCTCGCCCCGCACCTGCACGCCGCTGTCCGCGGGACCATCCCCCGCGCCACTATCCGCGCGGTCGCCGCCGCGACCACCGCCGCGATCTGGTGGCCACCCGCCGACGACGTGGTCTACGACGACCCCGCCATCGACGCGGGCCACGGTCCCGTGTGGGACGCCGCCAACAAGTGCTACCTCGACCCCACCACCGGGGTGCCGCTCCGGTCGTGGGACCAGGCCCTCGACGACCTCGACGCCGAGCCGCACGCCGCACCGATGCACACCCTGCGCTTCGGGGACCAGGTCGACGTCAAGGGAATACTCGGCGGCACCGAGGACTCCGACCGGGCCGTGCGGTACCTGTGCAAGTACCTCACCAAGGCCGTCGCCACCACCTACACCGACCAAGCCGAGGACCCCAACGCCTGGGCCGTGACCGAACGCCAGGCGCACGTCGACCGCCTCCACGCCTGGACCCGGATTCTGCCGTGCTCTCCGCGCTGCGGGAACTGGCTCCGCTACGGCATCACCCCGAAGGACCCCGGCCCCGGCCTGGTCCCCGGCCGCTGCCCCGCCCCCGGCCACAACCGGGAGAACGCCGGCCTTGGCGGGCGGCGCTGCCTGGTCTCCCGACAGTGGTCCGGCAAGACCCTCACCCCAACACCGCGCCGACCGCGCCGCTGTCGTCCGGGAAGTCCTCACCGCCGCCGGCTACGAACCCGAGCACGCCGACCCGCTCGCCGCTGCCACCCTCATCGACGGATCACCCCGCTACCTCTGGTCCGACACGGACCCGGCGGAACGCCACTACGCCGCCGTCATCACCGCCAGCATCCGCCAGGCCCGGCTCTGGCGCGAACAGTACGACAGGGCCAAGGCGCTCACCCAACAGCGCGGGTCACCACCCGCGGGCCCTGTGCACTGCCGTTCGGCAAGACCTATCCACAACGACGCGGCCTGATCGGAGAAGGACCATGGATGAGCCCGAGCTGATGACGACTGACGAGGTGGCCGCGCACTTCCGGGTCAACCCGTCCACGATTCGTCGGTGGCGACTCGACGGTGTTGGTCCGCGGTATGTGAAAGTCGGCAGCGTCTACCGCTATCCACGCTCGCTCCTGTCGGAGTGGATCACAGCGCAGGTTGGCGGCAGGCTCGCCTCATGACCAGACGAGTGCCGCCGCTCGGTGCGCGCGTGCATGGCGACGTGCGGACGCGCAACGGCAAGCGAGGCGTGCGATTCATGGCTCGGGCTCGCTGGACGAACCCGCACACGGGCCGTCGCGAGGAGGTGAACGCGACGTTCGACACGGTCGACGAGGCGGAAGCCTGGTTGGACGCCCAGAGCGAGCAGGCGGCAACCGGCGTCGACCGCGGACAGACGCTCAGCGAGTACGTCCACGCGATTGGCAACAGGTGGACCCGCACGATCGACCCGACCTCGACGCTGGACCCCTACTCCGCCGGTCTCCGACGGCGCGTCCTGCCGGCTCTCGGACACCTCCCGGTCGGGATGCTGACCGCGGGTCTCATCGACCGCGCCATCGATCGGTGGGAGGGCGAGTCCGGCACATCGACGGTCAAGAACACTGTTGCGGCCCTGGTGCTGGTCCTCGACGAGGCAGTGCGCGACGGGCTGCTGTCGAGGAACCCTGCCAAGGACCGCGCGCGGCGCAAGAGCGTGGGTCGCTCTCCGGACCTGATCGAGACACCGAACCCGCGGGACCTCGCTCTGCCCGACGTCGCCACCCTCGACCGCCTGGTCTCCGCGGCCATCATCGCCGGCGGGCACCGGTGTTGGGGCGACATGGTGACGCTGCTCGCGACGACCGCGATGCGGATCAGCGAGGTGTCCGGGCTGACGGTGGACGACGTCGACCTAGCGCGGGGGCTGGTCCACGTTCGCCGGCAGACGTACCCAGGTCGTGGTGGCCTGGTGACGAAGACGACGAAGGGGCGACGGCGGCGCGTCGTGCCAATCATCGACCAGCTGCGTCCCACGCTGGAACGGCTGACCACGGACGCCCCGCCAGGCGGCCGACTCGTCACCGGACCTCGAGGCGGGGTAATCACCACGGCAACCCTCCGGGACGCAACGAGCTGGGACGAGGTGGTCACCCGTCTCGGGCTGGCCGGTTTGGTTCGTCACGGTCTGCGCCACACCGCGCTCACGTGGATGGCCGACAGTGGCGTGCCGCTGCACGTGCTCCAGCGCGTCGCCGGACACCAGGACCCGGCGGTGACTGCCCGCTACTTGCACCCCGACACCCGTTCACTGATCGACGCGGGAACCGCATTCTCGACGTGGTGGGGGCAGAGTGGGGGCAACTCTTCTGTGCTCGCCGACGAGCCTGCGGCCCTCGCCGTGAACGAGAACCGGCCCTGACCTGCGAACTTAGATCAGGGCCGGGTTGGTCGGGCTGACAGGATTTGAACCTGCGGCCCCTTGACCCCCAGTCAAGTGCGCTACCAAGCTGCGCCACAGCCCGTGGCTGCTCCCTCGCGGAAGCGACGAAACCTTATCGCACGGCCGCGCCGGCGGCCGAATCGCGGTGCGGCCCCCCCGGCACCCCCCGTGGGCCCCCGGCACCCCGATGGGCACCCGGGCACCCCCGTGGGCACCCGGCATACCGGCCCGTGGCGCTGCGCTCAGCGGCGGGCGCGCTTCTCGCGCACCCGGACGGAGACCTCGATGGGGCTGCCCTCGAAGCCGAACTCCTCGCGAAGCCGACGCTCGACGAACCGGCGGTAGCCGGCCTCGAGGAAGCCCGAGGTGAACAGCACGAAGCGCGGCGGCCGGGTCCCGGCCTGGGTGGCGAAGAGGATGCGCGGCTGCTTGCCGCCACGCACGGGGTGCGGGTGCCCGGCGACGACTTCACCGAGGAAGGCGTTGAGCCGGCCCGTCGAGACCCGCGTGTCCCACGACTCCAACGCCGTCTCCAGCGCCGGCACCAGCCGGTCGAGGTGCCGGCCGGTCCGGGCGGAGAGGTTGACCCGCGGCGCCCAATGGATCTGCACGAGGTCGCGCTCGATCTCGCGCTCGAGGTAGTGGCGCCGCTCCTCGTCGGTCAGGTCCCACTTGTTGTAGGCGAGCACGAGGGCCCGGCCGGCCTCCACGACCTGCTGCACGACGCGGATGTCCTGCTCGGTGAGGGGGTCGGAGGCGTCGATGAGGACGACCGCCACCTCCGCCTTCTCCAGCGCCGTCCGGGTCCGCAGCGAGGCGTAGAAGTCGGCGCCGCGCGTCTGGTGCACCCGCCGCCGGATGCCTGCGGTGTCCACGAACCGCCACGTCCGCCCGCCCAGCTCCACCAGCTCGTCCACCGGGTCGCGCGTGGTGCCGGCGACGGCGTCGACGACGACCCGGTCCTCCCGGGCCAGCTTGTTCAGCAACGAGGACTTGCCGACGTTGGGACGGCCCACCAGGGCCACCCGTCGAGGCCCACCCCGCGGGTATGCCGTCGCCGCCTCCGAGCGCTCCGGCAGCACCTCGAGCAGGGCGTCCAGGACGTCCCCGCTCCCCCGCCCGTGCAGCGCGGAGACCGGCCACGGCTGGCCCAGGCCGAGGTTCCACATGGCGGTGGCGTCGGACTCGAAGCGCTGGTCGTCGACCTTGTTGGCGACCAGGACGACGGGCTTTCCCGCGCGGCGGAGCAGCCGGACGACCGCCTCGTCGTCGTCGGTCGCGCCGACGACGGCGTCGACGACGAGCAGCACGGCGTCGGCCAGCTCGACGGCGATCTCCGCCTGCTCGGCCACCCGCAGGTGGATGCCCTTGGCGTCGACGGCCCACCCGCCCGTGTCGACCAGGGTGAACCGGCGTCCCGACCACTCCGCCTCGTAGGTCACCCGGTCCCGGGTCACCCCGGGCACGTCCTCGACCACCGCCTCGCGGCGACCGAGGATGCGGTTGACGAGCGTGGACTTCCCCACGTTCGGCCGGCCGATGACGGCCACGACGGGGACGGGGCCGCCGTCCTCGTCGCCCCCGGGCCCGCCCGCGCCGCCCTCGAGCAGGGCGCGGTCCTCGTCACTGAGCTCGACGTCCTCGAGCCCCGCCCGGAGCACGCGCTCGATGGAGCCCTCCTCGGCCCCGGTCCCGATGGTCGCGTCGATCGGGCCGTCGGCCTGCGGGGCGTTCATGCGCCCATTCTCTCCCACGTCGGGGGCCGGACGGTCCGGCGCCGGGGGCTGGCGGTCCGGCGCCGGGGGCGGCCCCCGGGCCACCGGTCAGCCGTCGGCCGTCGGCCGCTCCCGCTCCCGCTCGACCACGGTGAGCACCGCCTCGACGCTCTGCTCGAGGCTCAGGTCGGAGGTGTCCACGGTGAGCACGCCGTCGGCCGCCACCGTGAACTGCGCAACGGTCGCGTCGTCCCGGTCGCGCCGCACCACCTGGTCGCGGGTCGCCTCGACCGCCTCCTCCCCTGCCGCGCCGTGCAGCTCGGTGCTCCGCCGCCGCAGCCGCGCCTCCTCGTCGGCGGTGAGCAGGATGCGCACCGTGGCGTCGGGCGCGACCACCGTGGTCACGTCCCGCCCCTCGGCCACCACCCCGCCGGTGTCCTCCGCGACGTGGTGCATGAGGTCCCGCTGCAGCTGCTGCAGGACCGGCCGGACGAGCAGGTTGGTGGCCACGGCGGAGACCGCCTCGCTGACGCGGGTGGTGCGGATCTCGGCGGTGACGTCCGTGCCGCCGACGTCCACGACCGGCCGCGACGGGTCGGTGCCGAGGTGCAGCGGGAACTCGCGGGCCGCCTGCGCCACCGCGTCGGTGTCCGTGAGCTCGATACGGCGGTCCAGGCAGTACCACGTGAGCGCGCGGTAGGTCGCTCCCGTGTCGACGTAGCCGACCTCGAGCCGCCGGGCGACCGCCCGGGAGACGCTGGACTTGCCGGAGCCCGAGGGCCCGTCGATGGCGACGGTGAGTGCGGTCACGGGCCCGAAGCCTAACCGGCGGCCGTCAGTCGTGCAGCCGCCACCCGCGCCGCTCGAGGGCGGCCGCCAGCCCCGCGGCCACCGCCGGCAGCACGTCGACCTCCGCCAGCCCGAAGGACTGCCCGAGCCCGTGGTCGAGCCGGAACTCCTCGATGTTGGTCCCCGTCTCCCCCACGTCGGCGAAGAGCCGCCCCAGCTGCCCCGGCTCGTCGGGGATCAGCACCCGAACGGTCCGGTATGCCGTGGGCGCGGCGCCGTGCTTCCCCGGGATCCGCGCGCGGCCGGCGTTGCCCGCGGCGAGCGCGCGGGCCAGGACGGCCCGCGCCCCCGGCGCGTCGGTCCCGTCGGCGAGGGCGTCCAGCGCGCCGAGGACCCCGGCCAGGTCGTCCGCCACCAGCCGCAGCACGTCGCGCACCGCCGCGGGGTTCCCGGCGAGGATCTGGGTCCACAGCTGAGGGTCGCTGCCGGCGACGCGGGTGAGGTCGCGCAGCCCCTGCCCGGCCAGCGCGACGGAGGACTCGGCGAGCGGCTCCAGCCGCGCGGCGACCAGGCTGGCCGCCACCTGCGGCACGTGCGAGACGGCGGCGACGGCGGCGTCGTGCTCGGCGGGGTCGAGCACGGTGACCGCGGCCCCGACCGAGCGCGCGGTGGACCTGACGAGGTCGAGCACGGCCGGATCCGTCTCGACCGTGGGGGTGAGCACCCAGGCCCGGCCGTCGAAGAGGTCGTGGCGCCCCGACACCGCTCCGGAGCGCTCCCGCCCGGCCATGGGGTGCGACCCGCAGAACCGCGGAAGGTCCGCGCCCGCGGCCCGCAGCGCGTCGAGCACCGCGCCCTTGACCGACGCCACGTCGGTGACGGCGGCCGACGGCCACCGGCGCAGCGCGTCGGCGACGCAGCCGGCGGTGACGTCGGGCGGCGTGGCGACGACCACGAGCTCCGGCGCCGCCTCCCCCGCCGCGGGCGGCACGGCCACCGACCCGGCCCCCAGGTCGCGGGCCAGGGCCGCCGCGGTGGGCGAGAGGTCCTCCAGGGTGACCGCCGTGCCGAGCCGGCTCAGCGCCAGGCCGAGGCTGGTGCCGACCAGCCCGGCCCCCACGACGTGCACCCGGAGGGCGCGCCGCCCGTCCGGCGCCTCGCGCGGCCGCCGGGAGGGCGTGCTCACCGCACCCCCTGCGGTCCGGACCGGTATGCCGTCCCGCCGCTCACAGCCCGGCCGCCCGGTAGAGGTCGCCCACCTCGGCCGGGGTGAGGGCACGCCACCTCCCCGGCTTGGTGTCGCCGAGCCGGACCGGCCCCACCTGGGTGCGGACCAGCGTCTCCACCGGGTGGCCGACGGCGTCGAGCAGCCGGCGCACGACATGGTTGCGGCCCTCGTGGATGACGACCTCGACGAGCGCCCGGCCGGGCATGGAGTCGACGATGCGGAAGGAGTCGACGACGACCGGCCCGTCCTCGAGGTCCACGCCCTCGCGCAGCCGGCGTCCGACGTCCTTCGCCACGGGGCCGCGCACCTGGGCCAGGTAGGTCTTCGGCACCCCGTGGCGGGGGTGCTGCAGCCGGTTGGCGAGGTCGCCGTCGTTGGTGAGGAGGAGCAGTCCCTCGGTGTCGGCGTCGAGCCGGCCCACGTGGAAGAGCCGCTCCCGACGCGCTCCGAGGTAGTCGCCGATGTCGACGCGCCCGAGGTCGTCGCTCATCGAGGTCACCACCCCGGCCGGCTTGTGGAAGGCGAGGTAGACCCGTGAGGTGTCCAGCTGGACGCGGACCCCGTCGACGTGCACGGCCTGGGTCGGCTGGATGCGCACGCCGAGCTCGCGAACGACGTGTCCGTCGACCTCGACGCGGCCCTCGGTGATGATCTGCTCACACGCCCGGCGCGAGCCGACCCCGGCCGCGGCGAGCAGCTTCTGGAGGCGCACGCCCTCGGGGTCGTGCACGTCCACGGTGGGGCGGGCCGGCTCCACCCGGCGGGGTGGCCGGCCCGGCTGGCCGGCGCGCGTCGTCGCCGGACCCCGGCGCTGCCCGCCACTGCCCGGCCCGCCGCCTGCCGTGCGGCCGCCACCCTTGCCTCCGCTCTTGCCGCCGCCACCCTTGCCGCTTCCCGTGCCGCCGCCGCCCTTGCCGCTGCTGCCGCTGCCCGTGCCGCCGCCGCCGCTGCTGCCGCTGCCCTTGCCGCCGCTGGCCGGGCGCCGGCCCTGAGGCGGGGTCACGACCGCCCCCGCTCGGCGATCTCGTCGAGCAGGTCCACCTCGGGCAGGAACGGCGCGAGTGCGGGCAGGTCCTCCAGGCTCTCCAGGCCCAGCCGCTCGAGGAACGTCGTGGTCGTGCCGTAGAGGACGGCCGAGGACTCCTCGTCGTGCCCGACCTCCTCGACGAGGCCGCGGGTGAGCAGCGTCCGCACCACGCCGTCGACGTTGACACCGCGCACCGCGGCCACCCGGGAGCGGGCGACCGGCTGGCGGTAGGCGATGACCGCGAGGGTCTCCAGCGAGGCCTGGGTCAGCTTGGCCTGCTGCCCGTCGAGGACGAACCGCTCGACGACCGGCGCGTAGTCCGCCCGGCTGTAGAAGCGCCAGCCGCCACCGACCCGGCGCAGGGTGAAGCCCCGGTGCTGCCCGGCATACCCCTCCTCCAGCGCGACCAGCGCCTGCTCGACGTCCGCGACGGGCCGCTGGAGCGCGGTGGCGAGCTCCACCGCGGTGACCGGCTCCTCCACGACCATGAGCACCGCCTCCAGGGCGGCGGGCAGCCCACCGGGCAGGTCGCCGACGTCCAGCGCGAGCTGGTTCCCGTCCGGGGCGGTGTCGTGGGTGCCGTTCATGCCTGGTGGTCCTCCGTCTCGGGGCGTTTGCCGGCGTCCGCACCGGTCCCCGGCTGGTCCTCGTCGCTCGTGTCGCCGCTGTCCTCGGCGTGATCGGTGTCGTCCTCGAACTCCGCGTCGACGTCGATGCGACCCTCCAGGGGCCCGGTCCAGCGGACCGTCAGCTCCCCCAGCGACTCCGCCTGCTCCAGCCCCACCGCACCGTCGCGGTAGAGCTCCAGGACGGCGAGGAAGCGGGCGATGATCACCGGCGTGGAGTCGGCGTCGGCGACCAGCGCGCGGAAGGAGCAGACCCGCTCCCGGCGCAGCCGCGTCCCCACCAGGACGGCCTGCTCGCGGACGCTGACCGTCGGGGCATGGAGGTGCCCGAGGCCGACCGTCGGCACCGGCCTCGGCGCGAGGGCGCCACCCGCGATCCGCGCCAGCTGCTCGGGGCTCACGGTGATCACCAGCTCGGGCAGCAGCGCCGCGAACCGCGGCTCGAGGCCGGCGCGCCGGGGGTGGACGCGGCCGGCGCCCGCCATCCGGTCGGCGAAGGTGCGGGAGATGTCCCGGAACGCGCGGTACTGCAGGAGCCGGGCGAAGAGCAGGTCGCGCGCCTCGATGAGCGCGAGGTCCTCCTCGTCCTCGGGACCGCTCGAGGGCAGCAGCCGGGCCGCCTTGAGGTCCAGCAGCGTCGCCGCGACGAGGAGGAACTCCGAGGCCTGCGACAGGTCCCATCCCCGCCCGGACTCCTGCCCGGCGCGGATGTGCGCGATGAACTCGTCGGTGACCTCCGCCAGGGCGATCTCGGTGATGTCCAGGCGGTGCTTGGCGATCAGCCCGAGCAGGAGGTCGAAGGGACCGGAGAAGACGTCCAGGTGGACCTCGAACGCCGACCCGGCCGGCCGGCGGGTGAGCACCCCGCCCGGGACGACGTCGGCCGTCGGCGCGGACGCCGGGCCCCTCCGGTCGGTGCCGGCGACGTCACGCGGGTCGGGCCCGCCTCCCGCGGGGCCGGTGGCCGCCGTCACCGGCTCAGGCCGCCCCGCCACGGGCGACGAGCTCGCGCGCGAGCTGGCGGTAGGTCTCGGCGCCCTTGTGGGCGGCGTCGTAGGTCGTGATCGGCTGGGCCGCCACGCTGGCGTCCGGGAACTTCACCGTCCGGCTCACGACGGTGTGGAAGACCCGGTCGCCGAAGCCGTCGACGACGCTCGCGACCACCTCGCGCGAGTGCAGCGTCCGGCCGTCGTACATCGTGGCGAGGATGCCGTCGATCTGCAGGCGCGGGTTGATCCGGTCGGTGATCTTCTCGATCGTCTCGACGAGCAGCGCGACCCCGCGCATCGCGAAGAACTCGCACTCGAGCGGGATGAGGACCCCGTGCGCCGCCGTCAGGGCGTTGACGGTGAGCAGCCCGAGGGACGGCTGGCAGTCGATGAGGACCACGTCGTAGTCGTCGAGCACGGGACGGAGCACCCGGGCGAGCACCTGCTCGCGGGCCACCTCCCCCACCAGCTGGACCTCGGCGGCCGCGAGGTCGATGTTCGCCGGGACGAGGTCGAGGTTCTCCACCTTGGTGGGGCGGATGACGTCGCGGATGTCGTGCCCGCGCTCGGTGAGCAGGGTGTAGATCGTCACGTCGAGCTGGTGGGTCGGCAGGCCCAGGCCGACGGACAGCGCACCCTGCGGGTCGAAGTCGACGAGGAGCACCCGGCGGCCGTACTCCGCGAGGGCCGCGCCGAGGTTGATCGTCGTCGTCGTCTTGCCGACGCCGCCCTTCTGGTTGCACACGGCGATGACGCGCGCCGGGCCGTGACCGGTCAGCGGCGGCGGCTCGGGGAAGTCCGGGAGGGGGCGCCCGGTGGGGCCCAGCTGGCCGACCGGGGCGGCGTCGGCGCCGGGCAGGGTGTCCGGCACCGGGTCGGACGGGCCGGGCACGGAGGCGTTCTCCGGGGCGGGCGACGTCACACCGCGACCCTATCAGCGGGCCCGCGGGTGGCTCTGCGCCCAGACCTCGCGCAGCTGCTGCACCGTGACCAGCGTGTAGACCTGCGTGGTGGTCACCGACGCGTGCCCGAGCAGCTCCTGGACGACCCGCACGTCCGCCCCGCCCTCGAGCAGGTGGGTGGCGAAGGAGTGCCGCAGCGTGTGCGGGGAGAGGTGGCCCGCGAGCCCGGCCCGCTCCGCCGCGTCCCGCATGACCGTCCAGGCGCTCTGCCGGGACAGCCGGGTGCCGCGCCGTCCGAGGAAGACGGCCGGCGTCCCGGTCCCCCCCGCCGCGAAGCCGGGCCGGGCCCGGACCAGGTAGGCCGAGAGGGCGTCGGCGGCGTACGACCCGAGCGGCACCAGCCGCTCCTTGCCGCCCTTGCCCCGCAGCCGCACCACGCCGTCCTGCGTGTCCACGTCGTCGACGTCGAGGCCGACCGCCTCCGAGACCCGGGCCCCGGTGCCGTAGAGCACCTCCAGCAGCGCCCGGTCCCGCAGCGCCGCCGGCGTGCCGCCCACCGCGGCCGCCTCGAGCAACCGCTCGACCTCGTCCACGGAGATCGCCTTCGGCAGCCGCGAGGGGGTGGCGGGCGGGCTCACCGCGCCCGCCGGGTCCGCGGCGACCTCCCCCTCGACGGCGAGGAAGTGGTGCAGCCCGCGCACCGCCACCAGGGTGCGGGCGGCCGAGGAAGCCGCGAGCGGCGGGGCGTCGGCGCCGCCCTCGCGCAGGGTGGCGAGGAAGCCGGTGACGTGCGCCTCGGTGACCGCGGCCGGGTCCTCGACGCCTGCGGCGGCCAGGTATGCCGTCCAGCGCCGCAGGTCGCGCCGGTAGGCGGCCAGGGTGTTGCGGCTCAGGCCCCGCTCGACGTCGAGGTGGGTGAGCCAGTCGGCGACGGCCCGGCCCATCGGCGTGGGGCGGGCCGTGGACGGCGCCGTCGCGCCGGGCGGGCCGGGAGCTCCCGTCAGGAGAGGACCTGCTCGAGGGTGACGTGCGGCATGCCGTGGGCCGCGGCGACCGGGCCGTTGGTGACGTGCCCGGCCCGGGTGTTGAGGCCGAGGGCCAGCGGGGCGTCGTCCCGCATGGCCGCCTGCCAGCCCCGGTTGGCCAGCGCGACGGCATACGGGAGGGTGACGTTGGTCAGCGCGTAGGTGGAGGTGTGAGGCACGGCGCCCGGCATGTTGGCGACGCAGTAGAAGACCGAGTCGTGCACCTCGAAGGTGGGGTCCGCGTGCGTCGTGGGCCGGCTGTCCTCGAAGCAGCCGCCCTGGTCGATGGAGATGTCGACGAGCACCGAGCCCTTCTTCATCCGCGACACCTGCTCGTTGGTGACCAGCGTCGGCGCCTTGGCGCCGGGCACGAGCACCGCCCCGATGACCATGTCGGCGTCGCTGATGGCGCGCTCGATCTCGTAGCGGTTGGAGGCGACCGTCTGGCAGTGGCCCTGGTAGATGGCGTCCGCCGCCCGCAGCCGGGTGACGTTGAGGTCCAGGAGGAGCACCTCGGCCTGCATCCCCAGGGCGATCGCGGCGGCGTTCATGCCGGAGACCCCGGCGCCCAGGACGACGACCTTGGCGGCGTAGACGCCGGAGACCCCGCCCATCAGGACGCCGCGGCCGCCCTGCGCGCGCATCAGGGTGTGCGCCCCCACCTGCGGTGCCAGCCGGCCCGCGACCTCGGACATCGGGGCGAGCAGCGGCAGGGTGCGGTCGGGCAGCTCGACGGTCTCGTAGGCGATGCCGGTCACCTTCCGGGCCACGAGCTCCTGCGTCAGCGCCTTGTCGGCGGCCAGGTGCAGGTAGGTGAAGAGGGTCTGGCCCTCGCGCATGCGGTGGTACTCGGACGCGATCGGCTCCTTGACCTTGAGGATGAGCTCCCCGGTGCCCCACACGTCGTCGGCGGTGCCGAGGATGGTCGCACCGGCGGCGACGAAGTCCTCGTCGTGGATGGAGGAACCGGTGCCGGCGTCCTTCTCGACGTAGACCTCGTGCCCGTGCAGCACGAGCTCGTGCACACCGGAGGGGGTGATCGCCACCCGGTACTCGTGGTTCTTGACCTCGCGAGGGATGCCGACCTTCACGGATATCGAGTCCTTGCTGTCGTGGACAAGAAGGGACGGCCCCGTTGCCGTCGACCTCTGCGCAGCGCGGTGGCCGCGGTGCGAGTGTAGACCCGGCCCCTCCGCCCCCGACCCGTGATGGGACGTCCGATGCTCGCGTTGAAGCCGTATGCCGACCTGCCGGCCCGTCGGGCCCGCCAGGTCCTCTCCGACGGCGCCGTGCTGGCCTGGGTGGCGCTGTGGAGCTGGCTCGGGGTGCGGGTGCACGACGTGACGCTCGGGCTGGCCGAGCCCGGGCGGCGCCTGCAGGTCGCGGGCACCGGCTTTCGCGACACCATGTCGTCGGCGGGGGCCGCCGTGGACGACCTGCCCCTCCTGCAGGACCGGGTGGCCGAGCCGTTCCGCACCGCCTCCGGCGCCGGCACCGACATCGCGGGCGCCGGGGAGGACCTGGTCCGTGCGGTCGAGCGGCTCGCCCTGGCGCTCGGCTGGCTCACGGCGCTGCTGCCCATCGTCCTGGTGGGCGGTGCCTGGCTGGTGGTCCGCGTCCGCTTCGCCGTGCGCGCCGGCGCGGCGCAGCGCTTCGTCGACGGGGCGCCCGACCTGGACCTGTTCGCGCTGCGGTCCCTCTCGAACCAGCCGATGCCGCGCCTGGCCGCGATCTCCGACGACCCGGCCGGTGCCTGGCGCCGGGGCGAGCCGGACACCATCCGGCGGCTCGCCGTCCTCGAGCTGCGCGACTGCGGGCTGCGGCCCCCGCCGGGGACGTCGGTCAGCGGCTGACCACGACCGGCCGGAGGTCCGCGGCGGGTGGCAGCCAGGCGCCCGGGTCGGCCGGCACCTGCTCCCCCGAGCGGACGTCCTTCACCTCGTGGCCCCGGCCCGCCGGGGCCCCGGCGGCGCCCGGACCGGCCGGGAACCAGACGTAGGGGATCCCGCGCCGGTCGGCATACCGGATCTGCTTGCCGAACTTGGCGGCGGAGGGCGCCACCTCGCAGGGGACGCCGCGGGCCCGCAGCGCCGTGGCGACGCCCACCGACGCCGGTCGGCCGGCCTCGTCGGGAACGGCGACGAGGACGCACGACGGGGTGGAGCGGCTCGCGCTCAGCCCCCGGCGGGTGAGGAGCAGGTGGAGCAGCCGGGTCAGCCCGATGGAGATGCCGACCCCGGGGTAGGTGACCCGGCCGTCGGTGGCGAGGGAGTCGTAGCGCCCGCCCGAGCAGACCGAGCCGTAGTCCTCGTCGCCGACGAGGAAGGTCTCGTAGACCGCGCCGGTGTAGTAGTCCAACCCGCGGGCGATGTGCAGGTCGGCGAGCAGGGTCCCGGGGGCGCGCTCCATCCCGGTGGCCACCACCGCGGAGAGCGCCTCCAGGCCGTCGTCGAGCAGCGGGTGCTCGACGCGGAGGCCGCGGACCTGCTCCACGAAGGACAGGTCCTCGGAGCGGATGGCCGCGAGGGCCAGGCAGCGCTCGGCCTGGTCCGCGGTCGCGCCCGTCGCGACGATCATGGCGGTGACCGCCTCCGGCCCGACCTTGTCGAGCTTGTCGACCGCGCGGAGGGTGCCGACCACGTCGGTCAGGCCGATGCCGAGGTAGAACCCCTCGCACACCCGGCGGTCGTTGACGTGGATGCGGAAGGGCCCGACCGGCAGGCGCGAGAACGCGTCGGCGACCACGAGCGGGATCTCGGCCTCGAAGTGGGGCGCGAGCTCGCCGACGTCCACCACGTCGACGTCGGCCTGGGTGAACTCCCGGAACCGGCCCTCCTGGGGCCGCTCCCCGCGCCACACCTTCTGGATCTGGTAGCGGCGGAACGGGAACTGCAGCCGCCCGGCGTTCTCGAGGACGTACCGGGCGAACGGCACCGTGAGGTCGAAGTGCAGCCCCAGCCGGGCCTCCTCGCCGCCGTCCCCGGGGGCGGCATCGGCACCGGCGGCGAGGCGGGAGACGGCGTAGATCTCCTTGTCGGCGTCGCCGCCCTTGCCGAGCAGCCGGTCCACCGGCTCGACGGCGCGCGTCTCCAGCGGCGCGAAGCCGTGCAGCTCGAAGGTCCGCCGGATGACGTCGAGCAGCTGCTGCTCCAGGATCCGCTCCGCGGGAAGCAGCTCGGGGAAGCCGGACAGCGGGGTGACGCGCTCGGCGCGCGGCCGTGGCTCGCTGCTCATGCGGTCAGCTCCAGCAGGTAGGGGTTGCTCGCGCGCTCGCGACGGATGGTCGTCGCCGGCCCGTGCCCCGTCAGCACCAGGCTGGAGTCCGGCAGCGGCAGGACCACCTGGCGCAGCGACCGCTGCATCGCGGCGGTGCTGCCGCCCGGGAGGTCGGTGCGGCCGATCGACCCGGCGAAGAGCACGTCCCCGCTGACGACCGTGCGGTCGATCGGCTCGTCGGCCCGCAGGCCGTCGGGCACCTCGTCGAGGGTGAAGAGCACCGAGCCCTCGGTGTGGCCCGGAGCGTGCCGGACCTCCAGCACCAGCCCGGCGAGCTCGAGCCGCTGGCGGTCGGTGACCTCCACCACGCGCTCCGGCTCCTGCCAGGTGGCGCGCTGCCCGAACTGCGACTCGACCATCCAGAGGAAGCCGGGGTCCAGGCCGGCGAGCGGGTCGGCGAGGCGGTACCGGTCGTCGGTGTGCACGTATGCCGCGGTGCCCGACCCGCACACCGGCGTCACGGCATACACGTGGTCGAGGTGACCGTGGGTCAGCAGCACCGCTGCGGGGCGCAGGCGGTGCTCGGCGAACACCTCTCGCAGGGTCTCCTCCACGCCGATGCCGGGGTCCACCACGAGGCACTCCTCACCCGCGGCCGGCGCGAGCACGTAGCAGTTGGTGTCGAACGCGGCGGCCGGGAACCCGATGGTGAGCACGGCGTGCAAGCGTAGCCACCACGGCCCTGCCTACACTGCTCGCGTCCATTCGGGCCGACACGAACAGGAGGGCGACGGGCGCGGTGACGAGGCAGCAGGAGCACGACCGGGCCCGGCGTCGGTGGGAGAAGCGCCGGTCCGCGCTGGCGCAGCGCGACGCGCAGCGGGCCCGCACCCGGAGGCTGCTCGCCGTCGTCGCCTCCGTGGTGGCCGTCGCGCTGGCCCTGTGGGGCCTGGGGGCGGCCTTCGCGCCGGATCCGGAGCCGGGACAGGTCACGGCCGCGGGGTGCGCCCTGCCCCCCGCCGCCCTGGGCACCGGGGCGCAGCTCGAGCTCCCGGACAAGGCGACCGCGGCGGGCCGGACCTACTCGGCCACCCTGAGCACCAACTGCGGCGACGTCGTGCTCGAGCTCGACGGTGCGGCGGCACCGCAGGCCGTGGCCTCCTTCGTGCAGCTCGCCCGGGCGGACTACTGGCGCAACGCGCCGTGCCACCGGCTGCTGGCCGCCGAGGAGGCGACCCTGCTCCAGTGCGGCGACCCGACCGGCACCGGTCAGGGGACGCCCGGCTACGGCTACGGGGTGGAGAACGCGCCGGAGGACGGCGTCTACCCACGCGGCACCGTGGCGATGGCCCGGACGAGCGACCCCGCGAAGGGGAACGGCGGCCAGTTCTTCCTCGTGGCCCAGCAGACCCGGCTGCCCGACGCCGACGGGTACACCATCTTCGGAAAGGTCATCGAGGGGTTGGGTATTGTCGACAAGATCGTCGCCGCGGGCGTGGCCCCCGGCGGACAGTCGAGCACCGACGGTGCCCCCGCGGCACCCCTCAGCATCCTCCGGGTTGCTGTCATCGAGAAGAAGGCCTGAGCCGTGAGCGACGAGACCACCACCCCGGAGCCGCAGGCGCAGGCGCCCACCGCCGAGCCGGAGGCTGCCCCGGAGGCCCCCGTCGTGATGGACCCGGCCGCAATGGACCCGGCGGCGGAGCCGGCGGTCGTCGTTGACCCGGCGGCGGAGGACCCGGTCGTGACAGACCCGGCGGCGGAGCCGGCGGTCGTCGTGGACCCAGTGGCGGAGCCGGCGGTCGTCGTGGACCCAGTGGCGGAGGCGACGGTCGTCGTGGACCCGGTGGCGGAGCCGGCGGTCGTCGTTGACCCGGCGGCGCAGGCCGTGGTCGCGCCGGACGCCCCGTCGCCCCCCCGCCCGCGCCCGCCCATCCCCTCCCCCGCCGCGCTGGCCGGCCGGCTGCACCCACGGCCCACGCCCGTCGCGGCAGCCGTGCCGCGGGTCTCGAGCTCGGCGCGCTTCGGCCGGGTCGACGAGAGCGGCCACGTCTTCGTGCGGGTCGGCGAGGAGGAGCGCGAGGTCGGCTCCTTCCCCGGCGCCTCCCCCGACGAGGCGCTGCAGTACTTCGCGCACAAGTACGACGAGATCGCCGGCACCGCCGAGCTGCTCCGCCAGCGGATGCGGCTGCCCGACGTGCCGGCCAAGGAGGTCGCCGAGTCCCTCACGGCCCTCCAGGAGCGCATCGCCGGAGCCCACGTCGTCGGTGACCTCGCCGCCCTCGACGCGACCGTCGCGGACATCGAGTCCGGTCTCGCCACCAAGCGCGAGGCGGAGTCCGCCCAGCGCGCCGCCGCTCGGGCCGAGGCGGCGCAGCGGCGCGAGGCCATCGTCGCCGAGGCCGAGCACATCGCCGGACAGCCCCCGGCGTCGACCCAGTGGAAGACCAGCGGCGAGCGGATGCGCGCCCTCCTCGAGGAGTGGAAGCAGCACCAGCGCTCCGGGCCGAAGCTGGACAAGGCGACCGAGTCGGCGCTGTGGCAGCGCTTCAGCCACTCGCGGAACGCCTTCGACAAGGCGCGGCGGACCTGGTTCGCCCAGCTCGACTCCTCGCGGGCCGAAGCCCGGGCGACGAAGGCGAGCCTCGTGGCGCGGGCCGAGGAGCTCTCGGCCAGCACCGACTGGGCGCCCACCGCACGGGCGTTCAAGGAGCTGATGGAGCAGTGGCGTCACGCGGGCCGCGCCTCGCGCGCCGAGGACGACGCGCTGTGGGAGCGCTTCCGGGCCGCGCAGGACGCCTTCTTCACGGCCAAGGACCGGATCGCGGCCGCGGAGGACCAGGAGTTCCGTGCCAACCTCGCCGTCAAGGAGGCCCTCCTGCTCGAGGCCGAGGCGATCCTCCCGGTGACCGACCTCGACGCCGCCAAGTCGGCGCTGCGCGGAGTGCAGGAGAAGTGGGACAAGGCCGGGAAGGTGCCGCGCGCCGACCTCGAGCGCACCGAGAAGGCCCTGCGCCGGGTCGAGTCCGCGGTGCGCGACGCGGAGGACCGCCGCTGGAAGCGCACCAACCCCGAGGTCGCCGCGCGCGCCCGCTCCCTCGTCGACCAGCTCGAGGCCTCCGTCGCCTCGTTGCGGACCGAGCTCACCACCGCCGAGGCGGCCGGCAGCGAGAAGCGGGCCGCCGACGCGCGCGCCCGCCTGCAGGCCCAGGAGCAGTGGCTCGCGCAGGCCCGCACCGGGCTCGACGAGTTCTCCGGCTGACGGGAGTCCTCCGGCTGACGGGAGTCCTCCGGCTGACGGCGGTCCTCCGGCCGACGGAGTCCTCCGGCTGACGGCAGTCCTCCGGCTGACGGCCCCGGCTCAGCCCATGACGCGGTTGGCGTCGAAGACGCCGTCCACCGACCGCACGGCCTTGATGACGTGCTCGAGGTGGCTGGGGTCGCCCATCTCGAAGGTGAAGCGCAGCCCGGCGACCCGGTCCCGGCGGCTGGTGTTGACGGTCGCGCTGAGGATGTTGACGCCGTTGTCCGAGAGCACCCGCGTGACGTCGGAGAGGAGCCGGGCCCGGTCGAGCGCCTCGACGTGCAGCTGCACGAGGAAGACGCTGCTGGCCGTGGGCGCCCACTCGACCTCGATGATCTTCTCGGGCTGGGAGAACAGCGCCGAGGTGTTGGTGCAGTCCCGCCGGTGGACCGAGACCCCGTTGCCCCGGGTGACGAAGCCGAGGATGTCGTCGCCGGGCACCGGCGTGCAGCATCGAGCCAGCTTCACCCACACGTCCGTCATGCCCCTGACCACGACGCCCGGGTCGCCGGCCCGGCGGCGGTGCGGCCGCTCGACGGTCGGGACGGCCGCCTCCGCGATGTCCTCGCTGGCGCCCTCCTCGCCGCCGATGGAGGCGACCAGCCGGCCGACGACGTGCTGCGCCGAGACGTGCCCCTCGCCGACCGCGGCGTAGAGCGCGTCGATGCCCGACAGCCGCAGCTCCTCGGCCACGCCGGTCAGGGACTCCACGGAGGTCAGGCGCTGCAGCGGCAGGGCCCGCTTGCGCATCGCCTTGGCGAGGGACTCCTTGCCCTGCTCGATCATCTCCTCCCGGCGCTCGGCGGTGAACCAGTGGCGGATCTTGTTGCGCGCCCGCGCCGAGCGGACGAAGGTCAGCCAGTCGCGCGAGGGCCCCGCACCGTCGGCCTTGGAGGTGAGCACCTCGACGACGTCACCGTTGTCGAGCTTGCTCTCCAACGGCACCAGGCGGCCGTTGACCCGGGCGCCGATGCAGCGGTGGCCCACCTCGGTGTGCACCGCGTAGGCGAAGTCGACCGTCGTGGACCCGGCCGGCAGCCCCACGAGCTGCCCCTTGGGGGTGAAGACGTAGACCTCGCTGGCGTTGACCTCGAAACGCAGCGACTCCAGGAACTCCCCCGGGTCCGAGGTCTCCTTCTGCCAGTCGAGCAGCTGGCGCAGCCACGCCATGTCGCTGACCGCCCCGCTGTCACCCGACCGCGAGGGGTCGGTGGGGACGCCGGCGGGCCGGCCGGCGAGGGCGTTCTCCTTGTACTTCCAGTGCGCTGCGACGCCGTACTCGGCCCGCCGGTGCATGGTGTGCGTGCGGATCTGGATCTCGACCGGCTTGCCCTCCGGACCGATGACCGTCGTGTGCAGCGACTGGTACATGTTGAACTTCGGCATCGCGATGTAGTCCTTGAACCGGCCGGGCACCGGGTTCCAGCGAGCGTGGAGGGCGCCGAGGGCGGCGTAGCAGTCGCGGACCGTGTCGACGAGGACGCGCACCGCCACGAGGTCATAGATCTGCTCGAAGTCGCGGCCGCCGACGATCATCTTCTGGTAGACGGAGTAGTAGTGCTTCGGCCGGCCGGTGACGACGGCCTTGATCTTCGCGATGTGCAGGTCGGAGCTGACCTGCTCGTGCACCTCGGCGAGGTACTCCTCGCGCGCGGGCGCCCGCTCCGCCACCAGCCGGACGATCTCGTCGTAGACCTTGGGGTAGAGGCACTGGAAGGACAGGTCCTCCAGCTCCCACTTGATGGTGTTCATCCCCAGCCGGTGCGCCAGCGGAGCGTAGATCTCCAGGGTCTCCTTGGCCTTGCGCTGCGCCGACTCCTTGGAGACGTAGCGCCAGGTCCGCGCGTTGTGCAGCCGGTCGGCGAGCTTGATGACGAGCACCCGGATGTCGCGCGCCATCGCCACGACCATCTTGCGCACCGTCTCCGCCTGCGCGGCCGCGCCGTAGGTCACCTTGTCGAGCTTGGTCACCCCGTCGACCAGCATCGCGATCTCGTCGCCGAACTCCCCGCGCAGCGCCTCCAGGCTGTATGCCGTGTCCTCCACCGTGTCGTGCAGCAGGGCGGCGGCGAGCGTGGCCGGCGTCATGCCCAGCTCGGCCAGGATCGTCGTCACGGCCAGCGGGTGGGTGATGTAGGCGTCGCCGCTGCGGCGCAGCTGGCCCTCGTGGGCGCGCTCGGCGACGTCGTACGCCCGCTCGATGATGCTCGTGTCGGCCTTGGGGTGCGTGGTGCGCACGGTCTGCAGAAGCGGCTCGAGGACGGGATGGGTGGTCGCCCGGTGGCTGCCGATCTTGGCGAGCCGGGCGCGCCCCCGCGCCCGCCGCGACAGCGCGGCGGACGTGGTCCCCGAGAGGGGGATCGCGCCGGTGTCCTCAGCCATGCTCGGAGTGTAGGCGCGCCGACCGGTGGCGGCCGGTGGCGGGAGCACCCGTCGAGAAGTCCCCGGGCGGTCGGGACCGTCGCCGGTCAGCCGCGCTTGGCCTTGGAGGTGCGCCGCGGCTGGTTGCGCGGACCGCTGGACCGTGCGTACCGGTGCACCGCACGGCCGGTGAGGGTGGAGTCGTCGGTGAGCAGGCCCTCGGCCGCCACGTCCTCGGGGCCCTCGTGGCCGTCGACGCCGGCGCCCACGGCCGCGAGGGCCCCGTCCTGACCCGGCTCGGCGGGGAGCCGGGAGCCCGCCGAGGAGCCACCGGCCGCCCGGGCGTCCTTGGCCGTGCGGGCGGCGTGCCGGGCCGCGCGCTTGTCCAGCTCCAGGACCCGGGCCTCGCGCGAGCGCAGGGTCACCAGCAGCGGGGTGGCGATGAAGATCGAGGAGTAGGCGCCGACGACGATGCCGATGAACAGCACCAGCGAGAGGTCCAGCAGCGTGCCGGGCCCGAGCCAGACGGCCCCGACGACGAGCACCGCGAAGATCGGGAGGATGCCGACCACCGTGGTGTTGATGGACCGCACGAAGGTCTGGTTGACCGCCAGGTTCGCGGCCCCGGCGAAGGTCGAGCGCCCGTTAGCGAACGCCTCGTTGGTGTTCTCGCGCACCTTGTCGAAGACCACGACCGTGTCGTACAGGCTGTACCCCAGCACGGTGAGGAAGCCGATCATCGTCGCCGGGGAGACCTCGAACCCGGTCCACGCGTAGATGCCGACCGTGATGACCATGTCGTGGGCGAGGGCGATGAGGGCCGCGGCGGCCATCGTCCAGGTCCGGAAGTACAGCGCCATGACGAGCGCGACCAGGACCAGGAAGATCACGAGGGCGCGCAGCGCCTGGGTGCTCACCGAGGCGCCCCACGACGGACCGATGAAGGTCGCGCTGACGTCGGCGGGCGGCACGTCGAAGGCCTGCGCGAGCGCCGTCCGCACGGAGGCGCTCTCCGCGTCGTCGAGCCGCTCGGTCTGCACGCGGACCGTGCCGCTGCCGAGCCGGGTGACGTTGACGCCGCGGCCGTCCTCGGCGACCCCGACCGCCTCGCGCGCGGTGGCCTCGTAGCCGGAGGGCGCGCCGGCGCCGGTGACCCGGAACTCCGACCCGCCCCGGAACTCCAGGCCGAGGTTCAGCCCGCGGATGCCCAGGCCGGAGAGCGCGATGAGCATCACGATGAGCGAGGCGAGGTAGAACCGCCGCCGCAGCGGCACGACGGGGACCGAGCGGCGTCCGGTGTAGAGGTCGTTGCCGAAGTCGGCGAAGCTCACGACCGGCTCCCTTCGTCGACGGCTGCCCGGGGGGTGGCGGGCGTGCGGGGTGGCGCCGCCTGGGGGGTGGTGGCCGCCGCCGGGGCGACGGGCACGAACCGGCCGCGACCGGCATACCGCGTCGTTCCGGCGGCCCCGAGGCGCCGCGGGTCCAGGCCGGAGAGCCGGTGACCGTCGCGGAAGAACGGCCGGCGCGCCAGCAGGGCGACCAGCGGATGGGTGAAGAAGAAGACGACCAGCAGGTCGAGCAGCGTCGTCAGGCCGAGCGTGAAGGCGAAGCCGCGCACGCTGCTGGACGCGAGGACGTAGAGGACGAGGGCGGCGAGGAAGTTGACGCCGTCGGCGATCAGGATGGTGCGCTTGGCCCGGTTCCAGCCCATCTCGACCGCGCTGGAGAGCGCCCGACCCTCCCGCAGCTCGTCGCGGACCCGCTCGAAGTAGACGATGAAGCTGTCGGCGGTGAAGCCGATCGCGACGATGAGGCCGGTGACACCGGCCATGTCGAGGCGGTAGTTCTGCGACCAGCCCAGGATCGTGATGGCGAGGTAGGTCAGCACCGCGGCCACGACGATCGAGGCGATGGTGACCAGCCCGAGCACGCGGTACTGCAGCAGGGAGTAGGCCACGACGAGGAGCAGACCGACGAGGCCGGCGAGGAGGCCGTAGCGCAGCTGCTCGCTGCCGAGCGTCGGGCTGATCTGCTCGCGGGTCTGCAGGTCGAAGGAGATCGGCAGGGCGCCGAACTTCAACTGCTGGGCGAGGGTGCGTGCCTCGGTGATGGTGAACCCGCCGGTGATGCTCGCGCGCCCGTCCAGGATCGCCTCGTTGAAGCGGGGGGCGACGATGACCCGGGAGTCCAGGGTGGCGGCCAGCTGGTTCTGCGGCTCGGGCAGGCCCACCATGGTCCGGCTGATCTCGGCGTACTGCTTGGCACCCTCGCCGAGGAAGGACAGGGCGATCTCGACCGTGCTGCTCGGCTGGCCGTTCTGCAGGGTCTGGTAGCCCGCGGTGGCGTCGGAGATCTGGTCGCCGGAGACCACGACCGGCCCGAGGATGTACTTGGCCGCGCCGTCCCGGTCGCAGGTGACGAGGGGCTTCGCCGGGTCGTCGACCAGGTCGTCGAGGGCGCCCTCGGCGGCGCAGTCCAGGGCGGTGAAGCGGGCCTGGACGTCGGGGGTGATCCACTCCAGGCTGGTCGGCTCGGGGCCGGGGGCGCCGCCCGCGGGC
>DASQFD010000052.1:0-7690 GCA_035633255.1 Dermatophilaceae bacterium
TGACCCGGCAATGCCTCGACCGGCGCATCGACGACCTCGACCTGCTCAACACAGAGCTCGCCGCGTGGCAGGCCGCCACCAACGCCGACCAGCGACAAGTCGACTGGCAATTCACCACGAGCGACGCCCGCATCAGACTCCGTCACCTATACCCACATCATTAGACGCGACGCTCTACTAGAGGCGGGCGCCGTCGTCCGGGTCGTCCTCGTCCCGGGTTCGCGGCTGGCGGAGCACGAGCAGCCCGAAGCCGCCGACGAGGAGGGTGAGCGAGGCGAGCAGCCAGTAGGAGCTGTGGAACGGACGGGCGAGCACCACGTAGAGCAGGATCAGCGGCCCCAGGACCAGGCAGAGGACGACCGCCCAGAAGTGCAGGTCCTCCTGTGGCGGGAGCTGCACCGGTGGCGGCTCGAAGTGCTCCTCCTCGTCCTCCACGCCGGCCCGGCCGGCGGCGGGGGCTCCCCGCCAGACCAGTGGTGGAGGCCCGGGGACCGGTGGCGGCACGAGCGGCGGCTCGGTGGCGGTCGGCACCTCCGGTGGCGCGGCCTCACGACCGCGCGGGTCGCGCGGGTCGCGCGGGTCGCTCGCGGCCGGCACGTCATGCGTGGGGCCGGACGGTGCACCGTCCGCCTCGCTCGGTGTGCCCGCCTCGCTCGGTGTGCCCGCCTCGCTCGGCACCCCCGCCTCGCTCGGCACGCCTTCCTCGGTCGTCGGGGCGGCGTCGCTGCCCGGCGCGGCGTCCGCGGCTGCCGCCTGCGCGGCCTGGCCCACCTCCGTGGCGTGCAGGCGCGCGACGATCGCGGCGAACTCCGCGTCGATGTCGCGCTCGTCCACGGGGGGCTCCTACCCGCTAGTGCGCCGGCGCGGCGACGCGCTCGATGAACCCCACCGAGCCCTCGAAGATCCGCGGCGCGTCGTTGTCCAGCGTGGCGACGTGGTAGGAGTCCTCGAGGACGACCTCCGTGACGTCGGTGCTCGAGACGCGCGAGAGGAGCAGCGCGGTGCTCGAGGCCGGGACGACGTGGTCGACGGCGGAGCGGAACACCAGGAGGGGCTGGGTCACCGAGGGCAGGTCCCGGATCAGGGCCTTCCAGGCGCCGACCTGCGAGTGCAGCGCCTTGAGGGGGACCCGGTCGTAGGCGCCCTCGTCCGCGCCCTCCTTCTTGATGTCGTTGCCGATGCCGGCAAGGGAGGGGACCAGCCGGTGGAGCACCGGAAGGGCGTGCAGGCGCACGTCCTCGACCCGGATCGCCGGGTTGACCAGCACCAGCCCCGCGACGGCCGGGCCGTGCCGCTCGGCGAGCAGGGTCGCGAGCCCACCACCCATCGACAGGCCCGCCACGAACACCCGGTCACAGCGGTCGGTGAGCTCGAGGAACGACCGCTCGGCGGCGGCATACCAGTCCTCCCACCGGGTCCGGTTCATCTCCTGCCACGTCGTGCCGTGACCGGGCAGGCGGGGGAGGCGGACGGTGTAGCCGGCCGCGGCGAGGTGCTCGCCCCACGGGCGCACCGAGATCGGGCTGCCCGAGAAGCCGTGGACGACGAGGACACCCGTCGGGGAGCCGTCGTGGGCGAAGGGCTCGGCCCCGGGACGCACGGGCATGGAACTCCTCTGGTCGAGGTGGGTACGGGACGGCGAGGGCGGCCGGCGGATCCGGCGGGGACGCTGCTCGGACGCGGTCGGACCGCCGCGCCATCCTCGCACGCCGCGCCGGGCGGGCCCAGCGATGCCGTGGACTAGAGTGCCTCGCGTCACAAGTCGGGAAGGGGCGCGAGTGTTCTACTGGGTGCTCAAGACGGTGGTCCTCGGGCCGATCCTCCGGCTGATCTTCCGCCCCTGGATCGACGGCGAGGAGCACATCCCCGAGACCGGGGGGGCGATCTTCGCGAGCAACCACCTCTCGTTCTCGGACTCGATCTTCCTGCCGCTGGTCGTCCCGCGGCGGATGACCTTCCTCGCCAAGTCCGACTACTTCACCGGCGTGGGGCTCAAGGGCCGGCTCACCGCCGCGTTCTTCAAGGGCGTCGGCCAGGTGCCGATCGACCGCTCCGGGGGCAAGGCGAGCGAGGCGGCCATCCAGTCGGGGCTGAAGGTCCTGCGCCGCGGCGAGCTGCTCGGGCTGTACCCCGAGGGCACGCGCTCACCCGACGGCCGGCTCTACAAGGGCAAGACGGGGGTGGCCCGCATGGCGCTCGAGGCCCGGGTGCCGGTCATCCCGGTCGCCATGGTCGACACCGACAAGGTGCAGCCGACCGGCAAGGTGGTCCCCAAGGTCATGCGGGTGGGCATCCGGCTCGGCACGCCGCTGGACTTCTCCCGCTACGAGGGCCTGGAGGACGACCGCTTCGTCCTGCGGTCGATGACCGACGAGATCATGTACGCGCTCATGGAGCTCTCCGGCCAGGAGTACGTCGACATGTACGCCACGTCGATGAAGGACCGGCTGCTGCGCAAGCAGCGCCAGCGGCTCCGGGAGGCCGCCGAGGCCGCCCGTCCCGGCCGGGCCGCCGAGGAGCTCGAGCGCTCCCTCGAGCCGCTCGACGGGGGAGCGGTCGAGAGCGACGGCCCGCAGGCCGGTCCCCAAGCGAGCGGCCCGGCGGGCGGCCCACCGAGGGAGGCACCGGGGGAGGCACCGGGGAAAGCACCGGGGGACGTCGACCCGGGCACGCAGGCCGGGTCGCACGACGGGGCCCGCCGCGCCAGCTGAGCCGGCGGGCGTGGCCACCCCCGGCGTGGGCTCCACGTCGGTCCGCACCGGCCGGCGGGAGCCGGTGGTCGTCGAGGCCTTCTCCCGCGGCCTGGACCTCTTCCGTCCCCTGGCCGTGGGGTATGCCGGCGTGCTGGCCTGGGTGCGGCACGAGGACATGACCCGACCCTGGCTCGCGGCCCTGGTCCTTGCGGTGCTCGCCGCCTGGAGCCTGGCCCTGCTGCGGCACCGCCGGCGCACCGTGGGGCTGCTCGCCGCCGAGACGGCCCTCGCGGTGGGGGCGGTCCTCGCGACCCTGCTCGTGGAGTCGCGGGACGCGGTGCGGGCCGGACAGCTCACCCTCCCGACGATCTGGGCCGCCGCGCCTGCACAACCGGGTCGAGCTCGTCCGCTTCGCCCTGGCCCGCGGGCTGGAGGACGAGGACGACGCCGGGTGACCGGCATACGGGAGGTCGGCTGGGTGCCGGCCTCCCGGCATACCGGCAGCGGCTTGCGGGCCGGCCGACCGCCATCCGGGCGAGCGCTCGGGGCGGCACCGCGCGGGACCTATCCTTGTGCCTCGTGAGCACGACCAGCCCCGCCGACCCGCGAGCCATGCTCGCCGCGGGCGCCGGCCTGCCGGCGGCCCAGCAGCCGGCCTGGCCGGACCGGGCCGCCCTCGACGAAGCCGTGGCGACCCTGGCCACCTACCCGCCGCTGGTGTTCGCGGGCGAGTGCGACGTCCTGACCACACGGATCGCGGCCGCGGCGCGTGGGGAGGCGTTCGTGCTGCAGGGTGGCGACTGCGCCGAGACCTTCGCCAGCGCGACGGCCGACAACATCAAGAACCGCGTCAAGACGATCCTGCAGATGGCGGCCGTGCTCACCTACGGCGCCTCGGTGCCGGTGGTCAAGGTGGGCCGGATGGCCGGGCAGTACGCGAAGCCGCGGTCGAGCACGACCGAGACCCGGGAGGGCGTGACCCTGCCGGCGTTCCGCGGGGACATGGTCAACGACTTCGAGTTCACCGAGGCGACGCGCGCCCCCGACCCGCAGCGGCTGGTGCGGGCCTACCATGCCAGCAGCGCCACCTTGAACCTCGTCCGCGCGTTCACCTCCGGCGGCTTCGCCGACCTGCGCCACGTGCACGACTGGAACCGCGGCTTCATCGCCAACGCGGCCAACGTGCGCTACGAGCGGCTGGCCCGCGACATCGACAAGGCGATGAAGTTCATGGCCGCGTGCGGTGCGGACTTCGACGCCATGCGCACCACCGAGTTCTTCGCCGCCCACGAGGCGCTGGTCCTGGACTACGAGCGGCCGCTGACCCGGGTCGACTCACGCACCGGGGACCTCTACGTCACGTCCGGGCACTTCGTCTGGGTGGGCGAGCGCACCCGCGACCCCCGCGGGGCGCACGTCGACTTCCTCGCCCGGGTCCGCAACCCCGTCGGGGTCAAGGTGTCCGCCGACGCGGACGTCGACGACCTGCTGCGCCTGATCGACGCCGTCGACCCCGAGCGCCAGCCGGGCCGGCTGTCCTTCATCACCCGGATGGGCGCGGCCCGGGTGCGGGACGCGCTGCCGTCGGTGGTCGAGAAGGTCACCGCCCACGGGGCGCAGGTGACGTGGATCTGCGACCCGATGCACGGCAACACCTTCGAGTCCGCCTCGGGGTACAAGACCCGCGACTTCGAGGACGTCGTCGAGGAGGTGCGCGGCTTCTTCGACGTGCACCGCGCCCTCGGCACCGTGCCCGGCGGCATCCACGTCGAGCTGACCGGCAACGACGTCACCGAGTGCCTCGGCGGCTCGGAGAAGATCCTCGACGCCGACCTGAACCTGCGCTACGAGTCGGTCTGCGACCCTCGGCTGAACCACCAGCAGAGCCTGGAGCTGGCGTTCCTCGTCGCCGAGATGCTCAGCCGCGACTGATGGCGGAGCTCCGCCCCGGCCGCTGGGTGGCCGACCTCGTGTCGGACACCGTGACCCGGCCAACGCCGGCGATGCGGGAGGCGATGGCCGGTGCCGAGGTCGGTGACGACGTCTTCGGCGAGGACCCCACCGTGCGGGCGCTGGAGGAGCGGGTCGCCGCCCTGCTCGGTCACGAGGCCGGCCTCTTCACCCCCACCGGCTCGATGGCCAACCAGCTCGGGGTGCGGCTGCACGTCGAGCCGGGGCAGGAGCTGCTCGCCGACTCCCTCGCGCACGTGCTGCGTGCCGAGCTCGGCGCGGCGGCCGCGTTCTCGGGGATCACCTCGCGGACCTGGTCCAGCGACCACGGCCTGCTCGACCCGGCCGCGCCGCTCGCGATGCTGGCCACCGACGGCGGCCCCTACCAGGTGGCCACCGCGCTCGTCGTGGTCGAGAACACCCACAACTTCGGCGGTGGCACGGTGCAGCCGATCGACGCCATCCGCGAGCTGCGGGCCGCGACCTCGCCGCTCGGGGTCGCCCTGCACCTCGACGGGGCCCGGCTCTGGAACGCGCACGTCGCCAGCGGGGTGGCCCTCGCGGCATACGGGGAGCAGTTCGACACGGTCGGCGTGTGCCTGTCCAAGGGTCTCGGCGCCCCCGTCGGCTCGGTCCTGGTGGGGTCCGCCGAGCTGATGGCGCGGGCGCGGGTGTGGCGCAAGCGCTACGGCGGCGGGATGCGCCAGGTCGGCATCCTCGCGGCGGCCGGGCTGCACGCCCTCGACCGCCACGTCGACCGGCTCGCCGACGACCACGCCCGCGCCCGCCGGTGCGCGATGGCGCTGGCGGCCGTGGCACCGGTGGTCGACCCCGAGCGGGTCCAGACCAACATCGTCGCCCTCGACGTCGCGCGCGCGGGCTGGGGTGCGGCGCCGTACGTCGCCGCCGCGGCCGGGCGCGGCATCCGGGGGTATGCCGTGGGCGCCGGCCTGGTGCGCCTGGTCTGGCACCTCGACGTCGACGACGCCGCGACCGACGCCGCGACCGACGTGCTGGCCGACCTGCTGGCGCACCCGCCGGGCTGACGCCCCCCGTCACCTCGACCCGCGCGACCCGCGCGACCCGCGCGACCCGGCGAGCAGTCAGACGTCGTGGTGCAGGGCCTCCACCGGTGGGGCGTCGCGGGCCGGCAGGTCCGGTGGTCGGCCGCCGCGGAGCTCGACGAGGTACATCGCCGCCACCACGCACGCCCCGCCGAGCAGCATCCGCGCGGTCAGCGACTCCCCGCCCAGCCACACCGCGAAGAACGCCGCGAAGACCGGCTCCATCGCCATGACGACCGCCGCCCGGGTGGCCGTGAGGTGCGCCTGCGCCCAGGTCTGGGCCCACAGGGCGAGCGCCCCGGCCGCGACGGCCATGTAGAGCAGCGACGCCCACTGGCCGCCGGTCGCCGGGAGCGTCAACCCGCCGGGCACCGCGGCGACCGACGCGACCAGGGCGATGACGGCGGCCTGCAGGGTGGAGAGCCCGAGGGCGGCGGAGGCGGTCGACCACCGGCCGAGGACGACGATGTGCAGCGCGTAGAGCCCCGCCGCGGCCAGGGTGAGCGCCTCCCCGAGCCCGACGCTGAACCCCTGCAGCGACAGCACGCCGATGCCCACGGTCGCGAGCAGCGCGGCCGCCCACGCCGCGCCGGGGATCCGGTCCCGCAGCAGCACGGCGCCCAGGATCGGGGTGAGGACGACGTAGGTGCCGGTCACGAAGCCGGACACCGACGCCGCCGTGTGCTCCAGGCCCGTGGTCTGCAGCAGCTGCGCGCAGCCGTAGAGCAGGCCGAGGACGACACCGAGCCGCAGGTCCGCCCGACTCAGCGCGAGCGTCTGCCGCCAGAACACGGCGAAGAGCCCCACGGCCGCGATGGTGAACCGCACGGCGAGGAAGTCCGCCGAGGGCACCGTCTCGACGAGGTCGTGGATGAGGAAGAACGTCGACCCCCACACCGCGGTGACGCCGAGCAGCAGGGCGACGGCGAGCCGCCGCTGACCGGCCTCCCGGGCGGGGGCGAGCGAGGTCGAGGACTCCGGGGGGCCCATCGAGGCTCAGACCGCCCGGATCGTCACGGTGCTGCCCTTCGGGGCCTGCGTCCCGGTGGCCGGCTCCTGGAAACGCACCGTGCCGAAGATCCCCCCGAAGAGGTTCTCGACCTTGACCGAGAAGCCCGCCGCCTCCAGGATCCGCCGCGCCTCGTCGACCTGTTTGCCGACGACGTCCGGCACCGCGACGAGCACCGGACCGTCGGAGACCACGAGGGTCACGCGGTCCCCCTTGAACAGCGTCCCGCCGGCCGGCTCCTGGCCGAGCACGGCGTCCTTGGGGACCGTGTCGTCGTTGCGCCGCTGTGAGGCGTCGACGACGAGGCCGGCCTTCTCGAGGGCCGCCGTCGCCGCGGCGGCCGGCTGGCCGCGGTAGTCGGTCACCTCGATCGGCTGCCGCCCCCTGCTCACGGTGAGCGCCACCGCCGCGTCCGGCTTCAGCTGCGCCCCCGCCTTCGGGTCGGTGGCGACCACCTGCCCGTCCGGCACCGTCTCGCTCCACACCTGCGTGACCTTCCCGACGCCCAGCCGCCCCTCCTCGAGGCGGCGGGTCGCCTCGGCGAGCGTGGTCCCGGCGAGGGCCGGCACGGCATACCGCTCGGGGCCGCGCGAGACGGTGAGGGTGACCGCGGTGCCGCGCCGCGCCTGCTGCCCGGCGGCCGGCTCGGAGCCGAGGACGACGCCCGCGGCGGCCTGCTCGTCGAAGGCCGACATGGTGCGCGCCGACAGGTGGCTCTCGGCGAGCGCCGAGCGGGCCTGGGCCTCGGTCCGGCCCACGACCGGGGGCACCTCCTGCAGGTCGCCGGGGCCGAGGAGGAAGAACCAGGCGGTCAGCGCGGCGAGCAGGCCGGAGAGCACGGCCAGCACCCAGGGCCACCGGGAGCGGCGCCGCGGGGGCCGCGGCGGCGGCGTCGGCAGGGGGGCGGGCGGGCCCGCGGGACGGCCCACCGGCAGCTCGGCGGTCGCGGAGGCGGCGGCGGGAGGGGGCGGCGG
>DASQFD010000053.1:0-18241 GCA_035633255.1 Dermatophilaceae bacterium
ATGCGCCGCAGTCGAGGACCGCGCGACCCGCTCCAGCACCTCCCGCTGAGCCCTCGACACCAACAACGGGGCAGCAGCAGCCGTCATGAACCCAGCATACGACCAAACGGGCTACCTATTTACGAGACACACCACTAGGGCCGGGAAACGTGGGGCCCCGTGACCTGTGACATGTCCGGGGTCACAGTGGCATGCCGTTCGGCCGCGCGTCGGCGGCGCGTCACCTGTGCGTCGGCGGCGCGTCACCTGCGCCTCACCGGGCGACGCAGGCGGTCCATGACGGCCCGCAGGCGGACGTGGGCACCGGTGGTTGGATGTGCGGGTGAGCGCGCGCACGACGTCGGTGGTCATCCTCGGCGGGGGTCCCGGCGGCTACGAGGCGGCGCTGGTGGCGGCGCACCTCGGGGCCCGGGTCACCCTGCTCGACAGCGACGGCCTCGGTGGTGCCGCCGTCCTCACCGACTGCGTCCCGAGCAAGGCGCTGGTGTCGACCGCCCACTCCATGTCGGAGTTCCTGACCGCCGCCGACCTCGGCGTGCGCCTGGATGACGCCGAGGGTGATGTGGTGGCCGACGCCGTGGTCGAGCTCGGCGAGGTCAACCGGCGGGTCGTGGCGCTGGCCGCCGCACAGAGCCGGGACATCGGGACGCGGGTCGCCGAGGTGGGGGTCCGGGTCCTGTGCGGGACCGGCCGGCTGACCTCCCCCAGCGAGGTGGTGGCCGAGCTCGACGGGGGTGGGCGGGAGACCCTGGAGGCGGACGTCGTCCTCGTGGCCACCGGCGCGGCGCCCCGGGTGATGGCCACGGCGCGGCCGGACGGCGACCGGATCCTCACCTGGCAGCAGGTCTACACCCTGGAGTCGGTGCCGGAGCGGCTGGTGGTCGTCGGCTCCGGGGTCACCGGCGCCGAGCTGGCCCAGGCCTACCTCGGTCTCGGTTCCGACGTGGTCCTGGTCTCCTCGCGCGAGCGGGTCCTGCCCGGCCAGGACCCCGACGCGGCGAGCGTCATCGAGGACGTCTTCCGGCGCCGCGGCATGCAGGTCCTCTCCCGCTCCCGGATGAGCGCGGCGTCGCGGACCGCCGACGGCGTGGTCGTCACCCTCGAGGACGGCCCCGAGGTGGCGGGCTCGCACGCCCTGCTGGCCGTCGGCTCGGTGCCCCGCACGGCGGGCATCGGGCTCGAGGACGTCGGGGTCGCGCGCACCGGGTCGGGCCACGTCGTCGTCGACCGGGTCTCCCGCACGTCGGTGCGCGGCGTCTACGCCGCCGGCGACTGCACCGGGGTGCTGCCGCTGGCGTCGGTGGCCGCCATGCAGGGCCGGATCGCGATGTCGCACGCCCTCGGCGACGCCGTCGCGCCGCTCAACCTCGGGGTCGTCTCGGCCACCATCTTCACCGACCCCGAGATCGCGACGGTCGGCGCCAGCCAGGAGGACGTCGACGGGGGAGTGGCCGACGCCGACGCCGTGATGCTCCCGCTCGCGACCAACCCCCGCGCCAAGATGGGCGGCATCGCCGACGGCTTCGTCAAGCTCTTCGCGCAGCGCGGCTCGGGCGCCGTCCTCGGTGGCGTCGTCGTCGCACCGCGCGCCTCGGAGCTGATCTTCCCCGTGACCCTCGCCGTGCACCACCGGCTCAACGTCGACCAGCTCGCGAGCACCTTCACGGTCTACCCCTCGCTGTCCGGGTCGATCGCCGAGGCGGCCCGCCGGCTGCACCCCATCGACGCCTGAGCGGCCGCGCCTCCCACGGGGAAGACTGCTGCCGTGGCCCGTCTCCTCGTCGTCCATCACACCCCCTCGCCGGCGCTGCAGGAGCTCCTGCAGGCGGCGCTCGAGGGCGCCCGCGACGAGGCGCTCGCCGGCCTGGAGGTGCGCACCCGGCCGGCGCTCGTGGCCGGGCCGGTCGACGTGCTGGCCGCCGACGGCGTGCTGCTGGGCACCCCGGCCAACATCGGCTACATGTCCGGGGCCCTGAAGCACTTCTTCGACACGGTCTTCTACCCGTGCCTGCAGGACACCGCCGGGCTGCCCTACGGGGTCTGGGTCCACGGGAACGACGACACCGCGGGGGCGACGCGGGCCGTCGGCCAGGTCGCCGGGGCGCTGCGGTGGCGCGTTGTGGGGCCGCCGGTGGAGGTCGTCGGGCGCCCGGGGCGGGCCGACGTCGAGGCGGTGGGCGAGCTGGCTGCCTCGGTCGGCGCCGCCGCCCTCGGGATGATCTGAGCCCGGGCCCGGCTGCCGGTCGGAGCCTCCGATGTCGCTACGCTCCTGGCGTGGGTAGCGAGGAGAGGCCAGGGAGCACGGAGGGGCCGGGTAGCACGGAGAGGCCGGGCAGCAGCCAGAGGGACGCCACGGGCGAGGTCGACGAGCACGCGGCCGGGCACGAGGTGGACGACGGCGGCATCGAGGGCGAGGAGTCCGCGAGCAGCCACACCGGACCGGTGCCCGGTGCGGTCCCGGCACCCAACCCGGCTCCCGGCCTCGACGACCCGCAGCCGCACGTCCGGCTGGAGGAGGCCGACCACCTCGTGCCGGGCGAGGACCCGGGGGAGGACCCGGACGTGCACCCGGCGGCCCGGCCGGGTCATGCCTCGGCCGGTCCGCAGGGTGGGCTGCCGCAGGGCGGTCCGCTGGAGCAGGGAGAGCCGGAGCCCACCCACGACGTGCCCGGCCTGCGACAGCCCGACACCGGCAGCCGCCAGCGTCCCTGAGCGGGACGCCAGGGCGGGTCTCGTCCGCGCCGGCACGGTGGAGCGGAGCGGAGGCCCGCGGTCCGATACCCCGCTGATACCGGCCTGCGGTGGGTTGTCGGCGTCCCGTTCCCGCCCAGTGGAGGAATCCCATGACCCGTCACGCCGCAGCCACCGCAGGTCACCGCCGGATCGCCGTCATCGCCGGTGCCGCCCTCGCGGCCGCGGCCCTCGTCCCCGCCACCGCCACCGCCGCGGAGCCGGTCGACGGGTTCCACTTCCGCGGCGAGTACACGCACGTCGAGCAGGAGATCGGGGAGTGCCTGGAGGTCCCGTTCCCGATCCGGCACGACGGCTGGGTCAACGCCCGCTTCTCGGTCCGGCTGCACGGCACCGACGGCCCGGAGTACTACTCGCTGCGCGCCACGGCGCGGGACCTCTACACGAACACGGACACGGGGGAGTCCTTCACCGGTCACTCCACCTTCCGGGACGCCGACCTGCGGGTCACCGACCACGGGGACGGCACGATCACCGTGCTCGCGAGCGGCGTCCGGGTGGAGTCGTTCCGCGCGCCCTCCGGGAGGCTGATCGGGATCGACGCGGGCCGGGCGACCAGCACCTACGTCGTCGACGTCGGGGACCCGGGGGACCCGGACGACGACACGGTCCTGTCCGAGACCCACTCCGAGCCCGTGGGAGCCTCCAGCCTCGACGGCGCCGGCGTGTGCCAGATCGCCGCGACGTACCTCGGGTGAGCCGGACATCCGGTCCTGACCCGGGCGCTGCCCCGACCCCCCGTGGGTCTCGCCCTCGTTGACACCCGGCCGCCGCGGCACCACAGTGTGCGCGTGCGGGTGGGGGTCCTCGGACCGCTGGTCCTCGACGGTGACGCCCGGGCGCTCGGGCCACGCGATCGGGTGGTGCTCGGCGTCCTGGTGCTGCACCTGGGGTCGGCGGTCCGCACCGACACCCTGGCCGAGGCGCTGTGGGGGGAGCAGCCGCCGGCCTCGGCGACCAAGGTCGTCCAGGGCTGCGTGCTCCGGCTCCGCCGCACGCTGGGCGCCGAGGCGGTCGAGACGATGCCATCGGGGGGCTACCGGCTGCGGCTCCACCACGACGACGTCGACGTGACGGTGTTCGAGGATCTCCTCACGCGGGCCCGTGGCCTGCTGGCCGGCGGACAGCCGGACCGAGCCCGGTATGCCGTCCAGGGCGCGCTCGCGCTGTGGCGCGGCGACCCCTTCTCCGAGCTGGAGGACTGGGAGGCCGCCTCGGCGGTGCGGGAGCGGCTCAAGGAGCTGCACAGCGACGCGGAGGAGGTGCGAGCCGAGGCGGAGCTCGCCTGCGGGGGTCACGCCGAGGTCCGGTGCGACCTGCAGCGCCTCGTCGACGAGCAACCGACGCGTGAGCGACGGTGGGCCCTGCTGGCCCTCGCGGAGTATCGCTGCGGACGGCAGGCCGACGCGCTGCGGACCCTGCGCCGCGCGCGCCGGCGGCTCGTGGAGGAGCTGGGCCTGGACCCGGGGGAGGAGCTCACCGACCTGGAGGGCGCCGTCCTGCGGCACGACCCGGCCCTCGCGGCGCCCTCCGGGCAGTCGGTGCCGACCGGGTGCCCGTATCCCGGCCTGCTGTCCTTCGACGTCGAGGACTCCGCCTCCTTCTTCGGCCGCGAGACGGAGGTGGCGACGGCGATGCAGACGCTCGACCGGGTGGGGGCCCTGGTCGTCGTGGGCCCGTCCGGGTCGGGGAAGTCCTCACTGCTGCGGGCCGGAGTCGCCGCGGCGCTGCGTCGGGACGGTGCGCGGGTGCATGTCCTCACCCCCGGATCCGACCCGAGGACGGCATGGGGCCGGCTGGGCGTGGTCGCCACCGACGTCGTCGTGGTCGACCAGCTCGAGGAGGCCCTGGCGCCGGGGGTGCAGGACGTCGACGGCTTCGTCGCCGACCTGGCGGCGTTCGTGCACGACGGCGGACGGCTGGTCATGGGAGTGCGGGGCGACCGTCTCGATGAGCTCGGCGGGCGCCCTGCGCTGGCTCGGCTGGCCGAGCGGGGGCTGCGCCTCCTGGGGCCCATGACCGTGGAGGACCTCGTGCGCGCCATCGTGGGTCCGGCCGACCAGGCGGGGCTGCGGCTGGAGCCCGGTCTGGTCGACCTCCTGGTGCGCGAGGTCGAGGGTCAGCCGGCCGCCCTGCCCCTCCTCTCCCATGTCCT
The DNA here is from genome assembly GCA_035633255.1 of Dermatophilaceae bacterium. Lineage (GTDB taxonomy): Bacteria > Actinomycetota > Actinomycetes > Actinomycetales > Dermatophilaceae > DASQFD01. Next base: position 4,907 of record DASQFD010000053.1, read on the forward strand.
GCGCGAGACCTGGTCGGTCCGGGAGGGGCGCACGCTGACCGTGGCCGGCTACCGGTCGACCGGGGGGGTGCGGGGAGCCGTCGCGCGCACCGCCGAGACCCTGTTCCACGACCTCGACACCCGCGCCCAGTCACTCCTGGCGCAGCTGATGACCCGCCTGGTGAGCACGGGGGAGGACGGCGCGCCGCTGCGGCGCCGGGTGCCCCGACGGTCGCTCGACCAGGACGCGGACCGACATGTGCTGGTCGAGCGCCTCATCGCGGCCCGACTGCTCAGCACCGACCGCGAGATGGTCGAGATCGCCCATGAGTCGCTCACCTCGGCCTGGCCGCGGTTGCGGTCCTGGCTCGACGAGGACGTCGACGGTCTGCGGATCATGCGGCACCTCGCGGTCGCCGCCGAGAGCTGGGCGCAGCTCGGGCGCCCCGGAAGCGAGCTCTACCGCGGTGCTCGGCTGTCCAGGGCGGTCGAGTGGCGGCAACGGGCGGCCCCTCACCTCGCACCGGTGGAGTCGGCCTTCCTCGGCGCGTCCGTGGCCCTCGACGAGGCGGAGCGGTCCGCTGCGGCACAGCAGGCGCAGCGGGACCGGACGGTCAACAGGCGGCTCCGTGCCGGGCTCGTCGCCACGGTGGCCCTGGCGGTCGTCGCCATCACCGCCGGGGCCCTCGCGTCGGCGGCGTCGCGCCGGGCCGACTCCGCGGCCACCGCCGCCGACGCGCGGCGCCTCGGGGCGGAGGCGCTCCGCGCGGGTCAGCTGGACACGGCGCTGCTGCTCTCCGTCGCCGGCCTCCGCCTCAGCGACCTGCCGGACACCCGGGCGAACCTCCTCGCCACCCTGGACCAGGCGGCGACGCTCGTGCGCTCGGCGCGGGTGCCGATCGTGGTCAGCCAGTCGGTCCATCGCCAGGCCGGCACGGTGCTGGCCCAGGCGCCGAAGGAGGGCCTCCTCGTGCGCCGTGCCGACACCCTCGAGCCGCTGGCACGGCACGCCGACCTGCGCGGCCCGGCCGTCGTCACGGCGCCCGACGGGTCGATGTCCGCCGTCACCGTCATGCCCGAGCTCGCCGCGGCCCCGGGCGGCCGTCCCGTGGTGTTGCTGAACGGCGAGCACGAGGTCGCTGCCGACCAGCTGGGTGGCATCCCGCCCGGCACCTTCGCCCAGCAGGACATCAGCGTCAGCCCCGACTCCCGCTGGTTGGCCGTCACCCTGCGTGAGGAGAAGGGCGAGGGCGAGCCGGTGGTGGCCGTGTGGGACCTCACGGCCCGGTCGCGGCCGGCGGCGGTCCTGCGGCTGGGGGCCCAGTGGCACAACCCCCTGGTGCAGCCGGGAGGTCTGGTCCTGTGGTCCTCGGGCGACGGGGTGGTCCGCAGGACCGATCTGCGCGATGCCCGCGTGGCGTCGCTGCTCACGGCCCCGGACCTCGACGTGGGCCGGCTCGAGGAGGTCCAGGCGCTCTCCCCGGACGGCTCGCTGCTGGCCGTCGGCGCCGGAAGCGAGCTGCTCCTCGTCGACACCGCCACCTCCCGACCCCGCCACGTGCTGCCCGCCTCGGGTGGTGTGCACCGTGCCGCGTTCTCCGCGGACGGCTCCACCGTGGCGGCCTCGGGTGACGCGCTCACCGTCTGGGACCTCGGCGGCGAGCAGCCGATCGAGGTCCTGGCCCAGGAGGACGGTGGCGACTGGCCCGCGTTCGACGCCGACGGCCGCACCCTGTTCACCTCGGTGTTCGAGGGCCGCCTCCTCGCCTGGGACCTCGGCGGTGATCGCGGCTTCCTCCCCACGGTGGGTGGGTCCGTGGCCCGACCGGCCGCCATGGTGCGGCTGTCCCCGAACGCCACCCGGGTGGTCAGGGTGGGCGACGGGCCGCGGCCGTGGTTCTCCGTGGTGGACGTGGCGTCGGGGCGGGGCGCTCGCGAGGTGGGTCTCCGCCAGGACCTCACGACCTGGCTGGACGTCGCGTGGAGTGCCGACGGGGCGCTGGTCAGCGTCTCCACCGGAGACGACGTCGTTTCGGTGTGGGACAGCCGGTCCCTCACGGAGGTGGCCCGGCGCCCCGTGTCGGACGGGGAAGGCGTGGTCTATGCCGCCTTCACCCCGGACGGCGCGCTTCTCGCCGGCACCTCGGCCGGGCGGTTGCACGTGCTCGACCAGCGGACGCTGGCGCCGCGACGGGACCCGATCGAGGTGGCTCCCCCCGCCGGGGACGACGACGCCGGTGTCCTGTCGTCGATGGCAGTGCGCCCCGGCACGGCCTGGGTGGCCGTCGGCGTCGACGGGGACGGCTGGCGCCTCGTCGACACCTCGACGGGACGCGTCCTCCCCCTCGACCTCGGTGCGGACGTCTTCGGCCTCGCCTGGTCCCCGGACGGAGACCGGCTGGCCGTGACGACCGATTCCGGCGGTGTGGGCCTCTACGACCTCACCACCCGCTCGTGGGTCGCGCCGCTCACCACGCGGCAACCCTTCGCCGGGTCGGACCTGCGCTTCGCCCCGGACGGCTCCGAGTGGGCCACGGTGGCGGCTGGCCGGGTCGGGCGCTGGGACGGCGGGACCGGGGCCTTCCTCGGTGCGGTGACGGTCGGTTCGGGAGGGACGGTGGGCTACGACGAGCGGGGAGCGCTGCTCGTGGCCCAGGAGGACGGACCCATCCGGCGCTGGGACCTCGACCCCGGGGGCTGGGTCCGGACGGCCTGCGCCATGGCGGGCCGGGAGCTGACCGAGGCCGAGTGGCGTGACCACCTGCCGAACCGGGACTTCCGCCCCGTGTGCCGACCCGCCGCCGTCGCGGCTCTGCCCCGAGACCCTGACGCCCCGAGACCCTGACGCCCCGAGACCGTGAAGCCCCGAGACCGTGAAGCCCCGAGACCGTGAAGCCGCCCGGGTCTCAGCTGTCCAGGTCCGGGGAGTGCCCGATGTCAGGCGTCCAGGATGTCAGGGCGTCCAGGATCTCGCAGATGACGGCGCCGTTGGTGACCGTGGCCCCGACCTCGGCGGTGATGCCGGTGATGACGCCGGCCTTGTGGGCGGCGATCGGCTGCTCCATCTTCATCGCCTCCAGGACCACGACGAGGTCACCCTCGGCGACCTGCTGGCCCTCCTCGACGGCGATCTTGACGATCGTGCCCTGCATCGGAGCGGTGAGGGAGTCACCCGAGGCCTGCGCGTCGGTCTTGGCGCCACCGGAGCGCTTGGGTGCCTGCTTCTTGGCCCCCCCGCCGCTCCCGTTGCCCGACCCCAGTGACAGCCCGCCGGGCAGCACGACCTCGAGGCGCTTGCCGCCGACCTCGACGGTCACCCGCTGGCGCTCGTCGGCGCCGCCGCCGCCCGCCTCGGCGTGCGGGCCGGCATACGGGGGGATGTCGTTGACGAACTCGGTCTCGATCCACCGCGTGAAGATGGAGAAGGGCTGCTCGGGGTCGGCCGGGGCGAACGCCGGGTCGGTGACGACCTTGCGGTGGAAGGGGATGACCGTCGGCATGCCCTCGACGTCGAACTCCGCGAGGGCCCGGCGGGAGCGCTCCAGCGCCTGCTGGCGGTTGTGTCCGGTCACGATGAGCTTGGCGATGAGGGAGTCGAAGGCCCCGGCGATCGTGTCGCCCTCGATGAGCCCCGAGTCGACCCGGACCCCCGGCCCGGACGGCGGCCGGTAGACCGACACGGTCCCGGGCTGGGGCAGGAAGCCCCGTCCCGCGTCCTCACCGTTGATGCGGAACTCGATCGAGTGCGCGACCGGCTCGGGGTCGGGGTAGTCGAGCGCCTCACCGTCGGCGATCCGGAACTGCTCCCGCACCAGGTCGATGCCGGTGACCTCCTCGCTCACCGGGTGCTCGACCTGCAGCCGGGTGTTGACCTCGAGGAACGAGATCTCCCCCTTCGGACCGATGAGGAACTCGCACGTGGCGGCACCCTCGTAGCCGGCGCCCCGGAGGATGGCCTTGCTCGCGCGGTAGATCTCCGCGCGCTGCTCGGGGGTGAGGAACGGCGCCGGCGCCTCCTCGACCAGCTTCTGGTTGCGGCGCTGCAGCGAGCAGTCACGCGTGGAGACGACGACGACGTTGTCGTGCTGGTCGGCGAGGCACTGCGTCTCGACGTGCCGCGGCCGGTCGAGGAACCGCTCGACGAAGCACTCGCCGCGCCCGAAGGCGGTCACCGCCTCCCGCACCGCGGAGTCGTAGAGGTGCGGGATCTCCTCGAGGGTGTGGGCGACCTTCAGGCCCCGCCCGCCACCGCCGTACGCCGCCTTGATGGCCACCGGCAGCCCGTGCTCCTCGGCGAACGCCACCACCTCGTCGGGGCCGTCCACCGGGTCGGACGTGCCGGGGACGAGCGGCGCGTCCGCGGCAAGCGCGATGTGCCGCGCCTTGACCTTGTCCCCGAGGGAGTCGATGGCCGACGGGCCCGGGCCGATCCACACCAGGCCCGCGTCGATCACCTTCTGGGCGAAGTGCGCGTTCTCCGCGAGGAAGCCGTAGCCGGGGTGCACGGCGTCCGCCCCCGCCTGGTGGGCGACCTCGATCAGCTTGTCCTGCAGCAGGTAGCTGTCCCCGGGGGTCGAGCCGCCGAGCGCGTACGCCTCGTCCGCCAGCTTGACGTGCTGCGAGTCCCGGTCCGGGTCCGCGTACACCGCGACGGACCCGATGCCCGAGTCCTTGCAGGCCCGGGCGATGCGCACCGCGATCTCTCCGCGGTTGGCGATGAGGACTTTGCGAATGGCCATGCTCGGGAGCCTAGCGTGGAGGTGCCCGCAGGCCCACGCGGGACCGGCGCGTGCGGCGGCCCGTGGAGGTGAGTGCCACATTCACGCGCTGCGGCCCCTCCGCGCGAGGAGGCTGGGAGAAGACCGCCCCTGGAGGAGCCTTGCCCCATCCCGCGACAGCGACGCAGCTGAAGTGGCTCGAGGGGGAGCTCGACGCCTGGCAGGCGGAGGGGCTCGTGGACCTCCCGACCGCCACGGCGCTGCGGAGCAGGTACGTCGCCGTCCGCAGGCTCACCGTCCTCCGGGTGCTGCTCACCCTCGGGACGGGCTTCCTGGGGACCGGGCTGATCTGGCTGGTGGCCGCCAACCTCGACCAGCTCTCGCCCCCCACGCGCTTCGTCGGCATCACCGCCCTGTGGCTCGCCGTCACGGCTTCGGGGGAGTGGCTCGCCACCGCGCGTGGGCGGGGCGGGGAGGTGTCCTCACCGGTGGTGGAGGCGGTGCGCCTCCTCGGCGTCGCGGCATACGGCGCGGTGCTCTTCCAGGCGGCGCAGAGCCTCCAGGTGCCCGCCTACGAGCCCACCCTCGTCGGTCTGTGGGGGCTGGGGGCGCTCCTTCTCGCGTATGCCGTCCGCAGCACCGCCTGCCTCACCGCGGCGGTCCTGCTCCTCGCCGGCTGGTGGCTCTGGGCGCTGGTCGACGCCGGCGCCTCCCCGGTCGGCGCGACGGCCGCCGCGCTCTCCGCCGCCGTGGTCGCGGCCGCGGTCGGTGCCGTCCACTCGGCTCGGTGGTGGCCGGACTTCACGCCGCCGTGGCGCGAGGTCGGGGCCGCGCTGGCCCTCGTCGGCGTGTTCGTCGCCGCCGTCCCCGCGGACCGGTTGGCGGACAGCCGCTGGTCGACCGCGCTCACGGTGGCCCTCGTCGTTGCGGCGCTCGCCGCTGCGGTGGCCGTGACGGTCGCGCCCGAAGCACGCCTCGAGGTCGCTCTCGCGGCGGGGGCGCTGGTCGCCGGGCTGCTGCTCGCGCTCTGGCGCCCGGGCACCGGGACGAGCGCCGGCGTGGGCCTGGCGCCGGCGGAGTACGTGCGGGCCGCCGTCGCGGTGCTCCTCTACCTCGCCGTGGCGAGCGGGTATGCCGTCCTCGGCGCCTCCCGTGACAGCGGGCGCCTCACCCTGCTGGCGACGGCGGCCATCGTGGTGTTCACGACGTTCCAGGCCTTCGCCGTCTTCGCCCCGATCCTGTCCGGGGCCGCGCTGTTCCTGACGGTGGGCGTCGTGCTCCTGGTCACCGGATGGCTCGGCGACCGGGGCCGGCGACGACTCGCCCGTGGGCGATCGGAGGTGCCGGCATGACCCGCCGTCCGGTGCTCGTTGCCGCCGTGTGCGCGCTGCAGCTCGGCCTCGTCGGCGTGGGGGTGGCCGCCCCGCTGTCCGCGCGGCTGACCGGCGAGCAGGTGCGCCTGCGGGTCGCCCCGGTCGACCCCGTCGACCCGTTCCGTGGCGCGTACGTCGCCCTCGACTACCCGGACCTCCCGCTGTCCCCGGTCGCCGCGGACGGTTCGTCCCGCGGGACGGTGTTCGTGCCGCTGCGCCGCTCCGGCGAGGTCTGGACCGGTGGTGCGGCCACCCCGGAGCGGCCCTCCGCGGCGCCGTACCTCGCCTGCGAGTCCGACGGGTGGACCGTGCGCTGCGGCATCGAGAGCTGGTTCGTCCCCCAGGAGCGCGCCTCGGCCCTGCAGGACGCGCTGGTCCGCCGCGAGGCCGTCGCCACGGTTCGCGTCGACGGGCGGGGGCACGCCGCGCTGGTCGGGCTGACCGTGTCCTGACCGTGACCGGGCATCCTTCTCACCGGGTCCTGACCGTTTCCTGACCTCGTCCTGCCTCGTCCCGACGCCGTCCTTACCCCTCCTGCCCGGGCGCGCCGCACCCCACCCGGCGGGACGCGGCCGGTCAGAGGAGGCGCGCGAAGTGGGGTGCGGCGCCCGCCGGCCGGGCCCCTCGCCGTCACGAACCTGCCTATTGGCAGCAACGTCACCGTCCGGGTCTTGCGACGGTTCTCGCGGATGACCCACGCGACGTCGGGGTCGTCGCCGAGCGGCGACTCCTCCAGCCCCTCGGGCCCCGGGAGCGTAACCGCGGGCCCGGGGCCACGTTCGGGGCGGCTATGAGGCGCCGCGCAGCTCGGTCCGGCAGCGGTGCTCGAACGTGGCCAGCTCCGCGATGGCCTCGTCGAGGTCGCGCCGGCGCTGCTCGAGGTCCGCGCGCCGCTCGTCGATCTGGGCCAGCACGTACTCCAGCTGGCTCGCCCTGCCCCGGGGCGCGTCGTAGAGGTCGATGATCGTGCGGATCTCCTCGAGCGGGAAGCCCAGCCGCTTCCCGCGCAGGATGAGCCCGAGCCGGGTGCGGTCCCGGCGGTGGTAGGCCCGCGTCGTGCCGCGACGCTCCGGGGAGATCAGCCCGAGGTCCTCGTAGTGCCGCACGGTGCGGTGCGTCACGCCGTACTCCTCGGCGACCTCGCCGATGGTCCACGCGCGGTCCGGGCGCTCGGCCGCGTCGGAGGCGGGGCCGGCCGCCGGTGTGGGGGCGCTCACGTCACTTGTCATCGCCCCCCATCATGCTTTACGTTGACGTAAGCGTCAATGACAGGCACCGACGCCGCACCACACCGCACGACACGGCACGACACCACACGCGACACGACGGGGACGACGATGTTCGAGCTGAGCCGGGAGCACGAGGACCTGCGCGCGATGGTGCGCGACTTCGCCACACAGGAGGTGGAGCCGCACGTCGCCAAGTGGGACCGGGCCGCCCACTTCCCCAGCGACCTCGTCCCCAAGCTGGGCGACCTCGGCCTGTTCGGCATCACCGTCCCGGAGGAGCTCGGCGGCCACGCGACCGGGCACGGCGACTTCACCAGCCTCTGCGTCGCCATCGAGGAGCTGGGCCGGGTCGACCAGTCGATCGGCATCACCCTCTCGGCCGGCGTGGGGCTGGGCATCAACCCGATCCTCACCTACGGCAGCCGGGAGCAGAAGGAGCGCTGGCTCCCCGACCTCGTCTCCGGCCGCGCGCTCGCCGCCTTCGGGCTGACCGAGCCGGAGGCCGGGTCCGACGCCGGCGCCACCCGCACGAAGGCCGTCCGAGAGGGCGAGGAGTGGGTCATCTCCGGGGAGAAGGCGTTCATCACCAACTCCGGCACCGACATCACCTCGGTGGTCACCGTCACCGCCCGCACCGGCACGACCGAGTCCGGCGCGCCGCAGATCTCCGCCATCCTCGTCCCGGCCGGCACGCCCGGCTTCACGGTGCAGCCGCCCTACGACAAGCTCGGCTGGCACATCAGCGACACCCACGGCCTGACCTTCGACGGCTGCCGGGTGCCAGCGAGCAACCTCCTCGGCGCCGAGGGGCAGGGCTTCAAGCAGTTCCTCAAGACCCTCGACGACGGGCGGATCGCCATCTCCGCGCTCGCGCTGGGGCTGATCCGGCGCATGGTCGAGGAGGCCACGGCATACGCCGGCACCCGCACCGCCTTCGGCCGCCCCATCGGGGTCAACCAGGGCATCTCCTTCCAGGTCGCCGACCTCGCGGTCATGGCGGAGACCGCCCACCTGCTGACCTACAAGGCGGCGTGGCTCAAGGACGAGCACGACGCCGGCCGCCGCAGCGTCGCTGACGTCAAGCAGGCCGCCGCCGTCGCCAAGCTGGCGACCTCCGAGGCCGCCGTCACCGCCACCCGCGTCGCGGCCCAGGTCTTCGGCGGCAACGGCTTCATGGAGGAGTACCCCGTCGCCCGCTTCTACCGCGACGCCAAGATCCTCGAGATCGGCGAGGGCACCAGCGAGGTCCAGCGCATGGTCATCGCCCGCGCGCTCGGGCTACCGGCCGCGTGAGGCTCCCCGAGGGGGGCACGGGAGGATCGGGTATGCCGTCCGCCCGCGTCCCCGACCCGGCCGCCGGACCCCACGGGGCCGGCTCCGACCGCACCACCGCGTCCGCCACCGACGTCGTCGACGACCCGGGCGCCGACCCCCGGGTGACGGACGTCCGGAGGCGGCTGCACGCGGCATACCGCGCCTCCGCCGCCCCCCCGGACGCCGCGCGGGCCAAGCTCGACACACAGTCCAAGCTCTACGTCCGCGACCGGATCGCCCTGCTCGTCGACGACGGCAGCTGGGTCGAGGACGGCCGCTACGCCAACGCGCTCGCCGCCGGGCTGCCGGCGGACGGGGTGGTCACCGGGCGCGGGACCGTCGACGGGCGGCCGGTCCTCGTCATCGCCAACGACCCCACCGTCAAGGCGGGGTCGTGGGGCGCCCGGACGGTGGAGAAGATCGTCCGCGCGACCGAGGCGGCGTTGCGGGAGGAGCTCCCGGTCTTCTGGTTCGTCGACAGCGCCGGGGCCCGGATCACCGACCAGGTGGAGATGTTCCCGGGACGGCGGGGCGCGGGCCGGATCTTCACCAACCAGGTGGCGCTGTCCGGCAAGGTGCCGCAGATCTGCTGCCTCTTCGGGCCGAGCGCGGCCGGCGGCGCCTACATCCCCAGCTTCACCGACCTGGTCATCATGGTCGAGGGCAACGCCTCGATGTACCTCGGCAGCCCGCGCATGGCCGAGATGGTCGTCGGGGAGACGGTCAGCCTCGAGGAGATGGGCGGGGCGCGGATGCACTGCACCGTCTCCGGCTGCGGCGACCTGCTCGCGCACGACGACGCCGAGGCGATCGAGCTCGCGCGGCTGTGGTTCTCCTACCTGCCGTCGAGCTGGCGGTCGCCGCTGCCGAGCTACCACCCCGAGGAGCCGTCGACGCCGCTCACCCGCGACCTCGTGCCGGAGCGGGAGAGCCAGCCGTTCGACGCGCACGACCTCATCGAGGCGCTCGTCGACGACGGGTCGTTCTTCGAGGTCAAGCCGCTCTTCGCGGCCGAGCTCGTCGTGGGCCTCGGGCGGCTCGGCGGGGAGACGGTGGGCCTCCTGGCCAACAACTCGGCCGTGCGCGGCGGGGTGCTCTTCTCGGACAGTGCGGACAAGGCGGCCCGCTTCCTCTACCTCTGCGAGGCGTTCGGCATCCCGGTCATCTGGCTCGCCGACGTGCCCGGCTTCATGATCGGCTCCGAGGTCGAGCGCAGCGGCATCATCCGGCACGGCGCCAAGATGGTGTCCGCCGTCGCGTCGCTCACCGTGCCGCAGGTGTGCGTCCTGGTCCGCAAGGCCTACGGCGCCGGGCTCTACGCCATGGGCGGGCCCGGGTTCCTGCCCGACGCGACCCTCGCGCTGCCGACCGCACGGATCGCCGTCATGGGCCCGGAGGCGGCCGTCAACGCGGTCTACGCCAACAAGATCGAGGCGATCGCCGACGACGACGAGCGCGCCGCGTTCGTCGACGAGAAGCGGCGCGAGTACGAGGAGGACGTCGACCTCGAGCGGCTGGCCGCCGACCTCGTGCTCGACGGGGTGATCGAGCCGGAGGAGCTGCGCGCCGAGCTGCTGCACCGGCTGCGCTACGCCGCGCACCGTGACCGCCACTTCGCGGACAAGCGCCGCGACATCCCGCCCGTCTGAGCGGGCCCGGCGGGCGTGCCGCGGCGGGCGTGGAGGGGCGGCGTGGTCACGCCGGGCGTCCGGCCACACCGGGTGGGGAGCGCGCCCGGCCGGGGCTACTATCGGCCGTAGTAGCCAGTGGCGGCGGCGAGCGGTCCGACGCTTGGTGACGCTCAGGAGGACCCGTGACTGATCCCGACGCCCCGCGCGACATCGCCCCACTGAGCGCGCTCGGCTCCGGGCGGCTGCGCTCGGGGCCGGTCCGCGTCCGGCGCCCGGTCTACGTCGACCTGCTGCCGCCCTGCAACGGTGGGTGTCCGGCCGGTGAGGACATCCAGGGCTGGCTCGCGCTCGCCAAGGCGGGCCACCACCTGGAGGCCTGGCGTCGCCTGACCCGGGACAACCCGTTCCCGGCCATCCACGGGCGGGTCTGCTACCACCCGTGTGAGAGCGTCTGCAACCGGGCCTTCATGGACGAGTCGGTCTCGATCCACGCGGTCGAGCGGTTCCTCGGCGACACGGCGATCGACCGCGACTGGGCCTTCGAGCCGCCCGACTCCAGCTCCGGCCGGCGCGTGCTCGTGGTGGGGGCGGGGCCGAGCGGTCTCTCCGCGGCATACCACCTCGCTCGGTACGGCCACGAGGTGACGATCCGGGACAACAGCCCGCTGGCCGGCGGCATGATGCGTTACGGCATCCCGTCCTACCGGCTCCCGCGGCGGGTCCTGGACGCCGAGATCCGCCGGCTGCGGGGCCTGGGCATCCGCTTCGAGCAGGAGCACGTGGTCACCGACCTGCAGGCCGAGATGACCGACGGGGGCTTCGACGCGGCCTTCGTCGCGGTCGGCGCCCACCTGTCCAAGCGCGTGGACATCCCCAACCAGGACGCCGGCCGGGTGCTGGACGCGGTGTCGTTCCTGCGCGGGGTGGAGTCCGAGGACACCCCCGAGCTGCACGGCCGGGTGGCCGTGTACGGCGGGGGCAACACCGCGATGGACGCCGCCCGGGTCGCGCGCCGCCTGGGCGCGGACGACACGGTCATCGTCTACCGCCGCACCCGCGAGCAGATGCCGGCCCACGACGCGGAGGCGGCCGACGCGGAGGAGGAGGGCATCCGGATCAACTGGCTGCGCACCATCGCCTCGATGGGTGACCACGAGCTCACCGTCGAGGTCCAGGAGCTGGACCAGAACGGTCGGCCGCAGGCCACCGGCCACTTCGAGAAGCTGGAGGCGGACACCGTGATCCTCGCCCTCGGCCAGGAGAGCGACACCCGCTTCCTCGCCGGCGTGCCCGGCGTGGGCTTCGACGGCGACGTGGTCCAGGTGGACCCGGCCACCCTGATGACCGGCGCGCCCGGCGTCTTCGCCGGCGGCGACGCGGTGCCGAGCGAGCGCACCGTCACCATCGGCGTGGGGCACGGGAAGCGCGCCGCGCGGAGCATCGACGCGTGGCTGCGCACGGCGGTGGCTCCGGAGCGCCCGGACAAGCACCCGCTCGCGTCCTTCGACAAGCTGCACCTCTGGTACTTCGGCGAGTACGAGCAGCGCCAGGAGGCGGTCCTCGACCCGGCCGCCCGCGTCCAGGCCTTCGACGAGGTGGTCGCGGGGCTCGACGCCCACGCCGCGGAGTTCGAGGCGGGGCGCTGCCTGTCGTGCGGAAACTGCTTCGAGTGCGACGGCTGCATGGGAGCGTGCCCGGAGGAGGCGATCTTCAAGCTCGGGCCGGGCGCGCGCTACCGCTTCGACTTCGAACGGTGCACCGGCTGCGCGACGTGTGCCCGGCAGTGCCCGGTGCACGCCATCGAGATGATCCCCGAGGACGGCCCGCCCCCACCCGGGACGGTGCCGGAGCTGTGGCGCGCGTCGAGAGGCGCGACCGCCCCCGTGGTCGAGGAGGCCTGACGTGCGCGCGACGATCGACGGGAACGAGGCCGCCGTCCGGGTGGCCTACAAGCTGACCGAGCTGTGCGCCATCTACCCCATCACCCCCTCCTCGCCGATGGCCGAGCTGGCCGACGAGTGGTCGAGCCACGGGCGGACCAACCTGTGGGGCACCGTCCCGACCGTGGTGGAGATGCAGAGCGAGGCGGGCGCCGCCGGGACCCTGCACGGCGCGCTGCAGGGCGGTGCGCTGAGCACCACCTTCACCTCGTCCCAGGGCCTGCTGCTGATGATCCCCAACATGTACCGGATGGCCGGGGAGCTGACCGCCACCGTGCTGCATGTCGCCGCCCGGTCACTGGCGGCCCAGGGGCTATCCATCTTCGGTGACCACCAGGACGTCATGGCGGTGCGGCAGACCGGGTTCGCACTGCTGTCGTCCGGCTCGGTGCAGGAGGCTCACGACCTCGCCCTCGTCGTGCACGCCGCGACGCTGCGCACCCGGGTGCCCTTCCTGCACTTCTTCGACGGCTTCCGCACCTCGCACGAGCTGTCCACGATCGACCTGCTCGAGGACGAGGACCTGCGCGCCCTCGTGCCCGAGGAGCTCGTCCGCGAGCACCGCCTGCGTGCGCTCTCCCCGGAGCGCCCGTTCATCCGCGGCACCGCCCAGAACCCGGACGTCTACTTCCAGGGCCGCGAGAGCGTCAGCCCGTTCTACGCCCGCACCCCCGGTGTCGTGCAGGAGCTCATGGACGCCCTCGGCGAGCGCACCGGCCGGCACTACCACCTCGTCGACTACGCCGGTCACCCGCAGGCCGAGCGGGTGATCGTCGTCATGGGATCGGGAGGGGAGACCGCCGCTGAGACGGCGACCGCGATGGCCGTCGCCGGGGAGCGGGTGGGGGTGCTGCGCCTGCGCCTCTACCGGCCGTTCCCTGCCGAGGCGCTGCTCGACGCGCTGCCGCCCACCGTCCGCGCCATCGCCGTCCTCGACCGCACCAAGGAGCCGGGCTCGGAGGGCGAGCCGTTGCGCCTCGACGTCGTCTCCGCGCTCACCGCGGCGCGCGCCGCCGGCCGGATCGACGAGGTGCCCGCCGTGGTCGGGGGCCGTTACGGGCTCTCCTCCAAGGAGTTCACGCCCGGGATGGTCGCCGGCGTGTATGCCGCCCTGTCGCCGGCGCTGACCGGGGGCCGCCCGCGCGACGGGT
>DASQFD010000054.1:0-37791 GCA_035633255.1 Dermatophilaceae bacterium
CACGCTTCGTCGTCGGGGAACCACGCCCTCAGCTCCGCATACGAACCCGGATAGTGCAGACCGCGCGACGGCACACGATGACTCTACGCGCAGGTGGCAGTGAAATGGATAACCCACCTTGCCTATTGGCAGCAAAGGTGCGGGCCGGGTGGGGACGAACTTGCCTATCGGCAGCAAAGGTGCGGGCCGCGGGTCACCAGCTCGTGTGCAGCGGCCGGCCCTCGGCGTAGCCGGCGGTGCTCTGGATCCCCACGGTCGCCCGCTCGGCGAACTCCGCCAGGGTGCGCGCACCGGCATACGTGCAGCTGCTCCGCAGGCCGGCCACGATCTCGTCGAGCAGGTCCTCGACGCTGGGGCGGGCCGGGTCGACGTACATGCGCGCCGAGCTGATGCCCTCCTCGAACATGGCCTTGCGGGCGCGCTCGTAGGCGGAGTCGCCGGCGGTGCGGCCCCGGACGGCCCGCGAGGACGCCATGCCGAACGACTCCTTGAACTGACGGCCGCCCTCGTCGGTGTAGAGGTCACCGGGCGACTCCAGGGTGCCGGCGAACCACGAGCCGACCATCACGTTCGAGGCCCCGGCGGCGAGGGCGAGGGCGAGGTCGCGCGGGTGGCGCACCCCGCCGTCGGCCCACACGTGACCGCCGTGCTCGCGGGCGGCGGTGGCGCACTCGAGCACCGCCGAGAACTGCGGCCGGCCGACGGCGGTCATCATCCGCGTGGTGCACATGGCGCCCGGCCCGACGCCGACCTTGACGATGTCGGCGCCCGCCTCGAGCAGGTCGCGGGTGCCGGCGGCCGAGACGACGTTGCCGGCGACCACGGGCACCTGGGGTTCGAGGGAGCGGACGGCGCGCAGGGCGTCGAGCATCTTCGCCTGGTGACCGTGGGCGGTGTCCAGGACGAGCACGTCGACCCCGGTCTGCAGCACCGCGGTCGCCTTGGCCGCGACGTCACCGTTGACGCCGATGGCGGCGCCGACCCGGAGCCGGTCCCGCCCGTCCACGGCGGGGGCGTACAGGTGCGCGCGCAGGGCGCCGCTGCGGGTGAGGATGCCCACCAGCCGCCGGTCCGGCGTGACGACCGGGGCGAGGCGGCGGCGGGCGTGGGAGAGCACGTCGAAGGCCTTCTCGACGTCGACGCCGTCGGGGATGGTGACCATCTCCTGCACCATGACGTCACGCACCTGCGCGAACCGGTCCACGCCGGTCAGGTCGGTCTCGGTGACGATGCCGACGGGGCGCTCGCCCTCGACCACCACCGCGGCGCCATGGGCGCGCTTGTGCAGCAGCACCAGCGCCTCGCCGGTCGTGGTGGAGGGCTCGAGGGTGATCGGGGTGTCGTAGACGAGGTGGCGCGACTTCACGAAGGACACCACCCCGCGGACCACCTCGACCGGGATGTCCTGCGGGATGACCGTGAGCGCGCCGCGCCGGGCCGCGGTCTCGGCCATCCGGCGGCCGGCGATGGCCGTCATGTTGGCGACGACGATGGGGATGGTCGTGCCGGAGCCGTCGCTGCTCGCGAGGTCGACGTCGAGCCGGCTCCCCACGGAGGACCGGTTGGGCACCATGAAGACGTCGTCGTAGGTCAGGTCGTGCTGCGGGAGAAGCCCGTTGAGGAAGCGCACCGGACAAGGCTAAGCCGCCGCGCAGGAGCCGGAGGGGTCCCCCCGCCGGGAGGGGCGGCCGGGGCGAGAAGGGGAGCACACGGCATACCCGGCCCCGGGGTGGGGCAGGATCGGGCGCGTGACCGCGATGGTGCTTCCGGCGGACCCCACGGCCGACGACGCCCGGCGCGCCGGGCTGCGGCGGATGCGCGGGCTGGCCGTCTCCCTGCTGCTGCTGGCCGCCGTCGTCTATGCCGTGACCGTGGGCCGGGAGGGCGGCTGGGGCTACGTCAACGCGGCCGCCGAGGCGGCGATGATCGGCGCGCTGGCGGACTGGTTCGCGGTGACGGCGCTGTTCCGGCACCCCCTGGGGCTGCCGATCCCGCACACCGCGATCATCCCCAAGCGCAAGAACGAGATCGGGCGCAGCCTGCAGGAGTTCGTCACGACGAACTTCCTCACCGAGGAGATCGCCCGGGATCGGCTCGCGAGCGCCAGGGTGGGGGAGCGGCTCGGCCGCTGGCTCGGCGTGAAGGGGCACCGCGACCGGGTGATGGCGGAGGTGGCCCGCGGCGCGCGCGCCGGGCTGGGACGCCTCTCCGACGAGGAGGTGCGCGGGCTCGTGGAGGACTTCCTCCTGCCGCGCCTGGTCCACGAGCCGGTGGCGCCGATCGCCGGTTCGCTGCTCGAGGGCGTGGTTGCCGACGGCGCCCACCACGGGCTGGTCGACCTGGCCATCGAGCAGCTGCGGGACTGGCTGCAGGAGAACCCCGGGACGTATGCCGCGGTGCTGGGTGAGCGCGCGCCGTGGTGGACCCCGCCGTGGGTGGACGACCGGGTCATCGGCTGGAGCTACACCCAGGTGCTGGCGTGGCTGGGCGACATGGCCGCCTATCCGGAGCACCCGGCGCGCGCGGCGCTCGACGACCTGCTGGTGCGGCTCGCCGCCGACCTCCAGTCCGACCCGGAGGTCATGGCGCGGGCCGAGGCGCTCAAGGAGCGGCTGCTCTCGCACCCGCAGGTGCCGGTCACCGCGGTGGGGCTGTTCCGGTCGCTGCGGGAGGCGCTGGGGGCGGCGATGGACGACCCGGGGTCCTACTTCTACGCCCGCGGCGACGAGCTGCTCGAGCACCTCGGGCGGCACCTCGTCGAGGACGAGCCATGGCGGCTGCGGCTGGAGGCCCGGCTCGGGGAGGTCGTGTCGTTCGCGGTGGACACCTACGGCAGCGAGCTGGCCGAGGTCATCTCGGTCACCGTGGACCGCTGGGACGGCCGGGAGGCGGCCGACCGCATCGAGCTGCACGTGGGCCGCGACCTGCAGTTCATCCGCATCAACGGCACCGTGGTCGGGGCGCTCGCGGGGGTGGTCATCCACGGCGCGTCACAGCTGCTCGGGTGACGCTGCGGCGGTGGGCTGCCTGGAGGGCACCGGCCAACGGGTCAGCCGCCCGGCGACTCGTGCCGGGCGCGGGCGGTCAACCGGGTGCGGCGCATCGAGACCCGGGTCCACACGGCCTGCTGCAGCGCGAGCGTGGCCCAGCCCGCGAGCGCCATGCCAGCGAGGTTGACCAGCAGCTGGAGCGAGCTGCCGACGAACTCCGACCAGACACCGAAGGCCAGGCACAGGCCGACGTTCCCCGCCGCCGGGATCGTCGTCACGGAAATGAAGACGCCCGACAGCCCGCCCACCCGCGCCGAGGTGAGTGACATGACGCCGGCGGCAGCGGCGATGACGGCCACGACGAAGGACCACTTGTCCGGCGAGTAGGCGAAGCCGGTTCCGGGCCGGGGCCCCACCACGTCCTCGATCGTCACCCAGCCCAGGCCGCGCCCGACCAGACTTGCGAGCGTGGTGACGAGGATCGCGATGACAAACCCCAGGACCAGGGTGCGGCTGGCCATGGCGAGCAGGGCGTACCGCCGCCGCACCAGCGCCAGCCCGAGCGCCGCGACCGCGCCGAACTCCGGCCCGAGCACCATCGCGCCAATGACGAGGATCTGCGAGTCGAGGACGATCGCGATCCCAGCGATGAGCGTGGCGAGGACCATGAACCCGACGTACGTCCAGTTGAGCTCGCTGTCCTCGTAGGCCCGCTGGGTGACGTCCGCCCACACGACCGAGTCACCGCTGCTGCCCGGGGCGAGCCGCTCCGCCTCGAATCCAGGACGGGAGATCCACGTGCGGATCGGCTCCAGGTGGATGCTGCCCTCCCGCGGCACGCCGAGGTCGCCCAGGCGGAGCACCACGTCGTTGGCCACCTCCCGCGCGACGTCGGCATACACGAGGTCGCCCGGTGGCTGCAGCGAGGCGCCGCGCACCCGGGCGAGGGCACTGACCGCCGGCTCGTCCGCCAGCGCCGCGACGACCTGGTCGGCGAGAGCGGCCGGTGCAGTCACGCGCAGGTGGAGCATGCCTCCAGTGTGGTCTGCGGCGTGCCCACGTGCGGGGGCGGAACTCGCCGCCTCCGGGGCTCGTTGCGCAGGCCATGAGCACCCTCACCTGCCCGAAGTGCGGCTCCGAGATGCGCAGCTACGAGCGGAACCGGGTGCTCGTCGACCAGTGCAACGGCTGCGGGGGCCTCTTCCTGGACCGGGGCGAGCTCGAGTCGCTCGTGCTGGCCGAGAACGCCTGGCACGAGTCGCACGCCGCGCCCGCCTCCTCCCGCCGGCAGGGCGCCGAGCAGCCCCCGGCGGAGTCGACGAGCGGCACGCCGCACTCCGCGTCGTCGCCGCGCGGCTACGGCAAGGGGCGGGAGTCCTTCGTCTCCGAGCTGTTCGACTGATCCCGGTGCACACCGAGCGGCGCGTGCGCGAGGTGGCCGCCCCCGCCCCCGTGCTGTGGGACGTGCTGGCCACCGTCGGTGGGGACAACGGCTGGTATGCCGCCCAGCCGGGGTGGCGCGTGCGGGCGGCGGTCGACCGCGCGGTCGGCGGCCCGGGGATGCGGACCGGGCGGCCCGGCGGTGAGCCGGAGCCGGGCGAGGCCGTGGACTTCTGGCGGGTGGAGTCGGTGGATCCGGGGCGGCGGCTGCGGCTGCGCGCCGAGATGCGGATGCCCGGCACGGCCTGGCTCGAGCTCGGCGCCGAGCCGCTCGCGCCGGGGCGGTCGCGCCTGGTGCAGCGGACCGAGTTCGAGCCGGCGGGGGTGGCCGGTCAGGCGTACTGGTGGGTGGAGTGGCCGGTCCACCAGCTCGTCTTCCGGGCCATGGTGCGCTCGCTCGCCCGGGAGGCCGAGCGCCGCGCGGCGGGCGCCGACCCCGGCCGGACGCCGACCGCGAGGCAGGTTCCTGACCGCCCGCGCACCCGGCGCGCGCACGGCATACCCGGTCCGGGTGCCCGCGGGCGGGGCGTCAGGTGAGCCAGCGGGCGGCGCGCTCGGCGTGCCCCTGCCGGACCTCCTCGTCGAAGCCGTCCCACGTGCGCGGCATCATCCGCGACCGGGGGTTGCTGTCGAAGACCTCGCGGTGGTCGCGGACGAAGGTCCAGAAGAGCGCGTCCCACTCGCGGGCCCACGCCCCGTCCCCGTAGTCGCCCATCTTGCGCAGGTAGTTCGACCCCGAGACGTAGGGCTTGGTCGTGATCGCGGTGCCGGCCGCGAACTGGCTCATCGCGTAGGTGTTCGGGACCATCACCCAGTCGTAGGCGTCGACGAACATCTCCATGAACCACTCGTAGGCCGCGTCCGGGTGGGTCCTCAGCAGGCACATCGCGTTGCCGAGCACCATGAGCCGCTCGATGTGGTGGGCGTAGCCGTGGCGCAGCACCGAGGCGACGACGTGGTCGACCGGGTCGAGCCCGGTGCCGGCGTCCCACCAGCCGTCGGCGAGGGGGCGGGTGTGCCGCAGCGCGTTGCCCGTGCGCATCCGCCGGCCCCACAGCACGTAGGTGGCGCGCATGTACTCCCGCCACCCGATCACCTGCCGCACGAACCCCTCGACCGACGGCAGCGGCACCGCGTCGCGCTCGGCCACGTCGAGGGCCCGCGCCACCACCCGGTCCGGGGTCAGCAGCCCGGTGTTCAGGCCGGGGGTGAGCAGCGCGTGGAAGAGGAAGGGGTGCTGCCGCGACAGCGCGTCCTCGAAGGGGCCGAAGTCGGCGAAGCGGGTGTCCAGGAACTGCTCGTATGCCGTCTCCGCCTCCTCGTGCGCGGTGGGCCAGGCGAAGGCGGAGGCGTCGCCGGGCGCGTCGGGGAACTCCTCGGCCACCCAGGCGAGAGCCGCCTCGACCTCCGGGTGCCGCCCGCCCTCCTTGCCGGCGCCCGGGCGCAGCGGTGCCGGCACGGCATACCCCTTGGGGAGGCGACGGCGGTTCTCGGAGTCGAAGGACCACCGACCGCCCACCGGGCGGCGGCCGTCGACGAGGACGTCGAGGCGCACCCGCTGCCAGGCGTAGAACGAGGACATCCGCGCGCCGTGACCGGCGAACCAGTCGCGCACCTCGGCCCGGGAGGTGAGGAACATCGGTGTCTCGAGGACGTCGGGCGGGCGCAGCCGGTGGCCGGCGTCGGCGAGCGTGGCGGTGGTGTCGCGCGCGAGCCAGTCGTCGACGACGTCGAACACCGTCACCTCGGTGGGGCGCAGGCGTTCGACCAACGCGGCGAGCCGCGGTCCGCTCGGCTCGCGCGCCGAGGTCTCCACGACGTCGACGTCGAAGCCGGCGTCGCGCAGGCGGGCGGCGAAGCGGCGCATCGACGCCCGGTGGAGCACGAGCTTCTGGGCGTGGAAGGCGTACCTGCGGAAGAGGAGGTCGTCCTCGACCAGGACGAAGCGGGTGCCGGGCGGCGCGTCGAGGTGGGCGAGGAAGAGCTGGTGCGGGAAGACCAGGCGGACGTGCCGGCCACCCCCCGGGGTCACCCGCCGGCCCAGGCCGGGTCGGCGGCGTTGAGCAGGGCCGGGTCGGCGGTGCCGGGCTCCGGACGGGTGTCGGCCGGGGCCGCTATGGCGGCGCGCACGGAGTCGTCGTAGCCCATCAGCGACGCGGCGATCTCCGGGAACAGCTCGTCGAGGTCGGTCTCGCGCCGGACGACCTCGTGGAGCAGGCTTCCGACGAGCGGCTTGGCGATGCCGGACGGCACCGGCGTGACCAGCCCGACCCAGTGGCTGGCCAGCCACGGGGTGAGCACCGGCACGGTGACCACGATGCGGTCGCGCAGGCCGGAGATCCGCGCGAACCGCGCGATCATCTCCCGGTAGGTCAGGACGTCGGGCCCCCCGAGGTCGAAGGTGCGGTTCACCTCCGGCGGCAGGTCGGCCGCGGCGACGAGCAGGCGGAGCACGTCGCGGATGGCGATCGGCTGGATGCGGTTGTCCAGCCACTTCGGCGCGATCATCGCCGGGAGCCGGTGGGTCAGGTAGCGCAGCATCTCGAAGGATGCCGACCCCGAGCCGACGATGACCGCGGCCTGCAGGACCGCGGTCGGGACCCCGGAGTCGAGCAGGATCTCGCCGACCTCCACGCGGGAGGCGAGGTGCTCGCTCAGCTCCTCGTGGTCGGGGTGCAGGCCGGAGAGGTAGACGATGCGCCCGACGCCCGCGGCCCGGGCCGCGAGGCCGAAGGTGGCGGCCAGGTCGCGGTCGCGCTCGGCGAACGAGCCGGCGCCGTCCATGGAGTGCAGGAGGTAGTAGGCGACGTCGACGCCGGCGCACGCCCGGTCGAGGTCGGCGCGCTCGGTGGCGTCGCCCTCGACGACCTCGACCCGCTCCCGCCAGGCCCGGTCGGCCACCTTGGCGGCGCTGCGCGTCAGGATGCGGACGTCCCACCCGGCGGCGAGGAGCTCCGGCAGGAGTCGCGAGCCGATGTAGCCGGTGGCGCCGGTGACCAGGGCGCGTCGCGGGGTGTCCGGGGCCATGCGCCGATCCTTGCACGGGTGGCCCGGCGGTTTGGGGGCCGCGTCCGACGGGCAGACACGGCGCGTCCCCGCCCGTCCCCCCAGGAGGTGCCCCCGTGGCCGACCCCGACGCCACCGCCAAGGTCATCGACATCATGCGCGGCTCCCGCTTCTGCATGGTCACCGTCGCCGACGCCGAGGGTGAGCTCCTCGCCCGGCCGATGACCCCGCAGGAGGTGACCGACGGGGGCGACGTGTGGTTCTTCGTCGACCGCACCAGCGACCAGGCCGTGCAGGTCGCCACCCACGAGCACGTCAACCTCTCCTTCTCGGACGGCTCGACGTGGCTCTCGGTCGCCGGCCGCGGTGCGGTGGTCCTCGACCGCGCCCGGATGGACGAGCTGTGGAGCTCCGTCGTCGAGGCCTGGTTCCCGAACGGCAAGGACGACCCCGAAGTCGCCCTGCTGCACGTGGCCGGCGACTCCGCTGAGTACTGGGACAGCCCCGGCGGCCGCGTCGCCTCGGCGCTGTCCTTCGCCAAGGCCAAGGTCACCGGCCAGAGCCTGGACGCCGAGAACGAGACCGTCGAGCTGCCCTGACCCCGTCCGGGCCGCGGACACGTGGCCCACCGCCGGTGCCGGTGCGCCCGGTCCCGCACAATGGGCGTCATGGTCAACCCGGTGAGCGAGGTTCGCGCCTTCGTGACGGCGGCCCTCGTGACGCCGGTCCCCCGCGACCACGAGGAGAGCGACGCCGCGTTCCGGCGCCGCCGCATCGTCGTGGTGCTGACCCTCCTCGTGGGGTCCGTGCTGCTCGGCTGGGCGCTGCGCATCGAGCCCGGTGACAACTCCTTCTACGTCGCCACCTTCGCACTCGCGGGGGTCTGGGCGGTCGGAGCGCTGGTCTCCGGGCCGCTGCACCTCGGGCGCGCCAACACCCGCGACGGCCGCGAGTACGTGCGTCCGGTCGTCCAGTCGCTCGCGCTCGGCGC
Source organism: Dermatophilaceae bacterium (assembly GCA_035633255.1). Classification (GTDB taxonomy): domain Bacteria; phylum Actinomycetota; class Actinomycetes; order Actinomycetales; family Dermatophilaceae; genus DASQFD01. Next base: position 8,428 of record DASQFD010000054.1, read on the forward strand.
GCTGCTGCTGGGGGTCTTCATGGCGGGCGCCGTGGTCGTCGCCCAGGTGCCCGTGCTCCGCGACCCCGTCGAGGAGCTCCTGGACCACGCCAGTGCGGGCTCGCTGGCCCTGGTCACCGTCATCACCGCGGTCAACGGGGTCGCCGAGGAGCTCTACTTCCGCGGCGCCCTCTACGCCGGGGTGGGCCGCCGGAACGCGGTCGCGGTCACCACCGTCGTCTACGCCCTGACCACCGCGAGCGCCGGCATCCCACTGCTCGTGCTCGCCGCCGCGGTCCTCGGGCTCGTCGTCGGCCTGCAGCGCCGGGTGACCGGCGGCATCCTCGGCCCGGTCATCACCCACCTCACCTGGTCGATGGGCATGCTCTACCTCCTGCCCCCGACCCTGACCGCCTTCAGCTGACCCGAGGAGCCCCGTGACCTCCGTGCTGTGGCTGCGGCGCGACCTGCGCCGCGGTGACCACCCGGCGCTCGGCGCGGCGGCGGCCGCCGCGGCCGGGGGCGAGGTCGTGGTCGCCTTCGTCCTCGACCCGGCGATCTGGCGCGGCGCCGGGCCGGTGCGTCGGGCGTGGCTCGCGGCGACGCTGCGCGCCACCGCCGAGGCCTACGACGGGCGGCTCACCCTCCTGCACGGCGACCCGCGCACGGTGCTTCCCGACCTCGCGCGGCGGGTCGGCGCGAGCTCCGTGCACGTCTCGCGCGAGACCACCCCCCTCGGCCGGCGCCGCGACACCGCGGTGGCCGCCGCCCTCGAGGCGCAGGGCGTCGCGTGGGTGGAGACGGGGACCCCGTATGCCGTCGGGCCGGGTGTGGTGCTCGGTGCCAGCGGGGAGCCCTACCGGGTGTTCAGCCCGTTCGCCCGCGCGTGGCGGGCCCACGGCTGGCCGGCCCCGGCCGGGGAGCCGGCGGGACTACGCCTCGCCGACGCCGACGCCGACGCCGACGCCGACGCGGACCGGAGCCGTGAGGCGGGGCGGCTGCTCGACGAGGCCCTCGCCGGGGACCGCCCGGAGCTGCCGCCGGCGGGGGAGCAGGCGGCCCTGGAGCGCTGGGCGTGGTTCCGGGACGGGCCGCTCACGGCATACGGGCAGGACCGCGACCGGCCGGACCGGGACGGGACCTCGCGGCTGTCCGCCCACCTGAAGTACGGCGCGGTCCACCCGCGCACCCTCCTCGCGGACCTCGCGGGACGGACCGAGCCGTCGGTGGGGCGGTTCGTCGACGAGCTGGCGTGGCGCGAGTTCTACGCCGACGTGCTGTCCAGGCACCCGGGCAGCGCGTGGCGCGACCTGCGGCCTGGGCTCTCCGGGCTGGCGTACGACACCGACCCGGAGCGGCACGCCGCGTGGGCGCAGGGTCTCACCGGCTACCCCGTCGTGGACGCGGGGATGCGCCAGATGCTCGCCGTCGGGTGGATGCACAACCGGGTCCGCATGATCACCGCGAGCTTCTACACCAAGGACCTGCACCTGTGGTGGCCGCTCGGCGCGCGGCACTTCCTCGACCACCTGATCGACGGCGACCTCGCGTCGAACAGCCACGGCTGGCAGTGGGTCGCCGGCACCGGCACCGACGCCGCGCCCTACTTCCGGGTCTTCAACCCGGTGACCCAGGGGCTGCGCTTCGACCCGGACGGCGACTACGTGCGGCGGTGGGTGCCCGAGCTGCGGCACCTGCCGGGGGCCGCGGCGCACGAGCCGTGGGCCTCCCCGCAGGGCTACGCCCACGGCTACCCGCCCCGGGTCGTCGACCACGCGGCCGAGCGCCGCGAGGCGCTGCGGCGCTACGAGGCGGCGCGGACCTGAGCCGGCCGCAGCCCGCCGACCGGCACGCGCGTCGCCTCGTGGCCGCACGGGGTCGTGGCCGCACGGGTCGGGTCGCTCAGATGGTGGACAGCTCGCCGCGCAGCAGGCTGTCGCCGGAGTGCTGCGGCTTGTCGTCGAAGGGCTCCCGGGAGATGTCGACGATGCGGTAGCCCTGGTCCATCAGCTGGCGGGAGACCGGGAAGGTCGCGGTCGTGGCGCCGGCGTCCAGGACCCCGACGGAGATCATCCGCTTGCCGTCGGTGTTGATCAGCCAGACCTCGAGATAACCGTCGTCCGCCGGCTCCAGCCGCGCGGTGTCGAGCGTGAGGTCGAGCGAGTCGGCCTGCTTGACGACGGCGGCCGCTCCCTGGCGCTGGCCGGTGTCGAGGGTGTCCAGCGGCGCCGACATCAGCGTGGTGGGGGTCGGCGCCGCCAGCTCCGCACCCCAGACGCCGTGACCGGCGACCAGCCCGATGGCCACCCCGGCGGCGGCGGCCCCGGCGGCATACGGAGCGGCCGTCAGCCAGCGCGGCCGGCGGCGGCCACGGTCGCCGCGTGCTCGGCGCTCGCGGTGGTCGTCCAGGGAGGGCACCGAGGCCAGATCCGGAGCCGTGGCGTGAGCCGGCACCGTGGCGTGGCCCGGCACCGTGGCGTGGCCCGGGGCGGCCGAGTGGCTGCGCGGCGCGTCGACGCGGGGACCGACGTCGCCCGCGATGTCTCGCTCGATCCGCGCCCAGACCGACGGTGGCGGCGCCACCCACGTGGCCGGGCCGGCGTCCGGGCCCGCGTCCGACCCCGCGGGGCCCGAGCCCGAGGAACCGGTCCCCGCGACCGCACCCACGAGCGAGGCGGTCTCGCGGTAGCCGGCGACGACCCGGGTGCACCGGTCGCAGCCGGTGGTGTGCGCCCGCGCGGTGGCCGTCTCCTCGTCCGTAATGCCGAGGGCGACGCCGGCCAGCGTCTCGTCATCAGGATGGAACACGGTGCGTCTCCTCCCAGCGTGCTCGTAGGGCCGTCAGGCCCCGTCGGACATGGCTCTTCACGGTGCCGATCGGCAGGTCGAGCCGGTCGGAGATCTCCTCGTAGGGGCGGTCCTCGAGGAGGGCGAGGCGGATGACCGTCCCGCGTGGCTCCCCGAGGCGGTCGAGCTCGTGCTCGAGCAGCAGCCGGTCGGCCAGCCGGGCGTCGGCCGGGCCGGCCGAGTCCTCCTGCGTCACCGCCGCGACCGCCGCGGTGTTGCGGTGACGCCGGTAGCGCTCGGTGCGAACGTCCGCCACCCGGTGCTTGGCGATGCCGAGCAGCCAGCCCGGGAAGACGATGGGGGTCGGCCTGATGGTGTGACGGGACCGCCAGGCCGAGACGAAGACCTGCTGGGTCACGTCCTCGGCGTCGTGGTAGTCACCCAGCGCCCGGAGGGCGAAGGTGTGCACCAGCGGCGCCCAGTGGGCGTAGACCGCCGCGAGCGCCTCCCGCGATCCCTCGCGCAGGGCGATGGCCATCTCCTCCACGGGCGGCGGCTCGGTGTCGAGTCGGGGCACGAGGGCCACTGTAACTGTGCTCACCGCGTGCCCTTGGGGTAAGCCGTGAGAACCACGTTGTCCTCGTAGTGCCGCGTCGCCCGGTCGAAGGCCCCGCCACAGGTCACCACGTGCAGCCGGTGGGGCCCCGCCCGGTCGAACAGGGCGCCCATGTCCATCTGGTCCTTGTCGAGGCGGACGACCCGCTCGACGGTGTACCTCACGGTCCGACCGCCAGCGACCACCAGCACCTCGTCCCCGGGCCGCACCGACTGCAGGTCCTCGAGCGGGCCGGCACCGAAGCGACGGCTGTCGACGTGGGCCGCCAGGACGGTGGCCCCGCCCTGGGCGCCGACGCCGGCGGAGTGCCGGTACCACCCGGCCCGCCCCGGGTTGGCGGGGATCTCCATGACGCCCTTCGCGTCGACCCCGACGGGGGACACGGGCAGGGAGGCGTCGATGCGGGAGATCGCCAACCGGGAGGGGACGGCGGGCCGGGCGGTACCGGCGGCCAGGGACGACGGGCCGGCGTCCCGGACCGCGACGCGCGAGGCGACGTCGGGGGCCGGGCCGCCGGAGGCGTTGGGGGCTGCGGAGGAGGTGGTGCCCTCCGGCGGCACCGCGGGGGGTGCTGGCGCCGCCGGAGGCGTTGGGGGGACTGGGGTGGGGGCCGTGGAGCTGGAGGTCGACGCGAGGGCCGAGGCGGGGTCGGGGGTGTCGGGCTCGGTGGCCCAGACGGTGAGGGCGCCCGCCAGGAGGGCGGCCGCCGCGGCGGCGACCACCCTCCTGTGCGGGAGCCGGTTCATCAGCCGCGCTGCTCGGCGACCCGGCGGCGGGTCACGAGGACCAGGGCACCGGTACCGAGGGCGACGGCGCCGATGAGGGCGGCGCGCTCGGCGGCGGCCTGGTCGGCGGCCTGGCCACCGTCACCGGCGGGGACGCCACCGGGGTTGGAGTGCAGCCCGTCGACGACCTGGACCGCGAGGGCCAGGTTCTTGTCGGCCGCGCTGCCCCAGGCGTAGACGATGGTGTTCGCGCCCTCCTTGACGTTGACGTCCGCCGGGCCGATCGCCACGGTGTCGGTGCCGGCGAGCACCACGTCCGCGGAGATCGTGCCGGTCGCCAGGTCGGCCTTGGCCTCGTTCGGGTTGGTCAGGTCGGAGAAGGCGACCTCCCCGTTGGCCCGCACGTCGACCGCAGGGGCCGCCGCGACGTGCCGGACGGTCAGGCGGCCCTCGCCGGCCTTGACCTTGGAGGTGTCGTTGACGAACGGCGTGAGCTGGGGCTTCCCGTCGGCGGTCAGGTGTGCCACGACGGTCGCGTTCGCGCCGGCGGGGACCGCCACGTCGTTCGCCTCCATGATGGCTGCGCCGTTCGCGCCCGCCCCGGCTGCGGTGACCTTGAGGTCGTAGTCGCCTGCGGGGAGCGTCAGCGGGTCGGTGAGCGTGCCGGGCTTGAAGTCCTTGAGGATCTCGTCGCCGTTGGCGTACACGTCGACGGTGGCGCCGGGCACGCCGTGGAGGATGGAGACCTGCGCGTCGTCCGCCGCGGAGGCGGTCGAGGCGAAGGCCAGGGAGGAGGCGGCGAGGGCGCTCGCGGCCAGGATGCGTCCGGTCTTCATGTCAGGAGCCTTTCGGTTCGGTGAAGCTGGGTTGGTGTGGGGGTCAGCGGTGCGTCAGGGGAGGTCCGCCGGGCGGAGGACGAAGACGATCCCGTGGGCGATCTGCTTGTTGCCCTTGTTGATGTCGAACCGGCGCGGGTTGACGAACGGGTTGACGTCGTTCTTGTCGGCGTCCTTGAGGACGACGAGCGGCAGCCACTTGCTGACCACGTCGACCGTCACCGTGCCGCCGTTGGCCATCGTGAGCTTGGCGCCGTCCGCGTTCACGGCGTCCTTCTTGGTGATCGTCGCGCCGGGCAGCACGTGGTAGAGCAGAACGGTCTCGATGGTGTCCAGCTTGCCGTTGTCCTTGAGGTCGAACGCGGCGAGCGCGCCGAAGACACCCTTCTCGGTGCCGTACCACTTGCCGGTGAGTTCCTTGGCGAGCACCTGGAACGACCGGTCGTCGGGGATGAACGCGGTGACCGGCTTGTTCCCGTCGGTGAGCACGCCCACCGCGCTCGACGGCTTCTGGCCCAGCACCGCGAGGGCGGCCTCGGTGACGATGTCGTAGTCGTACCAGTTGGTGTCGAACTGGTTGCCGTCCGAGGTGAGCACGGTGGCCAGGCTCTTGGTTCCCAGCTCGGTGCTGCCCGTGGAAGCCATCGCGGCGGGGGCGGTCACGGCGGCGGCGGTGCCGAGGGCGGCCAGGGTGACGGCGGTGCGGCGCATCTTCATGAGTGGTCTCTTTTCGGTCTGGGTGGTCGCGCCACCTTGCGCGTCCTGTCCCTTCTTCCGCCGACCCCCCGCTGCCGGATGCACTTCTCCCGAACTTTCTTTCCCGGACCACCGGGTGGGTCGTCCGCGGACCCGGGTGGGTCGTCCGCGGACCGGAACCCGTGCGCGCGCGCGGGCCGGTACCCTGTGAGGTCGAGGGGAGTACTTCCCACGTCCTCGTCCCGGTCAGTCCGGCGGTCCCATGGCCGCCCCGGGCAGGGTCGGCTGCCGCCGACGAAGGAGACCTCGACCCCTGCCGCGAGGACGCCCGTGCCGCCCATGACCCTCTCCCTGCCCGCCCTCCCGACCGCCGTGGGTGACCCGCCCGTGGGCACGCCGGCGCTGTGGGCGGCAACCATCGGCGCGGTCATCCTGCTCTTCGCCCTCGACTTCGCGCTGACCCGCAAGCCGCACGAGGTCTCGATGCGCGAGGCGGTCGGCTGGTCGGTGTTCTACGTCTCGCTGCCGCTCGCCTTCGGCGTCTTCGTGTGGACCCAGTTCGGCGGTCAGCGCGGCCTGGAGTACTACACCGGCTACCTCGTCGAGAAGTCGCTGTCGGTGGACAACCTCTTCGTCTTCCTCATCCTGCTCGCCTCCTTCGCCGTGCCGCGCGAGCTGCAGCAGCGGGTGCTGCTCATCGGCGTGGCCGGTGCGCTCGTGCTCCGCGGCATCTTCATCGCCCTCGGCGCCCAGCTCATCGCCAACTTCACCTGGGCCTTCCTCCTCTTCGGCGCGATCCTGCTGCTGACGGCGGTGAAGGTGCTCAAGGACGCCGTCAGGCACGAGGAGGCCATCGACCCGACGCACCTGCGCAGCGTCGCCCTCGTGCGCCGGTTCTACCCCGTCACCGAGGGCTACCACGGCACCAAGCTCTTGGTGAAGCGGGACGGCCGCCGCTGGCTCACCCCCATGGCCCTGGTGATCGTGGCGATCTTCGCGACCGACCTGGTCTTCGCGATCGACTCCGTCCCGGCCGTCTATGGCATCACCGGCGACCCCTACCTCGTCTTCGCCACCAACGCCTTCGCGCTCCTCGGCCTGCGCGCCCTCTACTTCGTCCTGGAGGGTGCGCTGTCGGCGCTGACCCACCTCGGGTTCGGCCTGGCGGCGATCCTCGCCTTCATCGGGGTCAAGCTCCTCCTGCACTGGGCGCACGGCATCTGGCCGTCGGTGCCGGAGATCCCGACCCTGGCGTCACTGGGCGTGATCGTCGGGATCCTCACCCTGGTCACCACGACGAGCCTGGTCGCCAAGCGCCGGGCCGACCGCAGGCTGGCGAGCGCGGGCAGCCGCCCGTCCTGACCGAACGGCGGGTATGCCGTGGGCCGCGGGGGGCGCCTCAGGCCCGGAGCAGGGCGAGCGCGGCGCGGTCGTCGCCGGCGCCGGACCGGGCGGCGCGGGAGACCGCCTCGGCGAGCCCGCCGCCGCCGTCGATCATCGCCGCCGTCGCGGCCCCGAGCATGCGGTCCACGCCCTCGACGAGGTCGTGGCCGCGTGACTCGATGATGCCGTCGCTGTAGACGAGCAGGGCGTCGCCGCGGCCGAGCACACCGCAGGAGCGCGGGAACCCCGCCCCGGGGAGCACGCCCAGCAGCGGCCCCCCGCCCGAGGGCACCAGCCGCCAGGTCCCGGAGCCGGCGAGGTACTGCGCCGGGGCGGGATGTCCGGCGGTCCCCACGGAGTACGCCCCGAGCGTCAGGTCGACGGCCACGTGCGCCGCCGTGGCGAAGCCCTCGGCCCAGCGCTGCCGGACCAGGTAGGCGTTCGCCGCGGCGAGGAACTCCTCCGGCGGGACCGACCCGAGCAGGCCGCCGAGCGCGCCGGAGAGCAGCAGCGCCCGGGTGCCGGCCTCGCGCCCATTGCCGGAGACGTCGACGAGCGCCACCTCGAGGTGCCGCCGGTCCACCGACAGCGAGGACACGAGGAAGTCGCCCGAGAAGGCGTCGCCGTGGGCGGACCGCACGCTCACCTGCGTCGACCAGCCCGGCGGGAGCGGGGGGAGGGCGCCGTTGCCGGCGATCCGGTCGCGCAGGTCGACGAGCATGCTCTCCCCGTGCACCCACACCGTGCCGACCCGCGCGCGGGAGCGGGCCAGCAGCACCATCAGCGCCATGACCGCCAGGAGCGAGCCCAGGCAGATGAGCAGCACCGACATCGGCAAGGGCAGGGCGGTGATGAGGACGAGCGCCCAGGCGACGGTCACGGCATACACGGCAAGGAGGCGGCGCAGGGTGAGGAGCACGCCCGCGGCCACCACCACGGGTGCGAACAGGAAGAGCGGCACCCGGCCCCCGCCGAGCAGCACCGCCGTGCCGACCACGCAGGTCGCCACCAGCCCCCCGAGCCAGAGCAGGCCCTGGCCTCGGGCCGCGAGCGCGGGCGAGCGCAAGCGGTCCAGCGCGACGCCGGGCCGTGGCACACCCACGTGCACGGAACAGGCCACCGAGCAACCCCCCGGGTCGGACGCGAGCGCCCCCTGCAAGCGCCTCGCGAGCTCGACGGTAGCAGCGGCGGCGGTCGCCGTCCTGCGCCCGGATCACGGCTCGGCGTCGTTCGCGACGTAGGCTGGTGCGTCATGATCGAGGGGCGGCGACGGGTGCTGCGCGACGGGTTCGGCCGGCTGGGTCGGGACCTCCGCGTGTCCGTGACCGACCGCTGCGACCTGCGCTGCACGTACTGCATGCCGGCCCAGGGGCTGCCGTGGATGCCGCGCGCGGAGATGCTCACCGACGACGAGCTCGTCCGGCTCGTGAGGCTCCTCGTCGGGCTCGGGATCGACTCCGTGCGGCTGACCGGCGGTGAGCCGCTGCTGCGCCGCTCGCTCCCCGAGCTGGTCCAGCGGCTGGCCGCGCTCGAGCCGCGACCCCGGCTCGCCATGACGACCAACGGCGTCGGGCTGGCCCGCGTCGCGCACGAGCTGGCGGACGCCGGGCTGGACCGGGTCAACGTCAGCCTGGACACCGTGGACCCGGAGCGCTTCCGGCAGCTGACCCGGCGGGACCGCCTCGACGAGGTGGTGACGGGTCTGAAGGTCGCTGCCGACGCGGGTCTGGCGCCCGTGAAGGTCAACGCCGTCGCCATGCGCGGCGTCAACGACGACGACGCGCCCGACCTGCTGGCGTGGTGCCTCGAGCGGGGCTACGAGCTGCGGTTCATCGAGCAGATGCCCCTGGACGCCCAGCACGGCTGGGACCGCTCCGCGATGGTGACGCAGGCCGAGGTGCTGCAGCGCCTGTCCTCGCGGTTCACCCTGACGCCCGTGGTGGAGCGCGGCAGCGCCCCGGCCGAGACCTTCCTCGTCGACGGGGGCCCCGCGACGGTGGGGGTGGTGGCGAGCGTGTCGGCGCCGTTCTGCGCGGCGTGCGACCGGGTGCGGCTGACCGCCGACGGGCAGCTGCGCAACTGCCTGTTCGCCCGCCGCGAGGCCGACCTGCGCGGGCCGATGCGAGCCGGCGCCGACGACTCGCGGCTGGCCCAAGTGGTCGTCGAGGAGATGGCCCGCAAGGCCGCGGGGCACGGCATCGGCAGGCCCGGCTTCGAGCAGCCCGACCGGCCGATGTCGAGCATCGGCGGCTGAGCGCGTCGCGAGCGCGCCTCAGCGCGCGTCCGGCTCCTCCGCCGGCGGCTCGACGAGGAGCATCACGCCGGTGTGGCCCTCCAGGGAGACCACGAAGGTGTGCAGCTGGTCGACCACGGCCACCTCCTCGCGGGAGAGGACGTCGACCAGCCGGTGCCCCGGGGGGAGCTCGAGGGAGCGGACGCTGCCGATCACCGGCTCCGGAGAGAAGTTCAGCACCGTCAGCTGCCCGGCGCCGGTCGGCAGCCGGTGGACCAGGACGAGCATCCCGGGCTGGGAGACGTCGGGGATGTCGACCTGGCGGGCGGCCGCGATGCCGATCTCGTCCCGCAGGCGCAGCACCTGGCGGAGCTGGGAGGCGAAGGAGGCCGGGTCGGCGAGCTGGTCCGGCAGCGAGCCGTAGAGCCCGTGGCCCCGCGGGAGCCCGCTCGAGCTCGCCCGGGCCGAGGTCACGCCCATCAGGTCGTGAGCGGCCCGGGAGATCCACCGGGTGTCCCCCTCGCGCAGCAGGTCCGCCACCTCCTCCGCGGGCAGCGGCAGCATGCCGAGCAGGTCCCAGCCGCTGAGGGCGAACACGCCGGGCTGCCAGGCGTTGAAGGTCGCGAGCAGCAGGTGGGCGCGCGTGATCCGCTCGACCTGCTCCTCGGTGAGGTCCTGCAGGGAGGTGAAGCCGAGGCTGGCGGCGATGACCGAGGCGGTGGTGCAGGCGATGCCGTTGGTGGTGAAGACCAGGTTGTAGGGCGCACGCTCGCCGGTGAGGTGGTGCAGCAGGTCGCCGCGGACGGCGTCGACGAGCTGAGTCCCGGTGAGCTCCTGACCGCGGAAGGGGTAGACGTCGTCGTGGTGCGCGGAGGCGAAGTGGACCAGCTCGTAGGTCAGCTCGTCGTGGTTCTGCAGCGCGTGCACCAGCGAGGCGATGTCCACGCCGACCCGGGCCGCCTCGCGGTAGGCCAGGCGGAGGAACTCGGTGTCGCCGGTGGCGAGGGCGTGGTGGTAGCCGGGCCGGGTGACGAAGTCGTAGGACAGGTCGGCGCCGGTCTCCCCGGTGACCTTGATGTCGTCGATCGAGAGGTTGAGCTCCTGGAAGGTGAAGCCGCCGAGCTTGCGCACCATGCTCGCGATGAGGTGGTTGGCCGCCTCGGACAGCGGGTGGCCCTCGGACCAGCCGGGCCCCTCGGAGACGCTCTTCTCCGCGCCCAGGAACCCGTTGGCGTCCAGCCGCAGGCCACCGGTGCCGATGTCGGTGAGGCTGTGCACGGCGTCGCCGAGGACGAGCCGCATGCCCGAGCACGTCGGGTCGAGCCAGTTGACCGACGGCTGCCCCATCTTGAAGTAGTGCAGGTAGACCCAGCGGCGCTGCACCCCGTCGGTGCCGGTCACCGGAGCGGTGGCGGTCCAGTTGGTCTCCTTGACCCCCGGCGCGTAGAAGATGACCCGCTGCAGCTCGCCGATGATGTAGCCGGCCTGCTTGAGCGCCCGCTCCGCCTCCCGGTCCAGGTTGGCGGCGTCCCGGCCCTCGGGCACCTCGGGCAGCAGCGGCCAGTGCTCGGGCAGGACCTCGACCATGTGGTAGATCCCGGGGTAGTCGCCGTGGCCCATCTCGGCCAGGCGGAAGTCCGCGCCCTTGCCGGTGTGCCCGGGCACGATGTCGTCGATGACCACGGCGAAGCGCTCGTGCGCCACCTCGCACAGCCGGCGGAACTCGTCGAAGGTCCCGAAGGCCGGGTCGATCTCCATGCTGATCCGGTCGAAGTGCCCGTCGACGCTCGGGGTGTAGTCCCAGCCGCGGATGCCGCCCGCGCGCTTGACCGGCCCGGTGTGCACGGCTCGGATCCCGATGGCGGAGAGCGCCTCCCACAGGTCCGGGTCGCCGAGGCCGGCGAGGAAGGACTCACCCGGGCGCGTCATGAAGGACAGCGGGTATGCCGTGAACCACGCCGGTGCGACCTCCACCGCCGCGCGCGGGTCGGGCTGGCCGAAGGGGTTCTGCCACATGCCGCCGCGGCCGGAGACCTGCCGGGCCAGCACGTGCGCGTCCCACAGCATCGACTGCTTCTCCAGCCACTCGACGTAGCGCGGGTTGTCCGCGGCGGCCGGGCCCTGCAGGGACTCCTGGTCGGGCACACCGCGTGGGCGGCGGCGGGCCCACATGCGCAGGGCCCGGGGTCGGGCCGGGAAGCGCTGCTCGTCGTAGCTGACGGTCTCGACCGTCAGCTCGGGGGCGGCCGAGGTCTCCGGATCGTCCACGAGGTGTCCTTCCCGGGTCCGGCCGCTGCTCCCGAAACCCTAGTGGCGCCGACCGCACCGCCGGGTCAGCTGGGCTTGGGCGCACCCGGACGGGCGTAGCGCCACCAGGTGATGCCGATGCACATCAGGCCGTAGACGATGCCGAGCCAGTAGAACGGCACCACGCCGATCGTCGTGAGGCCGATCCCGAAGATGAACGGCCGAAGGCGGCGATGGCCGCCGTCCACCCGATCACCCCGCCGGCCTGCCGGCGCTCGAAGATCATCGGCATCTGCTTGAACGTCGAGGCGTTGCCGATGCCGGCGAAGAGGAAGATCGCGAGCATCCCCCAGAGGAAGCGCTGGAAGCCGCTCTCGAGGGCGGCCGCGGACGAGGGGTCGGGCGTGAGCCCGGTGATCGTGAATGCGATCGAGCCCACGATCCCGATGCCGGCGATGAGCGACCAGATCGCGCCGCCCATCCGGTCGGTCAGCGGGGCGAAGAGGACCCGGGCCCCCGCGCCGACCAGCGGCCCGAGGAAGACGTACCTGACCGGGTCGGGCACGGCGTACCCCTCGACGAGCACCTGGGCGGCCGCACCGGTGCCGGAGACGATGTCCGCGTTGCCGGCGCCGTAGAGATTGCCCATGAGCAGGCCGAACTGCGCGGACAGGCCGGAGAAGGTGCCGAAGGTCATGATGTAGAGCAGCGTCATCCACCAGGTGTCGGAGGTGCGGAAGATGTCGAACTGCTGGCGGACGTTGGCCTTGACCGGCACCGACCGCAGGACGAACCAGGCGAGGATCGCGCCGGTGATGACGAGCGGGATCCAGAAGAACGCCGCGTTCTGGTACCAGACCTCGCGGCTCTCCTTGCCGGGCACCTTCATCAGCTGGCTGCCGCCGAGGAAGCCGAGCATGGAGAACCCGATCAGCCACGGGGTCAGCAGCTGCACCAGCGAGACGCCGAAGTTGCCGATGCCGGCCTGAAGCCCCAGCGCGGTGCCCTGCATGCGCCGGGGGAAGAAGTACGAGGTGCTCGGCATGAACCCGGAGAAGGCGCCGCCGCCGATGCCGGCGAGGAAGGCGAGGACGAGCAGCTCCCAGTAGGGCGCGGTCGGCGACTGCACGCGCACGCCCCAGCCGAGGAGGGGGAAGACCAGCAGGGCCGTGGTCGCGGTGACCATCTTGCGGGTGCCGACCATCGGCGGCAGGACCATCCACACGATGCGGAGCAGCCCGGCGGCCAGGCCCGGCACCGCGGCGAGCCAGTAGAGCTGGCCCTTGGTGAAGTCGTAGCCCAGCGCGTTGAGCTTGGGGACGATGGCGCTGGGCAGGAACCAGGTGGCGAAGCAGAGGGTCAGGGTGAACGTCGTGACCCAGAGGGTGCTCCACGCGCGACGGCTGTCCCAGGTGGCCTCGTCCTCCGGGTCCCAGTCCTGCAGGTAGTCCCCGACGACCCGGGGTGGGGTGGACGTGCTCACGAGAGGACCTCCTGCGGGGTCGCGGCGTCGGGGTGGCGGGACGTGGGAGGAGCGGTGTCCCCCCGGAACGGCGGCTCGATGGTGCCGGAGAGCTGCGGCGACTCGGCGTGCAGCATGCGCACGACGGTCAGGTGCAGCCACACCGCGCTGACCAGGGTGAGGAGGAACAGCACGAGTAAGGTGCTCGACGGGAAGCCGGACCACGCCTTGGTGTGGGCGAACAGCGGTGGGAGGAAGAAGCCGCCCAGGCCGCCGAGCATGCCGACCAGGCCGCCGACGGCGCCGACGTCGTGCCGGAAGTACTCCGGGATGTGCTTGAAGACGGCGGCCCTGCCGACGCCCATCGCGCACCCGAGGACGAAGACCGGCGCGGTGAAGGGCAGGATGCCGATGGCGTGGGGCAGGTGCTCGCTCCGGGTCCCGTCCGCCTGCTGGATCACCAGGTGGCCGTTGGGCATCATCAGGATGCCGGTCACCGGCCGCAGCAGCGAGGCGGGGAAGATGTAGAGCGCGGTGAGCAGCGCCGCGGTCTGCAGTTAGACGTCGACGTCGTCGATGTCGTAGGTCGGCAGCCAGGCGGCGAGCGCGACGTAGGCACCGAGGACCGCCACGTGGTAGAGGCTGAACCGCCACACCCGAAGCTGCTTGCGCGGCTGCAGCTGCGCCCGCAGCGGCGCCCCCTTGCCGGGCACGTGGTCGTGTCGGGGGGTGGCGAACCGGGTGAGCGCCGCCATGACCAGGAGCAGCACGGCATACACGACCGGCACCAGCCGCCAGTCCCCGGGGAAGCCGAGCACGGTGGCGCCGGCGGTGCCGGCGATGAGGGGCGGCCCGGTGAACTTGGTGACCGAGGCGCCGACGTTGCCGGCGCCGCCCCCGGTCCTCGCCGTCGCCTGGGTCTCCACGTCCGCCTCCCACCCATCGCGAGCCACCTGCCCTGAAACCAGCGCAGCGCGGTCATCCCAGCGCGGCGCCGACATTCTGGCGCAGCCGGGCACGCTCGTGGGGTCTGGAGGGCAGGCCGGTTCGGGGGCTCACCACCTGCTCGACGTGCTGCGCGAGTGGGGCTGCGCCCGGAGCGGTCGACGTCGCAGGGCGGAGCGGCCGCCCGGGTCGACCCCGAGGGCTGCCCCTTCCGCGACCCGGCCCGGGAGAATCCCGCCGTCATCTGCGGCGTCCACCCGGGCCGGATCGCTGGCACGATGGCGGCACTGTGAGAGCCCGACGCGGAGGTCAGCCCGACCCCGTTCGTGGAGCCCGGACCGTGTGTCGCCCGGCTCCGCCGGGGGTAGGACCGACGCAGACCGCTCAGGGCGGGGATGCGCGGGTGCCCGACGGGCCCCGCAGGGAGGAGAGCCGGCCGTGGCCGAGGCGAGGCTGGACGGACCGCTGAGCGAGGCCCTCGTGGGCACGAGGCGCTTCTTCACCCGGGGGGAGGTCTCCGAGGACGGCCGCACGCTGACCAGGGAGGGCGGCCGCTCGGGCGACTCGTTCTACCGCGACCGGTGGAGCCACGACAAGGTCGTGCGCTCCACCCACGGCGTGAACTGCACCGGCTCCTGCTCGTGGAAGGTCTACGTCAAGGACGGGATCATCACGTGGGAGGCCCAGCAGACCGACTACCCGTCCACCGGCGCCGACCGGCCGGAGTACGAGCCGCGCGGCTGTCCCCGCGGGGCCGCCTTCTCCTGGTACACCTACAGCCCCACCCGGGTGCGCTACCCCTACGTGCGCGGCGTGCTGCTGGAGATGTTCCGCGAGGCGCGGCGCGCGTTCGGCGGCGACCCCGTCCTCGCCTGGGCCTCGATCGTCCAGGACCCGGAGAAGGCCCGTCGCTACAAGTCGGCTCGTGGCAAGGGCGGGCTGGTGCGCTCCTCCTGGGAGGAGGTCGTCGACCTCGTGGCGGCCGCCCACGTCTACACCGTCAAGCGGTGGGGGCCGGACCGGATCGCCGGATTCTCGCCCATCCCCGCGATGTCGCCGGTGTCCTACGCCTCCGGCGCCCGCTTCCTCGAGCTCATCGGCGCGCCGATGCTCTCGTTCTACGACTGGTACGCCGACCTGCCCATGGCCTCGCCGCAGATGTTCGGCGACCAGACCGACGTGCCGGAGTCGGGTGACTGGTGGGACGCCGGCTACCTGATCATATGGGGCTCCAACGTCCCCGTCACCCGGACCCCGGACGCGCACTGGATGACCGAGGCGCGCTACCGCGGCCAGAAGGTCGTCGCCGTCGCGCCCGACTACGCGGAGAACGTCAAGTTCGCCGACGAGTGGGTGCCGGCCGCGCCCGGGACCGATGGCGCGCTGGCGATGGCGATGGGCCACGTGCTGCTTCAGGAGTACTTCGTCGACCGGCAGGTCGACTTCTTCACCCGGTACAACCAGCGCTACACCGACCTGCCCTTCCTGGTCTCCCTCGACCCGGTGGAGCCGGTCGCGGGGGCGAGCGGGCCGGCATACCGTCCGGGCAAGTTCGTCGTCGCCGGCGACCTCGACGTCCCGGAGAGCCGCTCGGAGAACGCGATGTGGAAGCCGGCCGTCCTCGACGGGCGCACCGGGGAGGTCGCCATCCCGAACGGGTCCGTCGGCTTCCGCTACGGCGAGGAGGGCGAGGGGAAGTGGAACCTCGACCTCGGCGACGTCGAGCCCCTCCTCACCCTGCACGGCACCACCGAGGAGAGCGTCGAGCTGGTGCTCCCGCGCTTCGACGCCTACGACGGCGTGGTCACCCAAGAGGTGCGCGGCGTGCCCGTCCGGCGGGTGGGCGGCCGGCTGGTCACCACCGTGCTCGACCTCATGCTGGCGCAGTACGGCGTGCAGCGGGACGGTATGCCGGGCCGCTGGCCGGCGGGGTACGACGACCCCGGGGCGCCCGCCACGCCCGCGTGGCAGGAGGAGATCACCTCGGTCCCCGCGGAGCAGGTGGTGCGGCTGGCGCGGGAGTGGGCGCAGAACGCCATCGACACCGGCGGCCGGGGGATGATCCTCATGGGCGCGGGGACCAACCACTGGTTCCACTCCGACCAGATCTACCGCGCGATGCTCGTCCTCACGACGATCACCGGCTGCCAGGGCCGCAACGGCGGCGGGTGGGCGCACTACGTCGGCCAGGAGAAGATCCGGCCCCTCATGGGCTTCCAGCACATGGCCTTCGCGCTGGACTGGCACCGGCCGCCGCGGCACATGAACCAGACGGCGTACTGGTACGTCAACACCAGCCAGTACCGCTACGACACCTTCACCGCCGACGACCTCGACGCGGGCACCGGCGTCTTCGCCGGCAGGGGGGTCATGGACCTGCTGGCCCAGTCGGTGCGGCTCGGGTGGACCCCGAGCTACCCGACCTTCAACCGGAGCAGCCTCGCGCTGGCGGACGAGGCGGAGGCGGCGGGGATGGAGCCGGCGGCCTACGTCGTGGACCAGCTCAAGGCGGGCGCGCTGAGGTTCGCCGTCGAGGACCCCGAGGCCGAGGAGAACCACCCGCGGGTGCTCAGCCTGTGGCGGGCCAACCTGCTCGGCTCGAGCGCCAAGGGCGACGAGTACTTCCTCAAGCACCTGCTCGGCACCGACCACGCCGTCACCGCGGCCGAGGCCCCGCCGGAGAAGCGCCCGACGGGGGTGGTTTGGCCGGAGGCGGCGCCGGAGGGCAAGCTCGACCTGCTGATGACGCTGGACTTCCGGATGACCAGCTCCACGCTCCTCTCCGACGTCGTCCTGCCGGCGGCCACGTGGTACGAGAAGCACGACCTCAACACCACCGACACGCACCCCTTCGTGCACGCCTTCAACCCGGCGATCGCCCCGCCGTGGCAGTCGAAGACCGACTGGGACGCGTGGAAGGCGGTCGCGAAGCGCTTCTCCGAGCTCGCCGTCGACCACCTCGGCACCCGTCGGGACGTCGTCGCCAAGCCGCTCTGGCACGACACCCCCGAGGCGCTGGCCACGGTGCACGGGGTGGTCCGGGACTGGCGCACCGGCGAGGTCGAGCCGGTGCCCGGCAGGACGCTGCCGGTGCTCGCCGTGGCCGAGCGGGACTACACCGCCGTCCACGACAAGATGACGTCGATCGGCCCGCTCCTGGAGAGGGTCGGCATGCTCACCAAGGGCGTGCCCTACGACGTTCAGCGCGAGATCGGCATCCTGCGGGAGCGCAACGGCGTGACGCGGACCGGCGCGGGAGCCGGGCAGCCGCGGCTGGACACCGACATCCACGTCGCCGACGCGATCCTGCACCTCTCCGGCACGACCAACGGGCACCTGGCCACCCACGGCTTCCGCAACGTCGAGAAGCGCACCGGCACCCGGCTGCACGACCTGGCGGCCGAGCACGAGGGCAAGCAGATCACCTTCGCCGACACCCAGGTCGCACCGGTGCCGGTGATCACCTCGCCGGAGTGGTCCGGCTCGGAGGCCGGCGGGCGGCGCTACTCGCCGTTCACCATCAACATCGAGCGGCTCAAGCCGTTCCACACCCTGACCGGCCGCCAGCAGCTCTACCTCGACCACGACTGGATCCTCGGCATGGGCGAGGCGCTGCCGGTCTTCCGGCCGCCGCTGAACATGACGCAGCTCTTCGGCGAGGCCGCCATCGGGGAGGAGAACGCGCTGGGGGTCTCGGTGCGCTACCTCACTCCGCACAACAAATGGTCGATCCACAGCGAGTACCAGGACAACCTCTTCATGCTGTCCCTCTCGCGCGGCGGCCAGGCCATCTGGATGTCCGACGTCGACGCCGAGAAGGTGGGCGTGCGCGACAACGACTGGGTCGAGGCGGTCAACCGCAACGGCGTGGTCGCCGCCCGCGCGATCGTCTCGCACCGTATGCCGGAGGGCACGGTCTTCATGTACCACGCCCAGGACCGGCTCATCGACGTGCCGCTCACCGAGCGCGACGGGCGGCGGGGCGGCATCCACAACTCGCTGACCCGCATCCTCATCAAGCCGAGCCACCTCGTCGGCGGCTACGCGCAGCTGGCGTACTTCTTCAACTACATCGGTCCGACCGGCAACAACCGCGACGAGGTCACGATGATCCGCAAGCGGACCGCCCCGGTCGAGTACTAGTCACCCCACGAGAGGCGAGGGCACACGGCAATGCGCGTCATGGCACAGCTGGCGATGGTCATGAACCTCGACAAGTGCATCGGCTGCCACACCTGCTCGGTCACGTGCAAGCAGGCGTGGACCAACCGCGCCGGCACCGAGTGCGTCTGGTTCAACAACGTCGAGACCCGGCCGGGCCTGGGCTACCCCCGCGGCTACGAGGACCAGGAGGAGTGGCAGGGCGGCTGGGTGCTCAAGGGCGGCCGGCTCTCGCTGCGGGCCGGAGGGCGGCTGCGCAAGCTGCTCACCATCTTCAGCAACCCGAAGATGCCGTCGATCCAGGACTACTACGAGCCCTGGACCTACGACTACGAGACGCTGCTCAGCGCCCCGGCGCAGAAGAACTTCCCCGTCGCACGGCCCTACTCGCTCATCTCGGGCAAGGCGACCAACGTCTCCTGGAGCGCCAACTGGGACGACGACCTCGGCGGCTCACGCGAGCACGCGGCCAAGGACCCGATGCTCAAGGGCATCGAGGACAAGGTGCGCATGGAGTTCGAGAAGACCTTCATGTTCTACCTGCCGCGGATCTGCGAGCACTGCCTCAACCCGTCGTGCGCCGCGTCCTGCCCGAGCGGGGCGATCTACAAGCGCAGCGAGGACGGCATCGTCCTCGTCGACCAGGACCGCTGCCGAGGCTGGCGGATGTGCATCACCGGCTGTCCCTACAAGAAGGTCTACTTCAACCACAAGACCGGCAAGGCCGAGAAGTGCACCTTCTGCTACCCGCGCGTGGAGGTCGGCATCCCGACGGTGTGCTCGGAGACCTGCGTGGGGCGGCTGCGCTACATCGGGATCATGCTCTACGAGGAGGACAGGGTCCTCGAGGCCGCCACCACCCCGGACGAGCACGGGCTCTACGAGGCCCAGCGGTCGGTCTTCCTGGACCCCTTCGACCCGGAGGTGCGGCGCGCGGCCGAGCAGGCCGGCATACCGGGTGACTGGGTGGAGGCCGCGCAGCGCAGCCCGGTGCGGCGGCTGATCATGGACTACAGGGTGGCGCTGCCGCTGCACCCGGAGTACCGGACGATGCCGATGGTCTGGTACATCCCGCCGCTGTCGCCGGTCGTCGACGCGGTCAGGGACCTCGGAGGGCACGACGCGGAGGCTGACGACAACCTCTTCGCCGCCATCGACACCCTGCGGATCCCCATGGAGTACCTCGCCAACCTCTTCACCGCCGGCGACGTCGCGCCGGTGGAGCGGGTGCTGCGCCAGCTCGCGGCGATGCGGTCCTACATGCGCGACCTCAACCTCGGCCGCGACCCGCGCGAGGAGATCCCCGAGTCGGTCGGCATGACCGGCGAGGACATGTACGAGATGTTCCGCCTGCTCGCGCTCGCGAAGTACGACGAGCGCTACGTCATCCCCCCCGCGCACGCCGAGCAGGCGCACTCCCTGGAGGAGCTCGCCACCGAGTGCGCGGTCTCCGAGCACGGCGGCGGGCAGCGGGACGTCTTCGGTGAGGGCTCGGGCCTGCCGACGCCGGTCGCCGCCGAGAACTTCCAGATGCTCAGGGACCGGCAGACCGCCGACAGCCTGGAGAACGAGCTCATCGGCGGCGGCCGCAGGGCCGGCCGGGTCAACCTGCTCAACTGGGACGGCCGCGGCCTCCCCGAGGGCATCTTCCCCGACCAGGACGCGCCGGAGGCCGGGCGCGGTGGCACGCCGGGCCACCGAGAGGGAGCGTCCCGATGAGGTGGCGGCGGCATCGCGACGAGCAGCCGGCTCTCGCGGAGGGTGACCTCGCCGACACCTGGCAGGTCGCCTCGCTGCTCCTGGACTACCCCGACGAGGTGCTGCTGGCGCGGGTGCCGGCAGTGCGCTCGGTCGTGACCGGTCTTCCGGCGGCGCAGCGGGACCCGCTGCTCCGCTTCCTCGACGGGCTGACACCCGGGGCGCTGGGCGCGCTGCAGGCGGACTACGTCGACACCTTCGACGTCACCCGCAAGTGCTCGCTGCACCTGACCTACTTCACGCACGGTGACACCCGGCGTCGCGGGGTCGCGCTCGTGGAGTTCAAGCAGGCCTACCGCCGGGCCGGGGTGGAGTTCGACACCGACGCCGAGCTGCCCGACCACCTGTGCGTCGTGCTGGAGTTCGGTGCCGTGCAGGACCCGGCGACCGCCTGGCACCTGCTGACCCGGCACCGGGTGGGCATCGAGGTGCTCCGGGCCGGGCTGGCGCAGCGCCGCTCCCCGTGGCTGCCCGTGCTCGAGGGCCTGCGATCCACGCTGCCCCCGCTGGGGGGGGACGACGAGGAGGCCCTGCGCCGGCTGGTCGAGGCCGGCCCGCCGCAGGAGGAGGTCGGCCTCGAGCCGTATGCCGTCGACCCGCGCCTGAACCCCCGTCCCGAACCCGCCGACGCCACCGCGCTGCTCGGCCCGACCATCCCGGTGGGAGCCCCCCGTTGAGCACGTTCCTGTGGGTGATCGTCCCCTACGTCTGCCTGGCGGTCTTCGTGGTGGGCCACGTCTGGCGCTACCGCTACGACAAGTTCGGCTGGACCACGCGCTCCAGCCAGCTCTACGAGGACCGGCTGCTGCGGATCGGCAGCCCGCTCTTCCACTTCGGCATGCTGGGCGTTCTCGCCGGCCACGTCATCGGCCTGGTCATCCCGCAGGTCTGGACCGACGCCCTCGGCATCAGCGAGGACACCTACCACGTCATCGCGCTGGCCGGAGGCATCCCCGCGGGCATCGCGGCGGTCGCCGGCCTGGTGATCCTCGTCTACCGTCGGCGCACCGTGGGCCCGGTCTTCAGCGCCACGACGAACAACGACAAGGCCATGTATGCCGTCCTGGGCACCGTCATCGTGCTTGGCATCTGGAACACCATCGCGGGCAGCCTGCTCAACTTCGGCGGCAGCTACGACTACCGCGAGGGCGTCTCGGTGTGGTTCCGGCAGGTCTTCGCCTTCCGCCCGGACCCCGAGCTGATGGCGGAGGCACCCCTCGGCTTCCAGCTGCACGCCCTCGGGGCGTTCCTCCTGTTCGCGATGTGGCCGTTCACCCGGCTCGTGCACGTGTTCAGCGCGCCGCTCGGCTACCTCACCCGCCCCTACGTCGTCTACCGGTCCCGCGACCACCAGGGCGGGCCCGTGCCCCGCTCGCGGGCGGCCCGCCGGGGCTGGGAGCGGCCGTCGCTGGACGAGGCGCAGTCCGGCTCCCGCTCCCGCTCCGGCTCCGCGTCGGGTTCGGGTTCCCGCTCCGGCTCCTCCCGGCGCTGAGGCCCGCTCATGAGCGACCTTGCCGCCGCGCAGGCCGAGTGGGCCGACTGGGTGGCGCGCGCGTGCGCGGCCCTCGACGTCGACCCCGCCCTCGTCGACGTCCCCGCCATCCACGCCCTCACCAAGCAGATCGCGCACCGCTCGGTGCGCCCGATGGCGCCGGTCGGGGCGTTCATCGTCGGCGTCGCCCTCGGGCAGTCCGGCGGCGAGGCGGACCCCACTGACCTCGCCGCCCGCATCGAGGCGCTCCTGCCCCCGCCCGGCCGGCCCCCCGCCGCCTGACCGGCAGGGGCCCCCCGTCACGAACTTGCCAATAGGCAGCTTCGTGACCACGGCACCCCGTCACGAACTTGCCGATAGGCAGCATCGTGACCACGGCACCCCGTCACGAACTTGCCAATAGGCAGCATCGTGACCACGGCACCCCGTCACGAACTTGCCTATTGGCAGCATCGTGACCACGAGGGGCGCTGGGTGACCTCAGCGCTGGAAGTGCCGGCCCTCGTCGGCCTCGCGGCGCAGCCGCCACGCGCCGAGCGCACCCAGGACCACGCCGGCCCCGATGAGCAGCAGCCCGCGGCGCCACACGCCGCCCTCCACCTGGGTCATGAGCATCAGGCAGGAGAACACGCCGAGCACGGGCACCACCGACGGGACGCGGAAGTGGTCCTCGCGGCCGCCGGGGCGGCGGCGCAGCACGAGCACGGCGGAGTTGACGGCGATGAAGACGACGAGCAGGAGCAGCACCAAGGTGGCGGCGAGGGTGCCGATGGTGCCGGTGAGGGCCAGGGCGAGGGAGAGGGTGGTCGTGACCACGATCGCGACCCACGGGGTCTTGCGCTGGGGCAGCACCCGGGTCAGGGCGCTGGGCAGCAGGCCCTCCCGGGCCATGCCGAAGGAGAGGCGTGAGGTCATGATCCCGGTGAGCAGCGCGCCGTTGGCCACCGCGACGAGCGCGATCGCGCTGAACAGCCAGCCGGGCACGCCGCCGGCGGCCCGGACCACCTCCAGCAGCGGTCCGCTGGAGGAGGTCAGCGTCTCGGCGGGGACCACCGCCGAGGCGACGATCCCGACCAGGACGTAGACGACCCCCGCCGTGAGCAGCGCCCCGAACAGCGCCAACGGGTAGGACCGCCGCGGGTCCACGGCCTCCTCCGCGAGGTTGACCGAGGTCTCGAAGCCGACGAAGGAGTAGAAGGCGAGCACGCTGCCGGCGAGGAGCGCCGGCAGGGCGGCCTGCTCCGTGGTGCCGAGCTCGTTCAGGCGGGCGAGGTCGCCGTCGCCGCGCAGCAGGACGAGCAGGCCGAGGACGATGACGAGGAGCAGGCCGCTCACCTCCACCACCGTGGCCACGACGTTGGCTCGCAGCGAGTCGCGGATGCCCCGGGCGTTGACGGCGGCCAGCACGAGCAGGAACACCAGGACGACCGGCACGACCGGCAGCTCCACCAGCTCGCCGAGGTAGTCACCGGCGAAGCCGAGGGCGAGCGCCCCGACCGAGACGATGCCCGCGGTGAGCATGCAGAAGCCGACGACGAACCCGACGAAGGGCCCGTAGGCCATGGTCGTGTAGTGGGCCGCCCCGCCGGCTCGGGGGAACCGGGTGGCCAGCTCGGCGTACGAGCCGGCGGTGAGCAGCGCCAGCAGCAGGGCCAGGAGCAGGGGGGCCCACACCGCGCCACCGCTCGTGCGGGCCACCTCCCCGACGAGGACGTAGACGCCGGCGCCGAGGACGTCCCCGAGGACGAAGACGAAGAGCAGCCGGGTCGTCACCGCCCGTGCCAGGGGGGTGGGCTCGTGCCGACCGGCGACGTCGGCATCCACGGTGGCCATGTCCCCGAGCGTAGGTGTCCGGGCAGGTCAGGAGGAGGTTAGGCGGTGGGGGCACCGCGCCGGGCGCGCCACCACTGCCACGCTCCGGTGACGAGGACGGCGCCCGCCAGGGAGCCGATGATGCCGCTGGGCCGCAGCGCGAGGCCGTCGCCGGCGAGCAGGCTGGCCAGGAGGCCGCCGACGAAGGAGCCGGCCAGACCGCTGCCGAGCGCCAGGGGCCAGTCGATCCCCGAGCCGCCCCGGCCGAGGAGCAGCTGGGCCGCGGCGCCGACGAGCATGCCGAAGAGGATGATCCCGAGGATGAGCACGAGGCGATCCTAGAGGGCCGGGCGGTGCGTCGGCGCACGTCAGGGCCCCGCGCGTGGCTCGTGAGGAGAACCACGTGCGCCGCTGCGGCGCGGTCCGGCACTCTGGACCCGTGACCCTCGCGGACGGCTCGCCGACGGGGTCCTTCCGCGCCCAGTCGCCGCTCGTCGTCGGCGCGCTCGAGACCCTGCTGGCCGGGGCGCCGGTGGGGTATGCCGTCCTGGACAGCTCCCTGCGGTACGTCCTGGTCAACGACTACCTGGCCGACATCAACGGCAGGACCAAGGAGGAGCACCTCGGGCGCACGCTGGCCGAGGTGGTGCCGCTGCTCGCCGACGCGGCCACCGTCGCGTTCCGGCAGGTGCTCAGCACCGGCGAGCCGCTGCGCGAGATGGAGCTCACCGGTGAGGTGCCGAGCTCGCCCGGGGTGCAGCGGACGTGGACCGAGAGCGTCTACCCGGTGCACGACGAGTCCGGTGCCGTGGTGGGCCTGGCCATCGTCATCTTCGAGGTGACCAGCCGCGTCGAGGTCGAACGCTCCCATCGCGAGACGCTCGCGATGCTGGACCTGCTCATCATGCGGGCTCCCGTCGGCATCGCCTTCCTCGACTCCGACCTCCGCTACCTGCGCGTCAACGCGACCCTGGCGCAGTTCAACGGCGTCCCTGTCGCCGACCACCTCGGCCGGACGGTCCAGGAGGTGCTGCCCGACGTCGCGCAGGGCGTCGTGCCGCTGCTTCGTCAGGTGCTCCGCACCGGGAAGGCGCTGACGCGGGTCGACGTCGACACCGGTCCGACGCCGGCGCAGCCGGGCCGGCAGCGGCACTGGCGGGCCAGCTACTACCCGGTGCCCTCGGACGACGGCACCGGGCTCGGTCTCATCGTGACCGACGAGACCGACCGTTTCGAGGCCGAGCGCCAGCGCATCGCGCTCCTCGAGGCGGAGCGGGCCGCGGCCGGGCGCCTGCAGCTGCTGCAGCAGCTCACGGCCCGGCTGTCCGCGGCCCGCAGCGTGAGCGACGTGGCCGCCATCACGGTGGAGGTGGCCGGCCCGCTGCTCGGCGCGAGTGCCGCGACGCTGGCCGAGACGGCTCCGGACGGCTCCGTGCGGCTGTTGGCCGCGCAAGGCGTGCCGGCCGACATGCTCCACGTGGGTCGCGCCGTCGCGATCGGCGAGAACGAGGTGCTTCGCGAGATGTTCGACACCGGCCGGCCGGTGTTCGTCGAGAGCCGGGCGGAGCGCGACCGCCGCTTCCGCCAGTACGTCGGCGGCGGGGTCACGCAGGAGTCGTGGGCCAACCTCCCGTTGCGCAGCCAGGGCCGGCACGTCGGTGTCGTGGCGTTCGGCTGGGACGACGCGCACGCCTTCACCGGCGAGGAGGCGGCGCTGCTCGTCGCCATCGCCGACCAGTGCGCCACCGCGCTGGACCGCACCCGCCTCGTCGACGCCGAGCACGCTGCCCGGACGGCCGCCGAGGCGGCGCAACGAAGCCTGGACCTGCTCGCGCGGGCCGGGTTCGTGCTCGGCCGCACGCTCGACGAGCAGGCCGTGCTCCAGGAGTTCGTGGCCCTGCTCGTGCCCGAGCACGCGGACCGCGTGAGCGTTCTCGTCCCCGACGGCCGCGGCGCGCTCGACGCCGTGGTCGCCTCCGCGGGGGTCACCGCTGGCCGGCCCGGCCGGGGCGAGACTGCGCGGCGCCACGCGGACGTCGCCTTCCGCACCGGGAAGACGGTGGTCTGCGGTGCCGACGGGACCGGGGAGGGGGCCGAGGGTCCCGGTGCTGCCGATGGTGCCGATGGTCCCGATGGTCCCGATGGTCCCGATGGTCCCGAGGGTTCCGATGGTCCCGAGGGTTCCGATGGTTCCGATGGTCCGGCTCGCCCCGAGGGCGCGGTGGGCCTGGCGGTCCCGATGCTCGCGCGTGGCCGGTGCCGCGCGGTGCTGGTCGTGGAGGTGGGGCCGGAGCGCCGCCAGGCCCTGCTGGCCGACCGGGGGCTCATCGAGGACGTCAGCTCACGGGCCGCCGTGGCCCTGCTCAACGCCAGCCTGTACGGGCAGCGGACCCGGGTGGCCACCCGCCTGCAGGAGTCGCTCCTGCCGGAGGAGCTGCCCGTCATCCCGGGCGTCGACCTCGCCGTGCGCTACGCGACCGCCGAGGAGGCCGTGGAGGTGGGCGGCGACTTCTACGACGCCTTCGCGCTCGGACGGGGCAGCCACCTCCTCGTCATCGGCGACGTCTCCGGCCGGGGGGTCGACGCGGCGGGCGTCACCGGGCTGGCCCGGCACACCCTGCGCGCCGTCGCCCACGACCTGGGGCCGGCAGAGGCCTTGGCGCGCCTGAGCGACATGGTCCTGGCCCAGGGCCACCACGAGCGCTTCCTCACGGCGGCCTGCGGGCGGCTGACCCTCGGGGGCGACCGGACCGGGGAGGTGGAGCTGGCCCGCGGCGGGCACCCGGCGCCGGTGCTGGTCCGAGCCGACGGCACCTGCGTGCGCCTCGACCCCGACGGCCCGCTGCTCGGCGCCATGCCGGACGTCCGGCTCGACACGGCGCGCGAGGAGGTGCGCCCCGGCGACTTCCTGGTCTTCGTCACCGACGGGATCACCGAGGCGCGGGCCGGTGACGAGCAGTTCGGGGAGGAGCGTCTCGCGGCCACCCTCGGTGAGGCGGTCGCCCGGCGGCGGGCGGACGGCATACCGGCCCCCGAGCAGGCGGGCACCGCGGCGGACTGGCTGGCCGACCAGGTCCTGGAGGCGGTCGGCCGCTTCCGCACCCGGCCGGCGGAGGACGACGTCGCCATCCTCGTCGCCCACGTGCGGGAGGTGGCGTGAGCGGATCCGGCGGTGCCCAAGGCCCCGCGGGCGGGCATCGGGATGCCATCCTGCTGTCGTGGCTCGGGCACCGCTGCACGTCGGGGACCGCCCGGGCCCCTGTCGAGACCCGGCGGCACAGAGGCGGAGGGCGAGCTCGGCGATGCGCGACTCGGTGACCCTGCCTCCCGATGCCTCCGCTGCCCGGGCGGCGCGGACGTGGATCCGCGACCGCATCGACGGGCACCGCATCGCGGTCTCGAGCGAGGACTGCGAGCTGGTCGTCACCGAGCTGGTCAGCAACGCGCTGCGCCACGGGCAGGGGCCCCCCGAGCTGGGTCTGGAGGTGCTGGACGGGCACCTCCGCCTCACCGTGCGCGACGGCGACGGGGGAGTCGGCAAGGTGCACATCGCCGCCGACCGCAGCGTGCACGACATCAGCGGGCGCGGCCTGCGGATCGTCGAGGCGCTCGTCGACGACTGGGGGGTCACCTCGACCAGCGGGGGCAAGCTGGTGTGGGTGTTGATCCGGTATGCCGGCCCGTCGGACGGCAGCGGCGCGCTCACCACCGCCGCCGGCTGAGCGCGGCCCGCCGGCTGAGCGCCGGCCCCGCCACCGCCGCCGGCTGAGCGCGCTCTGGCGCTCGGTGCCCGCAGCAGGCAGGCTGGGACCCTGCGCCGGGCGGCTCTGGGAGGCGGTGCGCATGGCGGCACAGCAGAGCGTGCCGGGCCACGCCGTGCCGACGATGCCGGGCGGCCCGCTCGCCGGGTCCGCCCTGGACCTCCTGCGAGACGTCCTCGTCTTCATGGACCGGTGCCGCGACAGCGGTCACGACCTGGTGCGGGCCCGGATGGGGCCGGCCGTCCTGCGTCAGGAGGTCTACGTCGTCAGCCACCCCGACGGCATACAGCAGGTGCTCACGGACCGGACGCTGACCAAGCAGACGCCGGCATACCGGGACGTGGCCGCGACGTTCGGCGACGGGCTGCTCACCCTGGACGGGGAGGACTGGGAGCGGCACCGGCGGGTCGTGCAGCCGCAGTTCACGGCGCGCCGGGTGGCCGGCTTCGTGCCCGAGATGGACGAGGAGGCTCGGGACCTGGTGCGCCGCCTCGCGCAGAGCGCGGCCGGCTCCGCCGCGGGGTCCCCGGACGGGTCGCTCACTCCTGTCGACCTCGTGCCGCACGCCATCCGCTACACGCTGCGGGTGGTCGGCCGGGTCGTGTTCGGGACCGACATCGAGGAGGTCGCCGAGGTCGTCGAGCGCCAGGTGCCGGTCGTGAACCGCCGCCTGAACCGCCGGGCACTGGCGCCAGTGCACCTGCCCCGGTGGGTCCCCACCCCGTCACAGCGGCGGTACGAGGCGGCGCGGGGCGAGGTCTGCTCGGCGGTCGACGCGGTGGTCGCGCGCAGCGGGCGCGGGCTGCCGGACGGCAGCAGCGACCTGGTCGGCCTGCTCGCCCACGCGACCGACCCCCGGACCGGGCGCGGCCTGAGCGCCCAGGAGGTCCGGGCGGAGGCGCTGATCTTCGTGCTCGCCGGCTACGAGACGACGTCGACGGCGCTGGCCGCCACCCTGCACCTCCTCGGCAGCGAACCGCAGTGGCAGGAGCGGGTGCGGGCCGAGGCGCGGGAGGTGCTCGGCGCGGTGGAGGAGGGGGGCGGGCCGGTCACCGCCGCGGACGTGGACCGGCTGAGCTGGGCCGGGCGGTGCGTGCAGGAGGGCCTGCGACTGTATGCCGCCGCGCCGGCGGTCGCGCGCGTCGGCCCGCCCGGGACGTCCGTCCTCGGGCACGACCTGCCGGCCGGTGCGCACGTCATCGTGCCGATCTGGTCGGTGCACCGCGACCCTCGGTGGTGGCCGGAGCCGGAGCGCTTCGACCCGGCCCGCTTCGAGCCGGCCGCCGTCGCCGCACGGCACCGGTACGCCTGGCTGCCGTTCGGTGGCGGCGCGCGGGCCTGCATCGGGACGCAGTTCGCGATGCTGGAGGCGACGCTCGCCGTGGCGCGGGTGGTGTCCGCGTTCGAGGTGGTCACGCCGCCGGCGCCCCCGCCGGTGGTCGCGGAGATCGCGCTCCGCTTCGCCGAGCCGGTGCCGGCGAGCCTGACGCCGAGGCGGGACCTGCAGGACCGGCCGGCCTGACCGGCAGGGCCGGCCGGCCCCACCGGCGCCGCCGACGGGCACCGCAGCCCTCCGACCGGCGGTATCAGCGGTGCCGACCGCTCGGGCGACACATGACGAGATGTTCTGACGGCGTTCTGAAGGCGCAGCGCCGGGGCGCGCCTCGGCGGATCGGTGTCCGTGGTCGAGGGACGTCTCGGGGGGACCCGCCGGGAGGGTGCGGCATACTGCCTCGCACGGCCCACGGGCGCCGCGCCGACCGGCCCGCACCGTGGCGCGGGCCTCTAGCTCAATTGGCAGAGCTGCGGACTTTTAATCCGTAGGTTGTGGGTTCGAGCCCCACGGGGCCCACAACGAATAGCCGCAGGTCAGGCAGCCTTTCGGTCGGGAAGAGAGGCGTCCGATGCGTGGCTTTGGCCCCCAGGTGGTGCAGTTAGTGGTGCAGTTGAGCGGCTCAGCGGGGCGCGGGTGCTCTCATCGGCTGTCGCCGGTTCACCGCGTCTCAGGGCGTCGCCCGGGGTCCGGCATCACCCGGTCGCGTGAGCGCCAGGGACACCGTTCTCGCTTTCGGTGGGTGTGACTCGGGTGACGTCCGCAGAGCTCCGTTCGATCGCCGACCGTATCGACGAGCGGCTCAAAGCCATGGCCGAGCACGAGGCGGCCATCCGGGCCGACCTCGAGGTACTGGCATCGGTGACCCTGCCCGCCGGGGACGATCACCTGCTCGACGTCGGCGCTGCGGCGAGCTGGCTCGGGGTGTCCCGGGCGACGATGTTCCGCCTAATCCGCAACGACGCCGATCTGCGTCACGTCAAAGTGGGTAAGCGAACCTTGTTCCGCCCCGAGGATTTGCGTAGTTACGGTGCCCGGCTGGTGTCGTCGTGAGCCGAAGCCGGTCGGCCAACGGACGGTCTTCCATCTATCGCGACGCCCGCGGTACCTGGCACGGATGGGTCACCATGGGCCGGGG